>MERE01000110.1 GCA_001771975.1 Betaproteobacteria bacterium RIFCSPLOWO2_02_FULL_68_150 | reverse complement strand
ACCACGCGCTCCGGCTGCCGCAGCGGTGCCTCGAACTGGATGCGGAACGATTCCGCGGCGTACACCGGCGCCACGCGCGCCATCTTCTCCAGGCTCTTCAAGCGGCTCTGCACCTGGCGTGCCTTGCTCGCCTTGGCGCGAAAGCGCGACACGAAGGCGGCAATGCGCTGCACCTCGCGCTCCTGCTTTGCCGCGGCGCTCGAGCGCTGCTCGAGCTCGAGCGCGCGCTGCCGTTCGTAGAATGAATAGTTGCCGGTATAGAGCCGCAGCGCGCCGCCCGCGATCGCGAGCGTGTGCCCGGTCGCGCGGTCGAGAAAATCGCGGTCGTGCGATACCACCAGCAGGGTGCCGGCGTAGCCGCGCAGCCAGTTCTCGAGCCACAGGATCGCGTCCAGGTCGAGATGGTTGGTCGGCTCGTCGAGCAGCAACAGGCCGGAGGGCTGGATCAGGGCGCGCGCCAGATTGAGCCGCATGCGAAAACCGCCCGAGAATTCGCGTAGCGCGCGACGCGCATCGGCCGGCGCGAAACCAAGTCCGCCGAGCACGCTTTGCGCGCGCGCCTGCGCCGTGTAGCCGCAGGCCTGAGCGTAGCGCTCGTGCGCCTCCGCAATACGATGGCCGTCGCCCGAGCGCTCGCCGTGTGCGATGGCGGCCTCGGCGGCGCGCAGATCCTGGTCGGCGTCGAGCAGGTAGTCGAGCACGCACTGGCCGAGCGCCGGGGCTTCTTGCGCGATGCACGCGATGCGCGTGCCCGGCTGCACGACGCAGTCGCCTGAATCCGGCGCGAGTTCCCCCGCGAGCAGCGCCAGGAGGCTCGTCTTGCCGCTACCGTTGGCTCCCACCAGTCCGATCTTCCAGCCGCGCTCGAGGCTGAGCGAGACGCCCGCGAACAGGCGCTGCGGACCGCGGGCAATGGCGAGGTTTCTGAGCAGAATCACGGGGGCGGGAGTATAATGCGCGCGCTTTGAAGCATCCCCGGACACCCCGTCATTAGTTCAGGTTTCGATTCGCTCGGTCTGATTCCGCCGCTCGTTCAGGTGGTGCGCGAACTCGGCTACGAGCAGCCGACCCCGGTCCAGCAAGAGGCCATCCCGCTGGTGCTCGCGGGGCGCGACCTCATGGGGGGCGCGCAGACCGGAACCGGCAAGACCGCGGCTTTCGCATTGCCCACGCTGCAGCGCCTCGCGCAGTACGCGAGCCCTTCCGCATCGCCCGCGCGGCATCCGGTGCGCGCGCTGGTGCTCACGCCGACGCGCGAGTTGGCGGTCCAGGTCTACGAGAGCTTCCGCGAATACGGCAAGCACTTGCCGCTGCGCAGCACCGTGGTGTACGGCGGCGTCGACATGAACGCGCAGATCGCCGAGTTGCGCCGCGGCGTCGAGATCCTGGTGGCGACCCCCGGCCGGCTGCTCGATCACGTGCAGAACAAGACGGTAATGTTCAACCAGGTGAGCGTGCTGATCCTGGACGAAGCCGACCGCATGCTCGACATGGGCTTCATGCCCGACATCAAGCGCATCATTGCGCTGCTGCCGCCGGTGCGTCAGAACCTGATGTTCTCGGCCACTTTTCCGGACGAGATCCGCAGGCTTGCGGCGACCATCCTGAAGGACCCGGCGCAAATCCAGATCGCGGCCCGCAACGCGCCGGCCGAGCTCGTGTCGCACGTGCTGCACCCGGTGGCGCGGCAGAAAAAACGCGAGCTGCTCGCCTACCTCATCCAGACGCGCGGCCTGAAGCAGGTGCTGGTCTTCTGCGGCACGCGCATCGGCGCCAACCGCCTGGCGCATCAGCTGCGCAAGGACCACATCCACGCCGACGCGATCCACGGCGACAAGTCGCAGGGCGAGCGCGAGCTGGCACTGGAGGCGTTCAAGGCGGGCAAGTCCGCGGTGCTGGTGGCGACCGACGTCGCGTCGCGCGGCCTCGACATCGAGTCATTGCCGCAGGTAATCAACTTCGACATCCCGCGTTCGCCCGAGGACTACGTGCACCGGATCGGGCGCACCGGCAGGGCCGGGCTGACGGGCGAAGCCATATCGCTCGTATCGCCCGACGACCTGGAGTCGCTCGGCGCGATCGAGAAACTGATCCGCAAGCGCATCGATCGCGTGCTGGTGCCGGGATTCGAGCCGGACGGTGCCACCATTGCGGCGCTCATGGGCCGTGACGCGGTGCCAATCCGCGATGTGGCGCCAAGGCGCGATGTGCGGACGAGGAACAGCGCGCCGGCACCGCGTCTGGTGCCTGCGCACGCGACTGCGCCGCGCCAGGCGACCGCGGGCCCGCAGCGGCCCGCGGATCCGATTTTTTCCAAACCCTATGAGCCGGGCACGGCGACGGCCGCACCGGCCGAGTCGGCTGCCGTGCCTTCGCGGCAGCGCCAGCGTCCGGTGGCCGCGCTTCTAGGGGGCCTGAAGCGCGCGGCAGGCTGATTTTTTTTCAGGCGAGCGCAGGTCGCAACAAGAGGCTGGGCGAAAATTTGACGTTATCGATCTGCCGACTTGGCGGTGTTGCCAAATCGGCAGACGTATTTGAAACCCTTCAGAACGGTAACGGCGCCCCCGGCTTCAGCGGTTGCAGCACGCGCCGGAATTCCTCGCGAATGCGCTCGAGCGCCTGCAGCGTGTCGCCTTCGAAGCGCAGCACGACGACCGGCGTGGTGTTCGAGGCGCGCGCGAGGCCGAAGCCATCCCGGTACTCTGCGCGCACGCCATCGATGGTGAGCACGCGCTCGGCGCCGGGAAACGGGCGCGCCTGCTGCAGCCGGGCGATCAGCGCATGCGGCTCGCCCTCGGCGAGCTTCCAGTTCAGCTCCGGCGTCGAGGGCGCATCCGGCAGTCCCTTGAGCGCCGCGTTGGCATCCGGCAGCCGCGCCAGGATCTCGAGCAGGCGCGCGCCGCAGTAGAGTGCGTCGTCGAAGCCGTACCAGCGCTCCTTGAAAAAGATGTGGCCCGACATCTCGCCCGCAAGCGGCGCACCCGATTCCTTGAGCTTCGCCTTGATGAACGAGTGGCCCGTCTTCCAGATCACCGGCTTGCCGCCGTGGCGCTCGATCCAGGGTCCGAGCAGGCGCGTGCACTTGACGTCGTAGATGATCTCGGCGCCGGGATTGCGCTGCAGCACGTCCGCGGCGTAGAGCATCAGCTGACGGTCCGGGTAGATGATGGCGCCGTCCTTGGTAACGACGCCGAGGCGGTCGCCGTCGCCGTCGAACGCGAGGCCGATTTCGGCGTCGCCCGCGCGCAGCGTCTCGATCAGGGTGGCGAGGTTTTTCGGCTGCGACGGGTCGGGGTGATGGTTCGGAAAGCGTCCGTCGACCTCGCAGTAGAGCTCCGTCACCTCGCAGCCGAGGCTGCGGTAAAGCCGCGGCGCGACGGCGCCGGCGACGCCGTTGCCGCAATCGATCGCGATCCGGAAGCGGCGCGCGAGGCGCACATCGCCCGTGATGCGTCCTACGTAGGCGTCGAGCAGCTCGGCGTGCGTGCGCTTTCCGGCCCCTCGCGCCAGCCCGCTGCGCTCGATGCGCCGGCGCAGTTCCTGGATCTCGTCGCCCGAAAGCGTGTTGCCGCCGATCACCATCTTGACGCCGTTGTAATCGGCCGGATTGTGGCTGCCGGTCACCATCGCGGCGCTTTCGCAGCCGAGATGCTGCGCGGCGAAATACGCCACCGGTGTAGGCACCATGCCGATCTCGATTACATGGGCGCCCGCGGCGTTGATGCCGTCGCCGAGCGCGCGCGCAAGTTCCTCGCCCGAGATCCGGCCGTCGCGTCCGAGCGCAAACGTCGGCGCACCGCGCTCGATACCGAGCGTGCCGAGGGCCTGCCCGATGGCGTGCATTACTGCGGGCGTGAGCGTTTTTCCGACCACGCCGCGGATGTCGTAGGCGCGAAAGATTTCTGCGGGCAGGTTCACGGTTGCGAGAGGAAGTCGAGAATGCGCCGCGCCAGCCACTGCCGGCGGCCGGGAAAGCCGACGTGGCCCCCGGTGGGCGGCGATTCTAGCAGCACCTGGCGCGAGCTTCGGCGCGTGGCGCGCTCGAGGGCCGCTGCTGGCAGGAACGGATCGTTCCCCGCGTTGAGCAGGAGCGTAGGCACCTCGATGCGCTCGAGCCAAGGCGATGCCGCGGCGCGTGCCCAGTAGTCGTCCGCGTCGCGGAATCCGTGCAGCGGTGCGGTCACCAGATCGTCGAACTCGCGCAAGGTGCGCGCGCGCGCCATGCGGCGTTCGTCGAACCCAAGTTGCCCCAGCGTGCGCTTGGCATAGGCCTTGGCCTTGAGCGTAGTCAGAAACACGCGCGTATAGCTGCGGCGGTTGAATCCGCGGTCGAGCGCCGCGCCTGCGGCAGCGAGGTCGATCGGCGCCGAGATCGCAGCGGCACGGCGTACCAGCGCGATTGCCGCCGCACCGCGCTCGCCAAGCCATTTCAGCAGCGCGTTGCCGCCGAGCGAGACGCCGACGGCGTGAAGCGCGGCGCCAGGCTGCGCAAAGCGTCGCAGCAGCCAGTCCACTTCGTCGCTGTCGCCCGAGTGATAAGCGCGCGGCAGCCGGTTGAGTTCTCCGGAGCAGCCGCGGAAATGCGGCAGCGCGAAACGCCAGCCGGAAGCCACCGCCAGCGCCGCGATGCTGCGCGCATAGTGGCTGCGCGAACTGCCCTCGAGTCCGTGGAACAGCACCAGCAGGCGTTGCGCGCCGGGGTTCCCGCTCCAGTCCACGTCGACGAAGTCGCCGTCGGGCGTGGTCCAGCGCTCGCGCTCGAAGACGACGCGCGGCGCACGGGCGAGCGCCGCCGCAATCGTCTGCAGGTGACCGCCAGGCAGCCACCACGGGGCGCGGTAGCTGTTCACGCCCTTCGTGGGGGCTCGCCGCGCCGCACGGGGGCGCGCGATGACGCGGCGCGGCGCATCGTGGCGCTCAGTGCAGGATTTTCGGTACTTCCGGCGGAGGATCGGAACTGGCGCCGGGAGCGGGGGAAGTGTGGTGCACGATCATGCGCCATCCCGCTGCGGTGCGCAGATACACGTTGGTCGCCACCACCGCGGGCCGGGGGCGCTTCTCGCCCACCACGGTGATGATTTCGTGCACGCTGTGCACCACCACCATCATCCCGGCAAGCGTGACCTGCTGCGCGACCTGGAAGCGCAGCCGCTGCCCGGAGGCGAAAATACGGCGCCAGCTGTCGCGCACCGGCTCCTGCCCGGCGAGGCGCGGGCCGGTGGGATGCACGCACACGATGTCCTCGTCCTCCGCCCAGACCGCCATCATGAGTTCGAGGTCGTTGCGCTCGAGCGCCTCGTAGAAGGCGTTCTCGGCGTCCTGAGCGGTGGGAAAAATGCGCGTGCTCATTACGGGGTCAGAGTAACATTGACCGGCGAACTCGTAACGCAATGATCCAACTGGACAAATGTTACTCTGCCCCCGAGTTGCCGAGCCGCCCGATCTCCTCGAGCACCCGCTCGACCGGGATCTCGCGCAGGCAGCGCAGATGTCCGAGCGGGCATTCGCGCGCGTAGCAGGGGCTGCAGTCGAGGCCGAGCCAGACCACGCGGGCGCGCTCCGAAAGGGGCGGCGTGTGCACCGGGCTCGAGGAACCGAACAGCGCCACCTGCGGCGTACCTACCGCCGCCGCTACATGCATCAGTCCGGAATCGTTGCTCACCACGAAATCGGCGCACGCGATGAGCTCGATCGCTTCCTCCAGCGTGGTCTCGCCGGCGAGATTCCTCCCGCCAATGCCCGCACAGGTCGCGCGATCCTTGACAGACCCGAGCAACACCACCGGCAGGCGCAGTCGCCCGGCCAATTCGGCGAAACCCGGCCAGCGCTTGGCGGGACCGTATTCGGCGCCGGGGCACAATACCGCGTAGCGTCCCGCGAGCCCGAAGCGCTGCGCGGTGGCCTCGGCGATTGCGGCATCGACGTTCAGCCCGGTTTGCGGCAGTGGCTCGCGCGGCGCCTTGCCAGGCTTCTCCGATAGCTGCGCGTAATGCAGCGCCATCGATGCGCCCGGGTCCTTGCTGCGATAGACGAGGTTGAGCAGGCCGAAGCGCGACTCGCCGACGTAGCCGCTCCGCAGCGGAATGTCGGCGAAAAACGGCGGCAGCGCGGACTTCCAGGAATTGGGCAGCACGAGCGCCTGGTCGTAGTGGCGTGCCCTCAGGCCGCGGCCGAGCCGCCAGCGCGCACGCAACTCGAGCGCGCCGTGGCGGAACGCCGTTTCGATGACCTCGCCGACCTCGGGCATGCGCCGCAGCACGGGCGCGACCCAGGCCGGTGCCAGCACATCGATCCTGAGATCGGGCAGTTTCTCGCGCAAGCGCGCGAGCAGCGGCTGCGCCATGAGCGCGTCGCCGATCCAGTTCGGAGCGACGACCAGGATCCTGGGCAAATCAGTGCCCCTTGGGGGCAGCTCCCTTGTAAACGTACCGGGTGCCGCAATAGGGACACAGCGCCTCGCCCTGGCGCGCGACGTCGAGGAACACCCGCGGATGGTGTGCCCAAAGCGGCACCGCCGGGGTCGGGCAATGCAGCGGCAGGTCCTTTTCCGTGACCTCGACGTGGCGCGACGTCTCTGCGGACTGCAGGCTCATGACCGGCCTTTCGCGCTGCCCATCGGCACCGGCGTGAGCCAGTGGCGATGCTTGCGGTCCCTTCCGTTGACGACGTCGAAGAACGCCTTCTGCAGCCGCTGCGTCACCGGGCCCGATCTTCCGGCGCCGATGGCGCGCCGATCCAGCTCGCGGATCGGCGTCACCTCTGCCGCGGTGCCCGTGAAGAAGGCCTCGTCGGCGATATAGATGTCGTCGCGCGTCATCGGGCGCGAAATCACTTCATAGCCCAGGCCCTGGGCGAGCTCGATGACGGTGCTGCGCGTGATGCCGGTGAGCGCGGAGGTGAGCTGCGGCTCGTAGATCCTGCCGTCCTTGACGATGAAGATGTTCTCGCCCGCGCCCTCGGCGACGAAGCCGTTCACGTCGAGCAGCAGCCCTTCGTCATAGCCGTGCTGCGTCGCTTCCAGCGTCGCGAGCACCGAGTTGGGATAGGTGCCCGACATCTTGGAACGCGCCATGGTGACGTTGATGTGGTGCCGCGCCACCGACGCCGTCTTGACGCGGATGCCCTTGGCGAGCGCCTCGGGACCGAGGTAGGCGCCCCAGGGCCAGGCGGCGATCGCGACGTGCACCTTGGCGCCGACCGGCGACACGCCCATCTTCTCCGAGCCGTAGAACGCGATCGGGCGGATGTAGCAGGCCGCATGTCCGTTCGCTTTCACCACGTCGATCTGCGCCTGCATGAGCCTTTCCCGCGTGTACGGGATCGTCATCATGTAGATGTGCGCCGAATTGAACAGGCGGTCGGTGTGTTCCTTCAGGCGGAAGATGCCGGTGCCCTGTGCGCTCTGGTAGGCGCGCACGCCCTCGAAGACCGCCAGGCCGTAATGCAGCGAGTGCGTCAGCACGTGCGTCGTGGCCGAGCGCCACGGCACCAGCCGGCCGTCGTGCCAGATCCAGCCGTCGCGATCGGCCATCGACAACGCTGCGGCCGCGGGCTTGGATTTCGCCATCTGCAGATCTCCCTTGGGCGGGCAGAAAAACCTATTCTAACGAATCCGTTCCGCGGCGCCCTGACCCCAAGCGCTCCACCAGCTGCACCTGGCGCGGCAGGCAGACCGTCGTCAGGTCGTAGCGCGCCACCGCGCTCGCGCGCGCCTG
>MERE01000109.1 GCA_001771975.1 Betaproteobacteria bacterium RIFCSPLOWO2_02_FULL_68_150 | reverse complement strand
CTGCTCGGCCGCAAGACTGCACGCGGCTGGTACGCCTATGGCAAGGACGGTGCCGCGGAGAAAATTCCCGAGCCGGCGGTGCCGGCGAAGCGCGCATTGCCTGCGTGGGTGGCAGCCAACGCGCCCGCGCTGAAGGAATTGCTCGCCAAGCTCGGCGCGCAGGTGGAAAACGGCGCCAAGCCCTCCGCCGAGGCGCTATGCTTCGTAGCGCCGCTCGGGCAGGACGCGACCACCACGGCGCTGCAACTGCTGATCGATCCCGCGCGCACCGTCGCCGTGGACCCCGTGTTCGGCTTCGCCAAGCGGCGCACGCTCATGACGACGCCGGTCACCAGGCCCGAAGCGCGCGACGCGGCGCACGCGCTGCTCGCCGCCGACGGCGTGCCGGTGTCGGTGATCCGCGACTCGCCCGGTTTCGTCGCGCAGCGGGTCGTCGCGCACATCGTCAACGTCGGCTGCGACATCGTGCAGCAGCGCATCGCCACGCCCGCCGACCTCGACCGCGCCGTGATGCTCGGCCTGGGCTACCCGCACGGGCCGCTCGCCATGGGTGACGCCATCGGCGGCGCGAAAGTGCTCACGATTCTCGAAGCGATGCACGCCTTCTACCAGGACCCGCGCTACCGTCCGAGCCCCTGGCTGCGGCGCCGCGCGCGCCTCGGCATTTCCCTTCTGACACCGGAGTAACACCCATGCTCGATGCCTACCTCTACGACGGGCTGCGCTCACCCATCGGACGCTATGCCGGCGCCCTCTCGGGCGTGCGGCCGGACGACCTCGCTGCCGAGGTCATCGCGCAGGTGGTGAAGCGCAACGCCATCAAGCCCGAGGAAATCACCGACATCGTGCTCGGCTGCGTCAACCAGGCGGGCGAGGACTGCCGCAACGTGGCGCGCTGGGCCGCATTGGGCGCCGGCCTGCCGCCGACCACCCCCGGGGTGACCGTGAACCGCCTCTGCGCGAGCGGTCTGCAGGCGGTGACCGACGCCGCGCGCGCCGTCACCTGCGGCGAGGGCGAGCTCTACATCGCGGGCGGCGTCGAGAGCATGTCGCGCGCGCCGTACGTCTTCGGCAAGGCGGATGCGCCGTTCAGCCGCGACCTGAAGATGTACGACAGCACCATCGGCGCGCGCTTCCAGAACCCGCGCATCATGAAGCAGTACGGCGATCACTCGATGCCGCAGACCGGCGACAACGTGGCGAAGGATTTCGGCGTCACGCGGCAGGACGCGGACGAATTCGCGCTCGCCTCGCAGAAAAAATACGCCAAGGCCGAGGCCGAGGGGTTCTACCAGGGCGAAATCCTGCCGGTCGCGCTGCCTTCGCGGAAAAAGGATGCGCCGCCCAGGAAGATCGAGCAGGACGAGCATCCGCGGCGCGACGCGACGATGGAAGCGCTCGCCAGGCTGAAACCGCTGTTCGAGGGCGGCGTGGTGACGGCGGGCAACGCCTCCGGCGTGAACGACGGCGCCGCGGCGCTGGTGATCGCGAGCCGCGCGTGGGGTGAGAGAAACGGCAGGAAGCCGCTGACGCGGATCCTCTCCGCCGCCTCGGCCGCTGTAGAGCCGCGCATCATGGGCGTGGGGCCCGCCTACGCAATCCCGCGCGCGCTCGAGCGCGCCAAGCTGAAGCTCGCCGACATGGACATCATCGAGATCAACGAGGCGTTTGCGAGCCAGGTGCTCGCCTGCTTGAGGCTGATGAACGTCGATTTCAAGGACCCGCGCGTGAACCCGAACGGCGGCGCCATCGCCATCGGCCACCCGCTCGGCTGTTCGGGGGCGCGCCTTGCGCTCACCGTATCGCGCCAGATGCAGGAGTCGGGCGCGAAGTACGCAGCCGTGTCGCTGTGCATCGGCGTAGGCCAGGGGCTCGCCGTGATTTTCGAGCGCGTGCAGTAGGCGCTCGCGGCGCCTCGTTGGCGTGTTGACTGGCGTTGCGCACGGCGTTCAGGCTTCGCCCCGGGCGAGATCTGCCTGGCGCAAGCCGTCCAGGAAACGCTCGAACCACACGGGATCCTTGTAAGGCAGCACGCGGCGCAGGTGCCCGATCGAGAACTTCGGGTTGATCTCGAGGATCTCGTCCCACAGCCGCCGCGCCTCCTCCAGGCGGCCCGTCGATCCATAGAGCGACGCGAGGTAGGCGCGGCTCATGTCGGAGCGCGGACTGCGGATCAAGCGCCGCTTGAAACTGTTTTCCGCTTCGGCCGTGCGGCCCGCTCCGAGCTGTGCACGACCGAGCAGATGCAGCAACAGGTCCATCTCCGGATCGAGTCGCAGCGCCTGTTCGAAGGCCTCGATCGCGGCTTCGTGCCGCCCGGAAAAGTCCAGCACCTGTCCGAGCGAAGCGAAGCCCCCGGAGTAGTTCGGGGCCAGTTCGATCGCCCGCCTGGCGGCCTGCTCCGCGGACGCGTAGTCCCTCTGCCAGAGAATGAGCATCGCCAGCGACCGATAGGCGATGGCCTCCTCGGGATCGAGCTCGATCGCCTTGCGCGCGTACGTCATGCCCCGTTCCACGTGGTCCGCGCCGGCCTGGGTCCAGCCGTTGACGTACTCCGTCGCATGCACCAGCGCGAGCTGCGCGTAGGCAGTAGCGGAGCCAGGGTCGATCTGCAGCGCGCGATGGAGCAGCGCCCGGGCCTCGGTTGCCGCTTCGGGCGTGAATTGCATCACGCAGCCGCGCGCGCGCATCGTGTAGTCGTAGGCCTCGGCATTGACCTTGCCGCGTTGCCCGCGGTTGGTGCGCTCGGGAACGGTGAGCTTTACCTTGAGCACGTCGACGATGCGGCGCGTGACTTCGTCTTGCACCGCGAAGATGTCCTCCAGGTCGCGGTCGAAGCGCTCGCCCCAGACATGTCCGCCGGTTTCGGCGTCGATCAACTGCGCGGTGATGCGCACGCGTGCCCCCGCCTTGCGCACGCTGCCTTCGAGCACGTGCCGCACGCCGAGCCGGCGCCCGACTTCCTTCACGTCGACCGCCTGATTCTTGAACACGAACGAGGAGTTGCGCGCGATCACGAACAGCCCGGAAACGCACGACATGTCGGTGATGATGTCCTCGGTAATGCCGTCGGCGAAATATTCCTGTTCGGGGTCACCGCTCATGTTGGCGAACGGCAGCACCGCGATCGAGGGCTTGTCCGGCAACGACAACGCATCCTCGCCCGGTGGCGGCGAGAGCTTCGCTGCGGCAGGGCCGACCCGGTAGGCGCGCACCGGATCGGCGATGTTTTTCACCTTCTGCTCGCCCTGGTTCTCGAAGCTTGCGCCAACCTTGCCCTTCACCGCAGTGCGGATCGACTCGGACACCGTGATCCCGCCCGGCTCGGCCAGGCCTTCCAGCCGCGCGGCGATGTTCACACCGTCGCCGTAGACCGTACCATCGGCCTTTTCGATCAAGTCGCCGAGGTGCACGCCGATGCGAAAGCGCATGCGCCGATCTTCGGGAATCGTCTCTGCCTGCAGATCCTGCTGAATCGCCAGGGCCGCCGATACCGCACCGGCAGCAGTCTCGAACACCGCCAGCACCGAATCACCCGCCATGTCGATCACCCGCCCCTGGCTGGATTCGATGTGCGAACGGAACACCCTGCGCGCCGCATCGAGCGCGGCCACGGTCGCGCGCTCGTCCGCTGCCATCAGGCGCGAGTAACCCGCCACGTCCGCAGCCAGAATCGCCGCCAGGCGCTGTTTGAATTGGGTGCCGCTCACCAGGTTTTGAGCCCCTCCCTCGGCCTTGTCGCCGGAACATGGTACCGCGGCCGTGTGCGGCGGGAAAAGCATGGTCTTCCCTTGCTGCCGGAATGCCGGCGCAAGGTTTCACCCGACAAGTTGATCTATGTCAGGTCGCCGGATAGGGAGGCTCGACAAGATGCGCCCTTGCCCGGAGCGCGTGGCGCCGGGAATCGAGGGAGGCTCGGCTCGCGATGGACAAATGGACGTTCGGACTGACGTTGATGATCGTAGGCGTGGGCGGAACGTTTCTCACGCTCTGGGTGATGAGCCTCGTCATCGACCTGCTGAAGAAGATCTTCCCGCTGCAGGAAGCAGCCGCCGCCCCGGAAAAGAAAGCCTAGCGGGAGGCGCGAGACGTGATCGACAGCATCGTCACCGGCCTTACCGGACTCACCAGCGGCGTCGTGCACCTCGCCACGCACGGCGGCCCCAACGTCGTCATGCTCGCGATCGCCGCGGCCCTGCTCACTCTCGGGGTGAAGAAGGGCGTCGAGCCGCTGCTGCTGGTGCCGATCGGCTTCGGCTGCCTGCTCGTCAACCTGCCGCTGAGCGATTTGATGGACCAGGGCGGGTTCCTGCGCACGCTCTATGACGCCGGGGTGGCGAACGAGCTGTTCCCGCTGCTCATTTTCGTCGGCATCGGCGCGATGACCGATTTCGGGCCGCTGCTGGAGAACCCGAAAATTCTGCTCTTCGGCGCCGCGGGTCAGGTCGGGATCTTCCTCACCCTGATGCTGGCGCTGGCGCTCGGCTTTCCCGAACTGGAAGCCGTCGCGATCGCGGT
This sequence comes from Betaproteobacteria bacterium RIFCSPLOWO2_02_FULL_68_150, assembly GCA_001771975.1. Taxonomy (GTDB): domain Bacteria; phylum Pseudomonadota; class Gammaproteobacteria; order Burkholderiales; family SG8-39; genus 2-02-FULL-66-14. The sequence goes on along the minus strand of MERE01000109.1, from coordinate 865 downwards.
GATCGGCGCCTGCGACGGCCCAACCGCGATTTACGTGGCGTCGCAGTACGCGCCGCAGCTGCTCGGTCCGATCTCGGTAGCGGCCTATTCCTACATGGCGCTGGTGCCGATCATCCAGCCGCCGATCATGAAGGCGATGACGACCGAGAAAGAGCGCGTCATCAAGATGGCCGCGATCAAGCGCAGCGTCTCGCCGACGACCAGGTTGCTGTTCCCGATCGTGGTGACGGTGATCGGCGGGCTGATCGCACCCAAGGGCCTGCCGCTCCTCGGCACCATCATGCTCGGCAATTTCATGCGCGAATCCGGCGTCGTGGCGCGCCTGACCAAGGCCTCGGAAAACGAGATCGCCAACATCGTGACCCTGTTTCTCGGCCTCGCGATCGGCGCCACGATGGAAGGCCACGCCTTCCTCAAGCCCACCACGCTCGCGATCTTCGGCCTCGGCTTCATCGCCATCTGCCTCGATACCGTGGCGGGCGTCGGCTTCGGCAAGCTGGTCTGCTGGGCGACCGGCGGCAAGGTCAATCCGCTCATCGGCGCCGCCGGAATCTCGGCCTATCCGATGGCCGCGCGCGTAGTGCAGGTGCAGGGCTTGCGCTACAACAAGAAAAACCACCTGCTGATGCACGCTGCCGGCGCCAACACCGGCGGCCAGATCGGCTCGGTGGTGGCGGCGGCGGTGATGCTGTCGGTGCTCAAGGGCATGGGCATGATCTGATTGCCGGCGCACTCAGCGCAGGCTGCGTTTGCGGCGCTGCGGCGCGCGCGCGCCCTGCGTCAGCTGATCGAGCAGTCGCAGGACCGCCTCTACCGGATAACGGCGGCGGCCGCCTGGCGTCAGCACGCTCGGAAGCTTGCCGCC
>MERE01000108.1 GCA_001771975.1 Betaproteobacteria bacterium RIFCSPLOWO2_02_FULL_68_150 | reverse complement strand
GTTTACCCAGGCCGACAGCTCGACGACGCGCAAGTACGGCGGCACCGGCCTGGGACTGGCGATCTCGAAACAGCTCGTCGAGATGATGGGCGGGGAGATCGGCCTGCGCAGCGAACCGGGCAGGGGATCGTGCTTTCACTTCAGCCTGCGCGCGAGCATCGCGGAGGGCCCTGCGCCCGCGGCGGCGCTGCCCATTGACGACCTGAACGGCCTGCGCGTGCTGATCGTCGAGGACAATTCCACCAACCGCACGATCCTGCAAAACCAGGTTGCGGGCTGGGGCATGAGCGAGGGCAGCGCCGAAAGCGGCGCGCAGGCGCTGAACATGCTGCGCGCGGCCGCCGCGCGCAGCGCGCCCTACCCCCTCGCCATCATCGACATGAAGATGCCGGGCATGGACGGCATCGAGCTGGCGCGGGCCATCAAGGCCGACCCGGCCGTCTCCGCAGTGGCGCTGATCATGCTCAGCTCGATGGTGTCGCCCGGCGACGCCGGATCGGCGCGCGAGGCCGGGATCGTGAGTTATCTCAGCAAGCCGGTGCGGCCGGCGGACTTGCGCCGGGCGATCGCGCAGGCGGCCGGCGTCGCGCAGCAAGCCCCGCAGGCCGCAGTTGCAGGCGGGGAGCGCCGACGCATCGATGCCCAGGTCCTGCTGGTCGAGGACAGCGCGGTGAATCAGGAGGTCGCATCGGCGATGCTGAATGGCTTCGGTTGCGAGGTGCGTGTGGCGGCGAACGGGCGCGAAGCCGTTGCCGCGGTGCAGGGCGGCCGCTTCGATCTCGTCCTGATGGACTGCCAGATGCCGGAGATGGACGGATTCGAGGCGACCGCTGCGATACGCAGTTTGGAGGCGGCGGGCGCGGCCCCGGCTGCACGCGTTCCGATCGTCGCGCTGACCGCCAATGTCCTGGGCGGCGACCGTGCACGCTGCGTCGCTGCCGGCATGGACGATTATCTGGCCAAGCCGTTCGGCAAGAGCCAGCTCTGGAGCGTATTGACGAACTGGGTCAAGCACGGCAATGCGCGCTTGTCCGAGGTGCATTCACCCGGACCCGCAGCGCCGGCGCCGGCTGCGCCTGCCGCGGATGAGACCGTGGGCGCAGGAGCGATCGATTCGAAGGCGCTCGACGAAATCCGTGCGCTGCAGCGCTCCGGCGCGCCCAGCCTCCTGGACAAGGTGGTTGCATGCTATCTCGACGATGCGCCGCGCCTCGCGCAGTCGATGCGCGAGGCGATTGCGGCCGGGGACAGCGGCGTGCTGCAGCGCGCCGCCCATACGCTCAAGTCGAGCAGTGCGACCGTGGGGGCGCTGCGGCTCGCGGGGCTGTGCAAAGACATGGAAGCCCGCGCGCGTGCCGGGAACCTGGCGGAAGTCGAACACGCGCTCAACCGGATCGAAATCGAATACGCCCGCGTCCGCGCCGCGCTGGCGGAACAGGCCGCCGCAACCCGGGCGGCGCTCACCCATACGGAGCCACAGCCATGAGTACTTCCAACGCCACGCAACTCGTTCTGGTCGTCGACGACGACAGCATCACCCGCGTGCTCGCGCGCGAAACGCTCGAGCAGGGCGGCTTCGCCGTGGAGGAGGCGAATGACGGCCTCGCCGGCCTGTCGGCGTTCGAGCGGCTGCGGCCGGACATCGTCCTGCTCGACGTCATGATGCCGGTGCTCGACGGCTACGGGGCCTGCAAGGCACTGCGCGTGCTCGAAGCAGGCGCGCACATCCCGGTGCTGATGATGACCGGGTTGGACGATTCCGCCTCGATCAACCGTGCCTTCGAAGTCGGCGCCACCGACTTCATCACCAAGCCGATCGCCTGGCCGATGCTGGTCCACCGGGTGCGTTACCTGCTGCGCGCGAGCCGGGCGTTTCTCGACCTCGCGCAGAGCCGGGCGCGGCTCACCAATGCGCAGCGCATCGCAAAACTCGGGCACTGGGAATGGAACCTGGCGACCGGCGAGATCCAGTGCTCGGACGAGATTTACCGCATGACCGGTCGCACGCGGGAGCAGTTGCCTGCCTCGCGCGAATCCCTCCTCCAGCTGCTGCACGCGGACGACCGGCCGGTCGTCGACGAGGCGCTGGACACGGCCCTGCAGCGGCGAGAGCGGTTCAACGCGGACTTCCGCGTCATGCGCCCGGACGACAGCATCCGCGTCGTGCATGCGCAGGGAGAAGTCCAATGCGACGGCTTTGGCGTGCCGGCGCGCATCGAGGGGACCGCCCAGGACATCACCGAGCGCAAGCGCGTCGAAGAGCGGATCCACCAGCTCGCGCTGTACGACAGCCTGACCGGGCTGCCGAACCGGAGCCTGTTCAAGGAGCAATTGGGCCGCGCCATCGCGCGGGCCGAGCGCGGCGGCGGCGTGCTCGCGGTGCTTTCGCTCGACCTCGACCGCTTCCAGCGCATCAACGACACGCTCGGTTACGAAGCCGGCGACCTGCTGCTGCAGGAAACCGCAAACCGTCTCGCCAGGACCCTGCGCCAGACCGACTTCGTCGCGCTCAGTGACCGCAACGAGGCCAATTACTTCGTCGCGCGCCAGGGCGGCAACGAATTCAGCGTGCTGCTCGACGGGGTTCACCGGGCCCAGGACACCGCCAACGTCGCGCGCCGCATCCTCGAAGCGCTCGCGCGGCCGTTCGATCTGGACGGCAACGAGATCGTGGCGAGCGCATGCATCGGCATCGCGGTCTACCCGCTCGACGGCAAGGACGCCGACAGCCTGCGCAAAGGCGCCGGTAGCGCGATGCACCACGCGAAACAGCAGGGACGCAACGGCTATCAGTATTACAACGCCGTCATGAATACCCGGGCGCTCGAGAAGTTGGCGCTCGAGAGCCACCTGCGCAAGGCGCTGGAGCGGGACGAATTCGCGCTGCACTACCAGCCCAAGGTGGACCTCGAGAACGGCAACATCGCCGGCGCCGAGGCGCTGCTGCGCTGGATCAGCCCGGAGCGGGGCCTGGTCCCGCCGGCGCAGTTCATTCCGATGCTCGAGGAAGCCGGCATGATCGTGGAGGTCGGCGCCTGGGCGCTCCGCAAGGCGGTCGCGGATCACCTGCGCTGGCACGACCAGGGGCTGCCGGCGCCGCGCGTCTCGGTCAATGTTTCCGCGATCCAGTTGCGCCAGGAGGATTTCGTCGCTGTCTTGGCTCACGCGATCAAGGACGGCGCGGCGCGCCCCGGAATCGATCTGGAGATCACCGAGAGCCTCGTCATGCACGACATCGAGAGCAACATCGCGAAGCTGAAGGCGGTCCGCGACCTGGGTATGGACATCGCGATCGACGATTTCGGCACCGGCCATTCGTCGCTCGCCTACCTCGCCAAACTGCCGCTGCAGACGCTCAAGATCGATCGCTCGTTCATCATCACGATGCTCGACAACGCGGACGCGGCGACGCTCGTGCGCACCATCATTTCACTGGCGCATTCGCTCAGGCTGATCGTGGTCGCTGAAGGCGTCGAGACCGAAGAGCAGGCGAAGATGCTGCGGCTGCTGCGTTGCGACCAGATGCAGGGTTACCTCTTCAGCAAGCCGCTGCCCTTCGAGGAGATGACGGCGCTGCTGAAAGCGGCCGCGCCGGGCGAGAGGGCACAAGGAAAGGTGAATCCGGAACGGGCACGTTTGCGCGAGGCGCCGTGAGAACGGGCGGAAAGAACAGGGGAGGCGAGACCGAAGTCCCGGCTCGCACCTTGCGCGAATGCGAGCAGCGCCTGAAAAGCCTGCTCGCGCTTTCGGTCGACTGGTACTGGGAGCAGGACGAGGAGCACCGCTTTGTCCTGATCACGGGCGAGGGACCGGAACTGCTGGGGATGGACCCGCAGGTCTTTGTCGGCAGGGCGCTTTGGGACCACGGTGCGGTCCCGGATGGAGACGGTGGCAGCTGGGACGGGCACTGGGCCACCCGGCATGCGAGACAACCTTTCGCCGACCTCATCGTCAAGCGCACCGGCGAGTCGGGGGCGTTGCGTTACGCCAGCGCCAGCGGGCAGCCGCGCTTCGATGCCGCGGGACGATTCAAGGGATATTGCGGTGTCGCGAGGGACGTCACGGCGAGCCGGCGCGCCGAGCAGTTGCTCCGGCTGGAGCACGCCGTAACGCTTTGCCTTGCGGACGCGGACAGCGTGAAAATGGCACTGCAGGCGGCGATCCAGGCAATCTGCGAAACGGAATCCTGGGAGTACGGACAATACTGGCGCGTGGACGAAGATGCCGATGTGCTGCGGCCCGATGCCTTCTGGGTCGCACCGGGTGCCGAGACCGTTACCGCGCGCTTCATCGAGGAATCCCGCGGCGTGGTCTTTCGCCGCGGCGTCGGCCTGATCGGCACGGTATGGCAGACGGGTCAGCCGCTGTGGGTCGCCGATGTCACTCAAGATCCGCGTGTGCTGCGCAAGGAGCTCGCCCAGGAGACCGGACTGCGCGGGGCGTTCCGATTTGCGGCGGCCTCCGGCGGCAAGGTGCTGGGCGTGTTCGATTTCGCCACGCGTCAATTGCGCGATCCCGACGCGCGGCTGCTGCAGGCCGTGTGCATCATCGGCAGCCAGATCGGCCAGTTTTTGCGGCGCAAGCAGACTGACGAGCGCATCTGTTACCAGGCGACCCACGACGCGCTGACGGCCCTGCCGAATCGCGCGATGTTCAGCGAGCTGATGAACTTCGCGATCCACACGGCACGCCGTTACGGGCACGCGTTTGCGGTGCTGTTCATCGATCTGGATCGCTTCAAGATCGTCAACGACACGCTCGGCCACGAGGCGGGCGACACGCTGCTCAAGGAGATCGGTGTGCGGCTGGCCGGGTGCCTCCGGGCGAGCGACGTCGTCGCCAGACTGGGCGGCGACGAGTTCGTGCTGCTGACCGCGGAAGTCGGCGATGCCGATCAAGTCAGCGCGGTCGCACGCAAAGTCCTCGCCGCCATCCTCAGGCCGATTCGCATCCACGGACGGGATTGCCGGGTGACGGCGAGCATCGGGATCAGCATGTTCCCGGCCGACGCGCAAGACGAGCCATCGCTGATGAAGCACGCCGACATCGCCATGTACCTGGCCAAGGACAAGGGCAAGAACAATTTCCAGTTCTACTCCGTGGACACCCCGGTGCCGTCGCTCGAGCGCCTCGCGCTGGAGACGGGCTTGCGCGGCGCCCTGGAACAACACGAGCTATCCCTGCGATACCTGGCGAGACTGGACCTCAGGACCGGGCAGGTCACCGGGGTGGAAGCGCTATTGCGCTGGCAGCATCCCGACCTGGGAATCGTGGCGCCTGCGCGCTTCATCCCGATCGCCGAGGAAACCGACCTGATGGTGCCCATCGGCCGGTGGGTGCTGCGCACTGCCTGTGCGCAGAACGTTGCCTGGCAGCGCGCGGGTCTCGCGCACCTGTGCATGGCGGTCAAGCTGTCCGCGCGGCAGTTCAACGATGACTCTCTGATCGAGCACATCAGCGGCGCGCTGGAGCAGAGCGGCATGCCAGCGGATCTGCTGGAGCTCGAGGTGGCCGAAAGCGTGGTGATGCGCGATTCCGAGCGGGCGATCGAGGTGCTCGGCGCGATCAAGCGCCTGGGGGTGCGGGTGGCTCTGGATGATTTTGGAATGGGGTACGCTCAAATCGAGCGCTATCCCGTCGATACGCTCAAGGTGGATCGCTCCCTCATTCACGATGTGATCGGAAACCCCGAGGACAAGGCGGTGACCGAGGCGATCATCGCGATGGGCAAGTCCCTCAGCCTCACCGTCGTCGCGGAAGGTGTCGAGACGCAGGAGCAGGCGGATTTCCTGCGCGAACACGCCTGCGACGCGGTGCAGGGTTACTATTTCAACAAGCCGATGTCGGCGGAGATGTTTGCCACCCTGCTGCAACAGCACGCGTCATCAATGCCGCAGATCCGCGCGCCATGAGGCAGGACGGGCCGGGCCACCAGGGAAAAACGGCCGCGCGGGCGGGCGTTCGGCGTGACCCAGGAGGCGGGGCTAGGCCGCTGCGGGTCTCGCCAGCCGGAGCTGTGGATCCTGCGCCGCGATCGCCTTGCGCATTCTCTCCAGCGCCTTGGCCTCGATCTGCCGGATGC
>MERE01000107.1 GCA_001771975.1 Betaproteobacteria bacterium RIFCSPLOWO2_02_FULL_68_150 | reverse complement strand
TAACCGGGATCGAACCGGTGACCTCTTGCATGCCATGCAAGCGCTCTCCCAGCTGAGCTATACCCCCACGCAAGGGCGCGAATTATAGCGGCGCAGGCCGCTCAGGACAACCGGAAACAGCGAGCGCACCGCGAAAACTCAGGACTTGCAGGGCCCCAGCCGGCGGCCCTTCATCCGGGTGGTCATGTCGAAGCTCTGGCCCTGGCCGGAAGAACTCATCTTGGTCTCGCTCTCTACCGTGCCCTTGCCATAGCGCACCATGCCGGCGCCGCGCATGCCGGACTTCGGGCACGACATCTCCCACGAGAAACTGTCGCCGGTCTTGCCTTTCGGCGTCATCTTGCAATCGGTCTCGGGCTTGCCCTGCCAGCGCGTAGGGTCGCTGACATCGTCCTTGGTGACGCATTTCTTCATCGTCATGGTCTGCGGCTGCGGCAGCATCGGCGAGCTCATCGTGTTGGTGAACTCCCACTCGCCGGGCTCCATCTGCTGCGCCAGCGCGCAGGCGGCAAACAGGGCAAGCATCGATCCGATCAGCGTTCGCAACATGGCTACTCCTTCAGTCGTTGTTGAGATGATGTGACAGCCGCGCCAGCACGGTTTCGCGCCCGAGCAGTTCCAGCACGGCGTCGAGCGAGGGCGTCTGGGTGCGGCCCGTGACGAGCAATCTTACCGGCATGGCGAGTTCCGGCATCTTGAGCCCGGTCGATTTGAGCACGCCGCTCACGGTTTCGCCGAGCGTGCGCCGCTCCCAGCCGACATCGGCCAAGCGGGTCTCGAGCATCTTGAGCGCCGGGCGCGTGCGCTCGGTGACGAGCTCGGCGAGCTTCGCGGGCGACGGCGTTTCGTATTGATAGAACAGGCGCGCCGCCTCCGCCAGGTGCAGGACCGTGGTGGCGCGGTCCTTGAGCAGGGCCACCACCTTGTCGAGCGCAGGGCCTGCGCCCGGGTCGACCCCGAGCGAGCGCAGCGCCGGCGCGACCAGCTTGGCGAGCCGCGCATCGTCGGCCTGCTTCAGGTACTGCTGGTTGAGCCAGGCGAGTTTCCCGGGATCGAACTGCGCCGGCGAGCGGCTGACGTGCGCCAGGTCGAACCATTCGACGAGCTGCGCGGCGGAAAAGATCTCGTCGTCGCCGTGCGACCAGCCCAGGCGCGCCAGGTAATTGACGAGCGCCTCCGGCAGGAAGCCGTCGTCGCGATATTGCGTCACGCTCACCGCGCCGTGGCGCTTCGAGAGCCGCTCGCCGTCGGCGCCGAGGATCATCGGCACGTGGCCGAACTCCGGCATCTTGGCGCCGAGCGCGTGAAAGATGTGGATCTGGCGCGGCGTGTTGTTGACGTGGTCGTCGCCCCGGATGACGTGCGTGATGCCCATGTCGAGATCGTCCACCACGACGCCGAAGTTGTAGGTCGGAACGCCATCGGCGCGCAGCAGCACCAGGTCGTCCAACTCGGCGTTGGGGAACGCGATCGCGCCCTTGACGAGGTCGTACCAGCCAATCTCGCCCGCCTCCGGCGTGCGAAAGCGCACCACCGGCGGCCGGTCGGTCGGCGGCGCGAGCCCCGCGGCGCGCGCCCGCTCCGGCCGCCAGCGGCCGTCATAGCGCGGCTTGACGCCGCGCGCGCGCTGCGCCTCGCGCATCGCCTCGAGTTCGTCCTTGGTGGCCCAGCAGTAATACGCGTGCCCCGCGGCGATCAGTTCCTCGGCGACTTCCATGTAGCGCGCGAGGCGCTTCATCTGGAAGAACGGCCCTTCGTCCCAGCCGATTCCGAGCCAGCGCAGGCTGGCGAGGATCGTCTCGACCGATTCGCCGGTCGAGCGCTCGAGATCGGTGTCCTCGATGCGCAGCACGAAGGAACCGCCGTGCTTGCGCGCGAAAGCCCACGCATACAGCGCCGTGCGCGCGCCGCCGACGTGCAGGAAACCGGTCGGGCTGGGCGCGAATCGCGTGCGGATGGCGGTCATGCGAGGCGCGCATTCTACGCCTCGCGCGCCGGTTGCCCCTGAGGTGGCAGGACGCGTAAAATCCGCCCCTGCCCGCGCTTCGCGGGCCGCGCCGCGCCCGGGTTGTTAGCTCAGCGGTAGAGCACTGCTCTCACACAGCAGGGGCCACTGGTTCGATCCCAGTACAACCCACCACGACCTCGGCGCGATCGGCGAAGCGCTCGGCCGATCGGAATTTGCAGCTTCTCGGAGGTCGAAATGCCAATGCAGTATGTCTGGTTCGGTCTGCTCGGGCTGGTCGCGGGTGTGCTCGCGGGGCAGCTGCTGCGCGGCCATTACAACGTGTACTTCGATATCGCGCTCGGCGTCGCCGGCGCCCTCCTCGGCGGTCATCTGTTCCTCACCTACGGCGCGGTGCTTGGCGTCGGAGCCGGATTGACGCCCGGACTGGTTTTCGCCGCCATCGGCACGGGCGTGTTCCTGCTCGGCTGGCGTGCCGTCGGTTCGGTCGAATAGCCGTCAGCGGCGACGCGGCGCGTTCGCCGCTCACTCGCGAAACGGATAGCCCTTGTCGAAAACGATGCGCCAGCGGCCGTCGGCGTCGCGCCGCCAGATCGAATTGAAGGTCGCGAAGCGCCGCCCGTCCGGAGCGAACACCGGGCCGCTGCTGTGGGCGAGCGTGCCCGAGTCGAGCACTTCGACGCTCTCCGGCTGCCACGCGAACGGCGCGTTCGGCGCCTCGTAGTACGCCTTCCAGGCGGCCGCCACGGCGGCCTTGCCGCGCAGCACGCCACGCTCGGAGAAGAAGATCGCCTCGTCGGCGAGGTGCGCGACGAACGCCGCGTGATCGCGCTCGGCCATGCTGCGCGCGAACGCCGCCTCCGCCGCGCGCACCTCGGCCGCCGGATCGCCGGCGGCCAGCGCCGTTCCCGCCGCGAACAGCATCGCGCCCGCGAGCGTGCTCAACGCCATTGCGGACATGCGCAGCCCTCCTGCGATGATCTACAGAGTGAAACGGAAATCATCGATCAGCATCCCCGGGACCTTCATCCCGCCCAGGTTGCGGCAGAAGTAGGTGCCGGTTTCCGGCATGACGTGCGTCTCGCGCGTGAGCGCGACCAGGTTCGTGCCGAGCGCACGGTAGAGCGACTCGTCGAAGCGCAGGTCGCGCATCGGCGCGACGATCTCGCCGCCCTCGACCCAGAAGCAGGCGTAGCGCGTCATGCCGGTGACGCGCGCGCTGTGGCGATCGCTCCAGTTGAGGTAATGCAGGTTGCCCAGGTACACGCCGCTGCCGAGCTGCGCCAGCACGCGCGCCTCGTCGAGCTCGCCGCCCGCGAGCTCCGCGCTGCGCGGCGCTTCGCCGACGAACGGATTTTCCTCGGCGCCGTTGCTCGGCACGCCGTACTCCTTCGCGCTGCGCGCCCCGACCAGGAGGTTGCGCAGTTCGCCGCGCTCGATGAGCGCGAGCTCCATCGGCGCCATCTCGCCGAGCGCGTTGAAGCGCGGCGTCAACCCGAGCGCGAAATTCTCGCGCAGCGAAAGCTGCGGCGAGAGCTGCGCCGTGCCCTCCTTCAGCTGCGCGAACGCGCTCAAGCCGCGCTGCCACGCCGAATACGACAGCGCCCCCCAGCCCATCATGCCGGCCAGGTCGCGCGCAGCTGCGGGGGCAAGGTAGGCGCGGTAACCGCCCGGCGGCAAGGACCGGCTCGGCTTGCGCAGCAGCCCGAGCCGCTCGCGCGCGGCGCGAAATCCGGCGAGAAAGTGCGCCTCGCTCCAGTCGTTGCCGGCGTAGCACTCCTTGACCGCCTTGTTCTCGCCAGCCTCGTTCACGGTGTAGAGCGAATAGTCGATGAAGAAGCTCTCGGTGGCGAACCAGTGGCTCTGCCCAAGGCTGTTGCAGCTCGCGCGCAGCATCGGGCCGGAGGCGAACAGGCCGGTGAACCCGGTGCCCTCGGTCGCCTCGGTGAATACGCGGATCGCCTCCTGCGTTGCGAGCAGCCGGCCGGGATGGTGCATCTCGCTCGCGCCGCGATTTTCCATCGGCACGAGGAACGGATCCTCCGGCAGCACCCTCACCTCCTCGCGCGCCCGCGCCAGGAGCGAGCGCAGCGCGCGCGCGTCGCTCTCGAAATCGCCGCTCAGGCTGAGGCCGAGGTCGACGCGCCGCCCGCCCGACTGGAACTGCATGCCGAGCTCGCGCTGGCGCACGTCGGTGGCCTGCCGCACGCGCGAGGCGTTGAAGCGCAGGTAGGCCTGCTCCTCGGCGCTGAGACTCAGCGTCACCTGCTCGCCCGCGGCGCATTGTCCGAAGCAATCGCCGGCCAGGCGCTCGACGAGCGTCCGCGTTTCGGCGGCGAAGCTCATTTCCCGCCCCCGAACACTTCGACGCCGCCGAAGAGGCACGGCGGCGAGGCGTGCCCTACGCGGATCACCTGCGAGGGCTCGCCCTTGCCGCAAAAAGGCGAGCCGAACAGCTGGAACTCCTCGCGCCGGCCCACCGCCCGGAGCGAATTCCAGAAAGGCGTGGTCACGCCGCGGTAGTTCGGGTTCTTCACCACGCGGGTGAGCCGGCCCTCCTCGATCAGCTGGCCGTACTCGCAGCCGAACTGGAACTTGTTGCGGTAATCGTCGATCGACCAGGAGCGGTTGGCGTGCATCACGATGCCGCAGCGGGTCTGCGCGATCATCTCGGCGAGCGAGCTCGCGCCCGGCTCGAGGTTGATGTTGGCCATGCGATCGATCGGCGCGCGGTTCCACGAGGCGGCGCGGAAGTTGGCCACGCCCGGCTGCCCGAGCCGCGCCTGGCTCTCGAGGCTGCCGAGGCCCCGCAGCAGCACGCCGTCCCTGATCAGGTATTCGCGCGCGGCCCGGTTGCCGCAATCGTCGAAGGCGTAGCTCGCGAATTCGCCCGGCACGCCCGGATCGAAGGTGACGTTCATCAGGCGCGAGCCGTACTGCAGCGTGCCGAAATCCTGCGGCCGGACGAAGCTCCATCCGGCGTAGTTGCGCTCGTCGCCGAGGATGCGGTCGAGCTCGAGCGGATGCCCGATCGACTCGTGGATCTGCAAGTACATCTGGTCGGGCTGCAGGATCAGGTCCCTCGCGCCGCTCGGGCAATCGATTGCCTCGAGCAGTTCGGCCGCCTCGCGCCCTACGCGCTCGCAGCCGGCGAGGAGCGCCTCGCGGTCGAACACTTCGAGCCCGCCCTGGAGGCAACGCGCGACCTCGCCGTTCATGGTGCGGCGCTGCGCTTCGCCGCCGTCGCGCGCGGTAGCGGCGAAATTGGAAGTGACGTAGAGGAACTGCTGCTCGATCTCGGCGCCGTTGCTCGAGACGTAGCGGCTCTCGACTTCGGTGAGGGTCGCCGCCGCCTCGGTCGAGACGATCCGCGCCGAGACTTTGAGGCGGCGCGACGCCTCGAGCAGCAGATCGCTCAACTCGCCCAGGCTCGCGCCCTCCGGTCCCTGCCGGCGGGGACTGGCGTAGCGGCCCTGTGCCCGCGGGCGCTGCGCGTCGCCGAAGCCGAACAGTTTCCTGCGCCCGGCTGCGCGCGCCGCGCCGACGGCACGCGCCATGGCGCGTTCGATGCCTGCGGGCGACAAATCGCTCGTGCCGGCGTAGGCGATCTGGCCCTCGAGCATCGCTTCGAGCATCGCGCCGCGCGATTGCTCGATGCGGTTGACGTCGGGCTTGCCGTCGCGCGCGGCGCGCTGCTGGCCGGTTTCGCAGTGATAACGCACCGCGGCCCAGTCGGCCATGCCGCGCACCTGCGCCAGCGCGCGTTGCGGATCGAAATCGGCAACCTCGGGAGAAAATCGAAGCGTGGTCATGGCGCGGCCGCCTGCTGTCTTTGACGAGGCGGCAGTCTAGGGCGAAGCAGCGGACGCCGCAACGCGCCGGCGCCGCTAGCGGCTCAGCCGCCGTGAACCGTGCGGCCCGCGGCGTCGAGCACCTTGACGCTCACCGGGATTCCGTGGCGAATGCTCTCGGTGGCGATGCAGAAATCCTCGAACTGCTCGAGGCAGCGATCGAAGTGGCCGATGCTCGCCGCGCTATCGGCGAGCGAGAGCGTAACCTCGAAGGCGCCGATGCGCAGGCGCCCGCGCTCGTTGCGCTCGATGCGCCCGGTGACGCTCGCGCGCACCGGACCCGGGTTCTGCTTGAACTTGGTGCGCAGGCAAAAGACCAGGCTGGCGGCAAGGCAGTTGCCCACCGCCGCCGCGATCAGGCGCGCCGCGTTCGGTCCGCGCGCATGACCGAGCGGTTCGGGCTCGTCGACCAGCAGTTCCTTCGTGTCGGGCCAGTCGAACTTGACGCGGAACTCGTAGCCCTCGATCTGCTCCAGCTCGATGGTGAAGTTCTGGCTTTCGGGCATGACCGTGAGTCCTCAAAGGGTTGCGGTTTGCTTGCGCAGCGCGACGTAGTAGAGCACCGGGATCACCACCAGCGTCAGCAAGGTGGAGACCAGGATGCCGAAGATGAGCGCGATCGCCAGCCCGTTGAAGATCGGATCGTCGAGGATGAAGGTCGCGCCCAGCATTGCGGCAAGGGCGGTGAGCGCGATCGGCTTGGCGCGCGCCGCAGCCGATTGCAGGATCGCCTCGCGGAACGGCACCCCCTCGCTCACCTTGAGGTTGGCGAAATCGACCAGCAGGATCGAGTTGCGCACGATGATCCCGGCGAGCGCGATCATGCCGATCATCGAGGTGGCGGTGAAATGGGCGCCGAGCAGCGCATGCCCCGGCAGGACGCCGATCACGGTGAGCGGAATCGGCGCCATGATGACGAGCGGCACCAGATACGAGCGGAACTGCGCCACCACCAGCAGGTAGATGAGGATCAGGCCGACCGCGTAGGCGAGCCCCATGTCGCGAAAGGTCTCATAGGTCACCTGCCATTCGCCGTCCCACTTCAGCGCGTACTCGCGATACGGGTCGGAGGGCTGCCGGATGAAGTACTCGCCGAGCGTGCCACCGTCTTCCAGCGGCCGGCCGGACAGCCGGGCGCGCGCCGCGAACATGCCGTAGAGCGGGCTGTCGACGCGCCCGGCTTGATCGCCCACCACGTAGATCACCGGCAGCAGATCCTTGTGGTAAATCGGCCGATCGCGCTCGCTCGTCACCGGATTCACCAGTTCGGCGAGCGGCACCAGCGCGCCCGAGGGCGCACGCACGGTGAGTTTCAGGGCCTCGGCCAGCTCGCCCTGCCGCTCGGGCGCAATCGCCACGCGCACCGGCACTTCGTATTTCGACTGGCCGTCGTGCACCGGGGCGACGTCGGCACCCCCGAGCGCCAGGCGCATGGTGTCCACGACGTCGCGCCGCGACACGCCGGCGAGCGCCGCCTTGCCCTGGTCCACCTTGAGCTGGATGCGCGGCGCGGCATCTTCGATCGAATCGTCGATGGCGACGATGTCCGGCGTCGCCGCGAGTGTCTCGCGCACCGTCTTCGCTACGCGCGCCCGTCCGGCTTCGTCCGGACCGTACACCTCGGCGACGATCGGCGAGAGCACCGGCGGACCCGGCGGCACTTCGACCACCTTCACCCTGGCGCCCCAGCGCGCAGCGATTTTTTCCAGTTCGGGGCGTACCGTCTGCGCGATCTCGTGGCTTTTGCGGTGGCGCCGGTCCTTCGGCAGCAGGTTCACCTGCAGATCGCCCAGCTCGGACGCGCTGCGCAGATAGTACTGGCGCACCAGGCCGTTGAAATTGATCGGCGCACTCGCCCCTGCGTAGGCCTGATAGTCGGTCACTTCGGGCACCGTGGACAGGTGCGCGCCCAGGTCGTGCAGCACGCCGGCCGTCATCTCGACCGGCGTTCCCGCGGGCAGGTCCACCACCACCTGGAACTCCGACTTGTTGTCGAACGGCAGCATCTTCAGCACCACCAGTTTCATCGCGACGAGCGAGACCGATGCCGCGATCAGCGCCAGCACCAGATAGAGCAGCCACCGGCGATTGCGCGCCGCGTTGGCGGCAGCGACGAACGGTCCGAGCAGCCGGGCAAACGCGCGCTCCGTCCGGCCGCCCGCGCGGTCGTGGTGCGCGGCCTTGCCGAGGAACTTGAGCGCGAGCCACGGCGTGACGCTGAACGCGATCGCGAGCGAGATCAGCATGCCGAGGCTGGCGTTGATCGGGATCGGGCTCATGTAGGGCCCCATCAGCCCGCTGACGAACGCCATCGGCAGCAGCGCCGCGATCACGGTAAAGGTGGCGAGGATGGTCGGCCCGCCCACCTCGTCCACGGCGAGCGGAATCACCTCGGCGAGGGGCTTGCGCTCGAGGCTCATGCGGCGATGGATGTTCTCGACCACCACGATCGCATCGTCGACCAGGATCCCGATGGAGAAGATGAGCGCGAACAGCGACACCCGGTTGAGCGTGAAGCCCCAGGCCCAGGACGCGAACAGCGTGGTCGCGAGCGTGAGCAGCACGGCGATGCCGACGATCAGCGCCTCGCGCCGGCCGAGCGTGGCGAGCACCAGCAGCACCACCGAAAGCGTCGCAAAGAGCAGCTTCGTGATCAGCTGCTGGGCCTTGTCGTTGGCGGTGGCACCGTAATTGCGCGTCACCGTCACGCGCACTTCGGCCGGGATGATGCTGCCGCGCAGCTCGTCCACGCGCTGTATCACGCGGTTCGCCACGTCGACTGCGTTTTCGCCCGGCTTCTTGGTGATCTGCAGCGTCACCGCCGGATGCTCGGTGCCGGCCGCAAGCCCATCGCGCGCCCCGGCTGCACCGGCGCCGAACCAGACGTAGCGCGCCGGCTGGTCCGGGCCGTCGGCGACCTCGGCCACGTCGGCGACGAATACCGGGCGGCCGTCCACGGCAGCAATCATGAGGCCCTTCACGTCGGCCGCGGACTCCAGGTGATCGCCCGTCTCGACCACCCATTCGCGGTTGGCCCGCAGGATCTTTCCCGTAGGCAGCACGCTGCTGGCAAGCTGCAGGGCGTTGCGCACCTCGAGCGCCGACACGCCGTGCGCCGCGAGCCGGTCGGAGTCGAGCAGCACGCGCACGGCACGGCCCGGGCCGCCCAGCGTCTGCACTTCGCGCGTCCCCGGCACGCGCTTGAGTTCCACCTCTGCGGCGTGCGCCACGCGCTCGAGTTCGTACGCGCCGCGGGCCGGATCGTCGCTCCAGAGCGTGAGCGTCACCACCGGGACATCGTCGATCCCCTTGGGCTTGATGATGGGTTCCAGAACGCCCAGGTTCGGCGAAACCCAGTCGCGATTGGAGTTGATCGTGTCGTACAGCCGCACCAGGGCGTCGATGCGCGGCACGCCGACCTTGAACTGCACCGTGAGCACGGCCATCCCGGGACGCGACACCGAATAGACGTGCTCGACGCCCGTCATCTGGGCGAGCACCTGCTCGGCCGGCGTGGCGACGAGCGTTTCCACGTCCCGGGCGGAGGCGCCGGGAAACGGAATGAAGACGTTCGCCATGGTGACGTTGATCTGCGGTTCTTCCTCCCGCGGCGTCACCGCCACGGCGAATACGCCCAGCAGGAAAGCCACCAGCGCGACGAGCGGGGTGAGCTGCGAGTCCTGGAAGAACCGCGCGATGCGGCCGGAAGCGCCCATGCCTCAGGCCTTGGGTGCCTGCAGGCCCGCCTTGACCGGCTCGAGCGCGACGCGTTCGCCCGCCTTGAGGCCGGCGAGCACCTCCACCGCGCGTTCATCGCCCGCGGTGCCGAGCCTGATCTGGCGCAGCAGCGGCCGGCCCGCCTCGTCGAGCACGTAGACGGCGGTGACCTCGCTGCGGCGCAAGACCGCGGCGCGCGGCACCAGCAGTTTCGGGGCCCGTCCGGTGACGAAATGCGCGCGCGCAAACACCCCCGGGTAAGCGCCCTTGACGTCCTCCGCCAGTTCGATGCCGATGCGCACCCGCGTCGTGTGCGTGCGCGGGTCGGCCGCGGGCACGACCGTAACGCTGCGCGCCTCGAGCCACTGGCCGAGCGCCGGCAATTCGATGCGCGCGCGGCCGCTCGCCTGGATCGCAGCCACCTGCGCCTGCGGCACGTTCGCCACCGCGCGCAGCGTCGAAGGGTCGAAGCCCGTCATGAGCGGCTTGCCGGGCGCAGCCATCTCGCCAAGTTCGACGTGGCGCGCCGAGACCACGCCGCTGTACGGTGCGACGATGGTGGCGAAGCTGCGCTCGGTGACTGCGGCCCCCGCACCCGCGAGCAGTGCCGTGACGCGCGCCTGCGCGGCCTTGTACGTCGCCTCCGACTGATCGAGCGCCGAGTG
The DNA here is from genome assembly GCA_001771975.1 of Betaproteobacteria bacterium RIFCSPLOWO2_02_FULL_68_150. Classification (GTDB taxonomy): domain Bacteria; phylum Pseudomonadota; class Gammaproteobacteria; order Burkholderiales; family SG8-39; genus 2-02-FULL-66-14. The sequence continues at coordinate 2,734 of MERE01000107.1, read as the reverse complement.
GCTGATGAACTTCTGCGCCAGCAACTGGCGATTGCGCTCGAGCTGCGCGCGCGCGTTCGCGAGCCCCGCCTGCGCCTCGCGCACCTGCGCCTCGCTCGCCGCCACCGCCTGGCTGGCGGCGCGCTCGTCGATGCGCACGATCACTTCGCCCTTCTTCACCATGGCGCCGACATCGAAGCGGATGTCCACGATGCGGCCGGCAATCTGCGCCGACACCGTAGACTGGCGCACGGCCTCGAGCACCGCTTCCGCGGAATAGGTCAGATCGACCTCGCGGATCTCTACCGGCGCTGCCGCGAGCTGCGGCCCCGGTAGCGCCTTCGGTTGCGGCGCATCGGCGCCGCAACCGGCGAGCGCGGCCAGCGCGATCCAGGCCAGCGCCGCTTTCATAAGCGCGGCGTGAGCCATTGGCGCAGCGCGCGCGCGTCGAGCGCGCCGCTCTTGCGGCCGATTTCGCGTCCGCCGTGCAGCAGGATGAGAGTCGGGATGCTGCGAATGCCGAAGCGAGCCGCGACCGCCTGCGCCGCGTCGGTATTCACCTTGGCAAAATGCGCCCGGGTCGCGAATTCGCCCGCTGCCTGCTCGAAGGCCGGAGCCATCATGCGGCAGGGAGCGCACCACGGCGCCCAGAAGTCGACCACCACCGCAAGCTCGGTGTGCCCGACCACGGCGTCGAAGCTCGCGTCGTCGAGCGCCACCGGCTTGCCCTCGAGCAGCGGCTTGCCGCAGTGGCCGCACTTCGGCGCTTCGCCCAGCCGCGCGCGCGGCACCCGGTTGCCTGTGAAGCACACCGGGCAGGCCACCAGCAGCAGGGCTTCGGCCTGCAGCTCGGCCATCTCAGGCCGCCGCAGCGCCGGCGCTCCTCACGCCGAGGCGCCGCAGGATCGACTCCAGCGGGCACAGGCGCGTGAAGCCGCTCTGCAACAGGTTGGCGCCGACGAAGGCGGTGAACCACAGGGCGTGCGGGCTCAGGTAAAGCGGGCTGGCCTCTGCGCCGAGGGCGAGCGAGATCAGCACCAAGGCGCCGGCGAAGATGCGTACGAGTCTTTCGGTGGTCATGGCAATTTCCGGGTCGGTGATAAAAGAAGGGGTTTCCACTGCGTTGACGCCATATACTATAGGGGGTATAGTATCCGCTGTCAAGCCGAGAGGAGCTCGCCGCATGGCCGTGATCGCCAACGAGCGTCACAAGAGGGACCTGGTGCTGCGCCTGAAACGCGTCGAAGGCCAGCTGCGCGGCATCCAGGCGATGATCGAGCAGGATTGCGACTGCGAGCGCGTCACGCAGCAGCTCTCGGCCGCGCGCCGCGCGCTCGACAAGGCGTTTTTCCAGGTGCTCGCCTGCGCCATCCAGGCGGCGCCGCCGGCGCGCGGCAAGGCGCAGGCGCCGGCGGAGCGCCTGAGCCACGCCGCGGAGCTGCTGGCGAGGTTCGGGTAGATCGGGCGCCTTTCCTCCATTGCTCTTATCCGCTCTCGGCTTTTCCGCTGCTTCTGCGGAAAAGCCGAGACCCCTGGGCGCTCGCGACTCCGCGCGACGGTCGGCTCGTTGCAGGCGCCCGAGTGTCTCGGCTTCTCCGGCAAAGAACGCCGGAGAAGCCGAGAGCGGGAAAAAGGCCAGCAGCCCTGGCATAGAATCTGCGGATGTCCTTGGTCTGCCTCGACGACATCCGCGCCGCCGCAGCGCGCATTGCGGGCGCTATCGAGCGCACGCCGTTGCTGCACTCGCGCACCCTGTCGCGCCGCACCGGCGCCGAGGTCTGGCTCAAGTTCGAGAACCTGCAGTTCACGGCCTCCTTCAAGGAGCGCGGCGCACTGAACAAGCTCTTGTCGCTATCCGCTGCGGAGCGCGGGCGCGGGGTCATCGCGATGAGCGCCGGCAATCATGCGCAGGGGGTCGCCTACCACGCCGCGCGCCTCGGCGTGCGCGCGGTGATCGTGATGCCGCGCGGCACGCCGAACAGCAAGATCCAGGGCACGCAGGTGCACGGCGCCGAGGTCGTGATCGAGGGCGACAACCTGGCGCAGGCCTCGGCGCACGCACACGAGCTGGCGTCGCGCGAGGGCCTGACCTTCATCCACCCGTATGACGATGCGCGCGTGATCGCGGGCCAGGGCACGGTGGCGCTGGAAATGCTGGAACAGAATCCCGCGCTCGAGGTGCTGCTGGTGCCGGTCGGCGGCGGCGGTCTGATCGCCGGGATGGCGACGGCGGCCAAGGCGCTCGAACCAAGCATCCGCGTCTGCGGCGTCGAGTCGCGGCTCTGGTGTGCGATGCATCAGCGCCTGCAGGGACGCGCCGTCGAGGTCGGAGGCGACACCATCGCCGAGGGTCTCGCGGTGCGCGACGTCGGCGAGCTGACGCTGGCGATCGCGCGCGAGCGCGTCGACGAGATGCTGCTGGTCGAGGAAGAGACCATCGAGCGCGCGATCGTCGACCTGATCGAGATCGAGAAGACGGTCGCCGAGGGCGCCGGCGCCGCGGGCTTCGCCGCGCTGCTCGAGCACGGCGGCCGGTTTGCCGGCCGGCGCGTCGGCATTCCCGTGTGCGGCGGCAATATCGACTCGCGCGTGCTCTCGGCGGTGCTGATGCGCGGGCTGGTGCGCGACGGGCGCCTGGTTCGCCTGCGCGTCGCGATGACCGACGTCTCCGGCAGCCTCGCCCGGGTGGCGACCCTGATCGGCGATGCCGGCGGCAACATCGTCGAAGTGCAGCACCAGCGCGTGTTCGGCACGG
>MERE01000106.1 GCA_001771975.1 Betaproteobacteria bacterium RIFCSPLOWO2_02_FULL_68_150 | reverse complement strand
TGACCTACGGCTCGGTGCCGGCGATCCGGCGCGACGCGGCGCTCGCCGCCGAGTGGCTGCCGAAGATCCTGTCGCGCGAGTACGACCCCCGCAACATCCCCGCGCACGGCAAGCGCTCGGTGCTGATCGGCATGGGCATGACCGAAAAGCAGGGCGGCTCGGACGTGCGCGCCAACACGACGCAGGCGGTGCGTGCGGACTCGCACGAGTGGCGCATCACGGGACACAAGTGGTTCCTCTCGGCACCGATGTGCGACGCCTGGCTGGTGCTGGCGCAGTCCCCCGGCGGACTGTCGTGCTTTTTCATGCCGCGCTTCACGCCGGAGGGCGCGCCGAACGCGATCCGCATCCAGCGCCTGAAAGACAAGCTCGGCAACCGCTCGAACGCCTCCTCCGAAGTCGAGTTCCACGACGCCACTGCGACGCTGCTCGGCGAGGAAGGGCGCGGCGTGCCGATGATCCTCGAGATGGGCGTGTACACGCGCCTGGACTGCGCCATCGGCAGCGCGGGGCTGATGCGCCAGGCGCTCGCGCAGGCGCTGTGGCACGCGGCGCAGCGCAGCGCCTTCGGACGCCTGCTGCGCGATCAACCGGCGATGCAGAACGTGCTCGCCGATCTCGCGCTCGAAGCGGAGGCCGCGACCGCGCTCGCGATGCGGCTGTCGCGCGCCTACGACGCGCAGGTCGACGAGCGCGAGCGGCTGCTGGCGCGCGTGCTCACGCCCGCCGCGAAGTTCTGGATCTGCAAGCGCGGCGCGCACTTCGCCGAGGAGGCGATGGAGGCGATCGGCGGCAGCGGCTATGTCGAGGAAAACGCGCTGTCGCGGATCTACCGCGAGATGCCGGTCAACTCGATCTGGGAGGGCTCGGGCAACATCATGTGCCTCGATGTGCTGCGCGCGCTCCGCAAGGCGCCCGAAGTCAGCGACGCCGTGATGGCCGAACTCGACGCGGCGCGCGGCGTGCATCCGGCGTTCGACCGCTTCTGCGCCGCACTGCGCGCGCGCCTCGCCGATGCGGCCGAGTTCGAATCGGCTGCACGGCGCCTCACCCAGGATCTCGCGCTCGCCATCCAGGCGAGCCTGCTCGCGCGCCACGCCCCGGCCTTCGTGTCCGAAGCGTTCTGCGCCTCGCGCCTCGCGGGCGATACGGGCGGTGCTTTCGGCATGCTGGCGCCGACGGCGCCGTTCGCCGCCCTCATCGAGCGCGCCATGCCGCTGGAGTCAACGGGGTCAGAGTAAAATTCCGCCGACCGCCAATGTTGTCCTGGCACCTTCGACCGGAATTCTTACTCTGACCCCACTTTCGACCCGCGCCCGGTTCGCGCTGGGTGCGGCTGCCCCCGCGGCGCTGCTCGGCTTCGGCTACTACCTGCAGTACTTCCAGGGACAGGACCCATGCCCGCTGTGCCACGTGCAGCGTGCGTTCTTTTACGCCGTCGGCGCCGTCTTCCTCGTCGCCGCGCTGCACGCTCCGGGGCGTGCGGGACAGATCGTCTATTCGCTGCTCGGGCTGCTCGCCGCGCTCGGCGGCGGCGGCGTCGCCGTGCGCCACGTCTGGCTGCAGCACCTGCCGCCGGACCAGGTGCCGGCGTGCGGGCCGGACCTGTTTTTCATGCTGGAGAACTTTCCGCTCGGGCGCACGCTGCAGAAGCTGTTCGAAGGCTCCGGCCAGTGCGCCGAGGTGAAATGGCGCTTCCTCGGGCTTTCGATTCCCGAGTGGTCGCTCGCGTGCTTCAGCGCACTGGCGGCCTATGCCGTATGGCTCATGCTGCGCGCTGCCAGGCGTAAGGACGCCTGAGCGCCGCGGCAAGCTCGCGGAATGCCGCCAGCGACTCCTCGGCCCGGCCCGGGTCCCTGAGTGCGAACGAATCGAAGCCGCAGCGGCTGAGATACAGAAGCTGGTCGCGCAGCACGTCGCCGAACGCGCGCAGTTCACCCGCGTAGCCATGGCGCTGCCGCAGAATCCGGGCCAGCGAATAAGCGCGCCCATCGGCGAACTGCGGAACGTGGATCGCCACCAGTTGCAGCCGCGGCAGCGCGTCGGCGAAATTCTCCGGTTCGTCCCAGCCTTCGATTAGAAGCCCCAGGCGGCCGTCGCGCGCGATCAGGTCATCGCGCCGCAGCTGCCAGAGCCGCAACGGGACCAGCAGGTCGCCTGCGACGGGGAAGTCCGGCACCAAACCGCTTTCGCCGACCCGCAGCCAGGGATCGGCCTCAAGCGGCTGCCAGCTGTCTTCGACGATGGTCCTGTGCCTGATGACGCTTGCCATAGACTTTTTCCTTGAACGGTTCGATGCCGATGCGCCAGACGGTATCCACGAAGCGCTCGTCGTCGCTCTCGCGGCGCGCGAGGTATGCCTCGATCAGCCGCTCGATCACGCCGGGGACGTCGTCGCGCGCGAACGACGGGCCGATCACCTGGCCGAGTGCGGCCGGCGCGCCGGGACGCGTCAACCCCTGGTTGCCGCCGATGGTGATCTGGTACCACTCCTCGCCGTGCTTGTCGACGCCGAGAATCCCGATGTGACCGACATGGTGATGGCCGCACGAATTCATGCACCCCGAGAGGTTCAGATCGAGCTCGCCGATGTCGTGCAGGTAGTCCAGGTCGTCGAAGCGGCGCTGGATCGCCTCCGCTACCGGAATCGACTTGGCGTTGGCGAGCGAGCAGAAATCCCCGCCCGGGCAGCTGATGATGTTGGTGAGCAGCCCGATGTTGGGCGTCGCCAGGCCGAGCGCACGCAACTCGCGCCACAGGTCCTGCAGATCGGCCTGACGCACATCCGCGAAGACGAGGTTCTGCTCGTGCGACACGCGCAGCTCGCCGAAGGCGTACCGGTCAGCGAGCGCGGCGATGGCGTCCATCTGCGCCGCCGTCACGTCGCCGGGCGGAACGCCCGTTTTCTTCAGCGACACGCTCACCGCGGCATAGCCGGGTTGCTTGTGAGGATGGACATTGCGCTTCATCCAGGCGCCGCACGCGCCCAGCGCCGCAACGGTCGCATCCGCCAGCACTTGGTAGGGTGGACGCTCAAAGCGCGCTTCGATCGCGCGTACGTCGTCCTCGCTCAGTGTCGCCGGACCGTCCGCGAGCTGCAGCCACTCCGCCTCCACTTTCTCGCGGAACGCTTCGGGCGTCAGCTCTCTTACCAGGATCTTGATGCGCGCCTTGTACTTGTTGTCGCGCCGCCCGTAGCGGTTGTAGAGACGCAAAATCGCTTCGAGATAGGTGAGCAGGTGGCGCCAGGGCAGGAATTCGCGGATCACGTGGCCGATCACCGGCGTGCGGCCCATGCCGCCGCCGGCGATGACGCGAAAGCCCACTTCGCCCGCGCCATTCTTCAGCGCGTGCAGCCCGATGTCGTGCGCGAAGGTGGCGGCGCGGTCCGCCGCGGCGCCATTGACCGCGATCTTGAACTTGCGCGGCAGGTAGGCGAACTCGGGATTGAGCGCGGACCACTGCCGGATCAGCTCGCACCAGACGAACGAGTCCACGATCTCGTCGCGCGCCACGCCGGCGAAGTGGTCGGTGGTGACGTTGCGGATGCAATTGCCCGAAGTCTGGATGGCATGCATCTGCACCACGGCGAGCTCGGCCAGGATCTCCGGCACGTCCTCGAGCCGCGGCCAGTTGAACTGCAGGTTCTGGCGGGTGGAGAAATGGCCGTAGCCCCGGTCGTAGGTGCGCGCGATGTGGGCGAGCGTGCGCAGCTGGCGCGAGGACAACAGGCCGTAGGGAATCGCCACGCGCAGCATCGGCGCGTGGCGCTGGAGGTAAAGCCCGTTTTGCAGCCGCAGCGGCCGGAACTCGTCCTCGGACAGGTCCTTGGCGAGGTAACGGCGCGTCTGGTCGCGGAACTGCGCCACGCGCTCCTCCACCAGCCGCTGATCGACGTCGTCGTAGGTGTACATGACGGAGGACTCTAGCCACGGCCGTATAGTTCTCAAAAGAATATTAAGTTAGACTGCTATGCCATCTGGTTATGAAGCTGCAACAGCTCCGCTACGTCTGCGAGGTGGCCCGCCGGGGGCTCAACGTCTCCGCCGCCGCCGCCGCGCTGCATACCTCGCAGCCGGGCATCAGCAAGCGCGTCCGCGAGCTCGAGGAAGAGCTGCGCGTCATGATCTTCGTTCGCAGCGGCAAGCGCATCACGGCCCTGACCGAGCCGGGCCGCGCGGTGATCGCGATCGCCGAACGCATGCTGGCCGATGCCGCCAACTTGAAGCGCGCGGGCGAGGACTACGCCGGCCGAGACCGCGGCACGCTGACGCTCGCGGCCACCCATACGCAGGCGCGCTACGCCCTGCCGAAAGCGGTGACGGCGTTCAAGCGCCGTTATCCCAAGGTGCAACTGGTGATCCACCAGGGCAACCCGACACAGATCTGCGAGGAGGTGGCGGCGGGTGAGGCGGACCTGTGCATCGCCACCGAGCGCATCGCGGATCACCCCGGCCTCGTGGCGCTGCCGTGCTATCAGTGGAACCGCTGTGTCGTGGTGCCGCCCCGGCACGCGCTGCTCGAGGCAAGACCCCTCACCCTGGAGGCGATCGCACGGCATCCGATCGTCACCTACGACTTCGCCTTCGCCAACCGCTCGCTCGTCAGCCGGGCCTTCGAGCAGCGCGGGCTGGCGCCCGAAATCGTGCTCACCGCGTTCGACGCCGACGTGATCAAGACCTACGTCGAACTGGGTCTGGGCGTCGGCATCCTGGCAAGCATGGCGTTCGACCCCCGGCGCGATCGCAGCCTGCGCGCGCTCGACGCTTCACACCTGTTTCCCACGTCGCTCACGCGCCTCGGCATCAAGCGCGGCGCCTATCTGCCGCGCTACGCCTACGATTTCATCGAGTTGTTCGCGCCGCAGCTTTCGCGCCGCCTGGTCGAGCAGAGCGTGATGGGCCGCTCGGGCAGCACTTACGAACTCTAGATCGGGTAACCTTTTGCGTGTGCCCCTGATACTGAAATTGCTCCTCGCACTGCTGGCGACGCTGCTCGTCGCCGCGATCGGCGGCTACCAATATCTGCGCCTGTCGCTGCCCGACACCGAGGGCGAGATCCGGATTGCGGGAATCGCCGGCACGGTCGAGATCCAGCGCGACGGTTACGGCATTCCGCACATCTTCGCGCAGCGCGACGAGGACGCGATTTTCGGGCTCGGCTTCGCGCACGCGCAGGATCGCCTGTGGCAGATGGAGATGAACCGGCGCATTGCCGCCGGGCGCGTGGCCGAGATTCTCGGCCCCGGTGCGCTGGAGGCCGACCGATTCCTTCGCACCCTCGGCGTGCGCCGCGCCGCCGAAGCCAACCTGCGCGGCTTCGACGCCGAGACTCGCCGCCTGCTCGACGCCTACGCGGCCGGCGTCAACGCGTTTCTCGCCGGCAATCCGGTGCTGCCGCCGGAGTTCTGGCTGACCGGGGCGCGGCCCGAGCCCTGGACGCCGGCGGACTCGGTCGCCTGGACCAAGATGATGGCCTGGGACCTGGG
>MERE01000105.1 GCA_001771975.1 Betaproteobacteria bacterium RIFCSPLOWO2_02_FULL_68_150 | reverse complement strand
GCTGGTGATCGTGCACACGGCCGAACTCGACGTGCTGCTGATCGAACGCGCCGCACGGCCGGGATACTGGCAATCGGTCACGGGTTCGCTGGATTGGCCGGGCGAGCCGCTGGCAGAGGCGGCGCGGCGCGAACTGCGCGAGGAAACCGGGCTCGAGCCGCAGCGGGGCGCGCTGCGGCGCTGGAATCTGACCTACACCTTCGAGATCTATCCGGAGTGGCGGCACCGTTTTGCGCCCGGGACCACGCACAATGCCGAGCACGTCTTCAGTCTCGAGCTGCCCGGCCGGGTGGCGGTGACGCTGGCGCCCGAAGAACACCGCGCCAGCGTTTGGCTGCCCTCGCACGAAGCCGCACAACGATGTTTTTCCTGGTCCAACCGTGACGCCATTCGCATGCTGTCCGCACGCGCGCTGGCGGCGGCCGCGAGCTGACCATGCGGCGCCTACTGCGCGCGCTGGTGGTCGTGCAGCTTGCAGGCTGCGCATCGCTGGAGGTTCCGCTGCGCGATCACCTCGGTTCGCAGGACGCGCCGTTGCGGGATTGCGCGAGCTGGTTCGTGGCGCTCGACGATCGGGTCGAGGCGGCAGGGGTGCGCGACGCGCAGGAGACGCGCGTGGCGGGATTTCCCTACCTGCGCGTCAACCGGCTGCTGGCGGCGCTCGCCCCGGCCGCCGCGTCCGATCCCGGGGCGATGCAGGCACTGGTCGAGCGCCTCGCGCGACTCGATCAAGCGGCGCGCCGCGCTGAGCTGGCCAACCTTCCCGGGCAAACTTCCGGCGCCGCTCAAAGACGGACTGACGAGTGCGCCCGGCTGCTGCGCGCTGCCGATCTGGCACAGCCGGAGTCGCTGCGCCGGCTGCTCGGGCGCTTACGCGTGCCGGATGACTACTCCACCACGCAGCGCCTATTGGGTCTTTATGCGCTGACGCGCATCCCCTTTGCCGCGGGGGTGCGGCGGTGGGAGGCGGAGGTGCGCACTGCCTTCAGGCGCGATTCGCAGGAAGTTCCCGCAGCCGCGCGGGTGCGCTACGAACCGCCTGCGCTCCCGGCGCAGGCGGGCGCCGCAGCGCTGCGGGCGCTTGCGACGGCAGATGCGAACGCGCTGCGCCTTCCCGAGCCGTCTGCCGGCGACCTGGAACTTCTGCTCGCGGCTCATGCGCCGATCCTCGAAATCGAGCAAAGCGGCGATCACGATCGTTTCGGCAAGCTGCGCTGGCTGCCGGAGACCGAAGTCCCGTCTGTCGATGCATCGGACCCGGTGGTGTACGTCGATCTTGCGCATACCGTTTACCGCGGCCGGCCGCTGCTGCAGCTGGTGTACACGATCTGGTTCGCCGAGCGTCCTGCCGAGGGGCGCGGCGACCTGTTCGCGGGAGCGCTGGACGGCCTGGTCTGGCGGGTGACACTGGCGCCGGACGGTGAACCGCTGCTGTACGACTCGATCCATGCCTGCGGGTGCTTTCACCTGTTCTTTCCGACACCGCGCGCGCGCCTGCTGGCGGCGCCGGATGGACTGGACGAATGGGCGTTGGTGCCGCAGACCCTGGCGCGCATCCCGCCGGACGCCCGCCCCGTGGTGCGTCTGGCCGCGCGTACGCATTACGTCGAACGCGTCTGGTTCACAACCGCCGCCGGCAGCGCCGCGCGCTACACTTTCCATCGCTATGAGGAACTGCGTTCGCTGGCGCGCGTGGAAGGGGGGCGGCGCAGCGCTTTCGGTCCGGATGCGCTGATCGCCGGCAGCGAACGTGCGGAACGCCATCTATTCTGGCCGATGGGAATCGCCTCCGCGGGCGCGATGCGCCAGTGGGGCCGGCACGCCACCGCGTTCGTCGGCCGGCGGCATTTCGACGACGCCGACCTGCTCGAAAAGCGCTTCGTGTTCGATCTGAAATGAACCACCCGTCATGAGCGACGCGCTGCGCGTCGTGACGCTCAACGTGCACAAGGGGCTGTCGCAATTCAACCGCCGCATGGTGATTCACGAGCTGCGCGAGGGCCTGCGCACGCTCGCTCCGGATCTCGCGTTCCTGCAGGAAGTGCAGGGGCTGAACGAGCGCCACGAGCGCCGCTTCGCGACCTGGCCGCTCGCGCCGCAGCACGAGTATCTTGCCGCGAACCAGTGGCAGCACGCCTACGGCCGCAATGCGGTCTACGACCACGGCCACCACGGCAACGCCATCCTGTCGCGCTTCCCGATCGTCTCGATCGAAAACGAGGACGTCTCCGACCACCGCTTCGAGCGGCGCGGCCTGCTGCACTGCGTGGTGGCCGTGCCGGGCTGGCAACGCAACCTGCACTGCGTCTGCGTGCATCTGTCGCTGCACGAACGCGGCCGGCGCCGGCAGCTGGCGGCCATCGGCGAGCGCCTCGAGGCGATTTCCGCGCGCGACGTGCCGATCATCGTCGCGGGGGACTTCAACGACTGGCGCCACCGCGCCAGCGCGATCCTGGAGCAGCGTCTGGGCATGACCGAGGTATCCGTGTCGAGCCGCGGCCGCGCCGCGCGCACCTTTCCGAGCCTGCTGCCGCTGCTGCAACTGGACCGCATCTACGTGCGCGGTTTCCACATCGTCGCTTCACGCGTGCATCGTGGCGCGCCGTGGTCGCTGCTCTCGGACCACCTGGCGATCAGCGCCGAGCTGCGGCGTGCCTGAGTATTTCTCCGGCAATCGCCTGACGCTGCTGCGGAACGGCGAGCAGTATTTCCCGGAGCTGTTGCGGGCGATCGATGCCGCGGTGCAGGAGATATTCCTCGAGACCTATATCTTTGCGGACGACGAGACCGGCAGCCTGGTCGCCGACGCCCTCGCGCGCACTGCCGCGCGGGGCGTCGCGGTGCACCTGCTGCTCGACGGCTTCGGCGCGCGCGAGTTTGCGCCGCGCTTCCGTGCCATGCTGCAGCAGGCCGGCGTGCACCTGTTGGTATTCAGGCCCAACATCAGTCCCTGGACACTGCGCCGCAACCGGCTGCGCCGCATGCATCGCAAGATCGCCTGCGTGGACACAGCGATCGCCTTCGTCGGCGGCATCAACATCATCGACGATTTCGACACCCCCAACCAGACGCCGCCGCGCTATGACTATGCGGTGAAGATCGAGGGCCTGCTGGTGGGGCGCGTGCGCGAAGTCGCGGCGCGCCTGTGGTCGCGCACCGCCTGGGCCACGTTCGGCAGCCGCTGGCCCGGATTCGACCGTTTTCCGGGGCGCGGCGCGCGGGACCCGCTCGGCTGCGCGCCGTGTGGCGAGAATCAGCGCGCGGCGCTCGTGATACGCGACAACGTGCGCCACCGGCGCGACATCGAGGAGGCCTACCTGGCGCTGATTGCCGGGGCGCGCAAGGAAGTGCTGATCGCGAACTCGTATTTCTTCCCGGGGCGGCGCTTTCGCCACGCGCTCGTGCAGGCCGCAGCACGCGGCGTGCGCGTCACGCTGCTGTTGCAGGGCCGCGTGGAGTACGCGCTGCTGCACTACGCGTCGCGCGCGCTGTACGGGCCGTTTCTCGACGGCGGCATCGAGATCCACGAATACCACCGCAGCTTCCTGCACACCAAGGTGGCGGTGTTCGACGGCCGGCAGGCCTGCGTGGGCTCGTCCAACATCGACCCGTTCAGCCTGCTGCTCGCGCGTGAGGCGAATATCTTCGTGGACGATGCGGGTTTTGCCGCCGAGCTGCGCGCGAGCCTGCTGGAAGCGATGCAGCGCGGCGCGCAGCCGGTGCCGCCGCGGCAGTGGAAGCACAAACCGCTCTGGCTGCGCGTGCGCATCTGGCTCGCCTATGCGATCGCGCGGCTATTCATCGCGTTTGCCGGCGTCGACCGCTACCACTGAAGCGGTTCAGTCCGCAGCGGGCCGGCGCCGGAACAGGCCCCAGCCCTCCATCGTCATCACCATTTCGCCGCGCTGATTCAATGCCTCCGAGCGCGAGCGCACCAGGCCGATTTCGGGACGGCTGCCGGAGGGGCGTGATTCCAGGATCACTCGGCGGTAGGTGATGGTGTCCCCGGGGCGCACCGGACCGAGCCAGCGGATGTTCTCGACCCCCGGTGAACCCGCGCTCGCCGCACGGCCGATGTAGGCCTGCACCATCAGGCGCATGCCGATGGCACAGGTATGCCAGCCGCTCGCAATCAGACCGCCATAGAAAGTACCGCGCGAGGCTTCCGGGTCGGTATGAAACGGCTGCGGGTCGAACTGCGTCGCGAACGCGATGATCTCCTCCTGCGTGAACGTGTAGCGGCCGATCTCGTCCACTGCGCCGGGCACGAAATCCTCCCAATACAGCGTCGCCTCCGGCGGATTCATGCTGCGCCCGCTCGGGTTGCCGCGCTGCGGCGCGCGAAAAGTTGCCAGCCTTCCATCGCCAGAACCTGTTCGCCCGAGCTGTTGACGGCATCCCAGAGAAACTTCGTCAGGCCGACATCAGGCTTGCTTGACGAGGGACGCGACTCGAGCACCCTGGCGCGGAACACGATCTCGTCCCCGGGCCGCACCGGCTTGAGCCAGCGCAGGCTGTCCAGGCCCGGCGAGCCGAGGCAAGCCGAGCGGGTCAGGTAGGCGTCGCACATGCCGCGCATGGCAATCACGCAGGTATGCCAGCCGCTGGCGATCAGTCCGCCGAACAGGGTGGCGCTTGCGCCGTGCGCATCGAGGTGAAAACGCTGCCGGTCGTACTGGCGCGCGAAGGCCACGATCTCTTCTTCCGTGAAGCGATGCCGGCCCATGTCGCGCTCCTGACCGACCGGGAAGTCTTCCCAGTAGAAATCGAATGCGGCCGCAGCCATCAGAACTCGATCCGCTCGCGAATCGCCTCGATTCCCGCCCGCGCGCACACCTCGTCGCCATCCACGGGGCCGCCCGAGACGCCGATGCCGCCCAAGATCGATCCCTGCGCTAACTTCGTCAGGCCGACATCAGGCTTGCTTGACGAGGGACGCGACTCGAGCACCCTGGCGCGGAACACGATCTCGTCCCCGGGCCGCACCGGCTTGAGCCAGCGCAGGCTGTCCAGGCCCGGCGAGCCGAGGCAAGCCGAGCGGGTCAGGTAGGCGTCGCACATGCCGCGCATGGCAATCACGCAGGTATGCCAGCCGCTGGCGATCAGTCCGCCGAACAGGGTGGCGCTTGCGCCGTGCGCATCGAGGTGAAAACGCTGCCGGTCGTACTGGCGCGCGAAGGCCACGATCTCTTCTTCCGTGAAGCGATGCCGGCCCATGTCGCGCTCCTGACCGACCGGGAAGTCTTCCCAGTAGAAATCGAATGCGGCCGCAGCCATCAGAACTCGATCCGCTCGCGAATCGCCTCGATTCCCGCCCGCGCGCACACCTCGTCGCCATCCACGGGGCCGCCCGAGACGCCGATGCCGCCCAAGATCGATCCCTGCGCTTCGATCGTCAGGCCGCCGCCCAGCGCAACGACGCGGGGCAGTTGCCGAATGCCGCTTTGCGGCTGCCCGGGCTGGCTGAGGCGGTCGAGTTCGCTCGTGCTGGTGCGAAAGCTCACTGCGGTCCAGGCCTTGCCGGCGGCGGTGCGCGGCGTGTGGGGGCCCGCGAAGCGGTCGCGCAACATGACCTGCGTGAGGCCCGAGCGGTCAACCACCGATACCGCGACCTGCCAGCCCGAATCACGGCATTTCGCGAGCGCGGCTTGCGCCGCCGCGAGCGCCGTCTCCGGCGTCAGCACGCGAATCGTCGTCGTCGCATCCTGGGCGTGCGAGGCGGGCGCCAGCGCGGCCGCGGCGAGCAAGGTGCAGATGAGATGTGCTTTCATGATGGTCTCCGATAGTGACGCACCGGCGTCGAATGCGATCAGCACGCCAATCTTACCGGGTAGAATCGCCCGCATGAGCAGCAGCGCGCCGGTGCCGCGGGACAGCCGCTTTCTCGAGGACATGGACCGGCAGCTGGTGGGCTGGGACGACCCGGTCGCCAGGCTGCGGCGCGCGCTCGAGCGCAACGAACTGGTCGCCTACGCGCAGCCGGTGATGGCGCTGCGCGGTTCCGAGCCGATCGCGTTTGCCGAGGTCCTGGTGCGCTTGCGCGAAGAAGAGCGCGCGCTGCTGCCGCCGGGCGAATTCCTGCCGGTGTTCGAGCATTTCCGCATGATGCGCGAGCTGGACGCCTGGATCGTGCGCCGCGCGATCGACCGGCTGGCGCGCGGGGCGCGCCTGCCGCGCCTGAGCATCAACATATCCGACCAGACGCTCGACGATGCCGGATTCGCGGCATTCACTGCGGCAGAACTGCAGCGCGCGGGTGTCAAGGCCGACGCGCTGATCTTCGAACTCGATGAAAAGGACGCCTTGGCGCGCCCGGTCGTGGCGGCGCAGTTCGCGGTCTCGCTCAAGGAAATCGGCTGCCGCATGCTGATCGACGGTTTCGGGCGCCGCTCGGTGTCTTTCGCACCGCTCACGTCCTTACGCGCGGATTACGTCAAGGTCGACGGCGTGATCGTGCGCAAGCTCGGCACGAGCGACATGGCGCGATCCAAGCTGAACGCGATCGTGCTGGTGGGCGATGCCACCGGCGTGGCCATCATCGGCGAAAGCGTGGAATCCCAGGAACCGCTCGATCAGCTGAAGGCCGCGGGGGTCGGCTATGCGCAGGGCTTCGGGCTGCTGCCGCCGGCGCCGCTCGACGATCTGGCGAGCTAGGCGCCGCGCGCTCGCTGCAGCCGGGCGGGCAGCATGACCGCGTCGGGCCTGCAGCCGATCGTGCTCCGGGCGCTGGCCAAATGGCCTGACGTTCCGGATGCCTATGGCTGGCTGCTGCTCGACCGGCGTGGCGAGTGGCGGCTGAAGAATCCGGCGAGCGGCGCCTTCGAGCGCATCGGCAATGCGGCACTGCGCGGTTTCATCGCGCGCAATTACGCGGTCGATGCCGCGGGCCGCTGGTACTTCCAGAACGGCCCGCAGCGCGTGTTCGTGAAGCTGCAATACACGCCCTTCGTGGCGCGCGTTGAACGCTCTGCCCTGATCGATCAATGCGGCAGGCGCTTCGACGCCGGCGCGCAATGGCTGGACGACGAAGGGTCGCTCCTCGTCGCCAGCCCGCGCGGCGTGGCGCTGATGCATGACCGGGACCTCGCACGGTATGCCGAAACTGCGGGCTCGCGGCTCGAGCGTCTGGAACGCGTCGATCGCGGCGCCGTCCCCGCTCGCTTCGGCTTCGATCCGGACCCCGCGCCGCGCCCCTAGCGGGCAGCGCCGGGAGCGCGCTGCCGGCCAGCGAAAAGGTTGACGCTATGCGGCAAAACTCTCTATAATTCTGCCTCTTTTTTAGCGACAGGGCGGCCACGGAGATTCGAGCGTTGCCGCCCGGTTCGTTTCTGGAATCGCAAAAACATGCCTACCGTCAATCAGTTAGTGCGCCTCGGGCGATCCGCCAAGCGCGCCAAATCGAAAGTGCCCGCGCTCGCCGGGTCGCCGCAGAAACGCGGCGTGTGCACGCGCGTCTACACGACGACGCCGAAGAAGCCCAACTCGGCGCTGCGCAAGGTCGCCAAGGTCCGCCTCACCAACGGCTACGAGGTGATCGGTTACATCGGCGGCGAAGGCCACAACCTGCAGGAGCACTCGGTCGTGCTGATCCGTGGCGGCCGCGTCAAGGACCTGCCGGGCGTTCGCTATCACATCGTGCGCGGGTCGCTCGACACCCAGGGTGTCAAGGACCGCAAGCAAAGCCGCTCGAAGTACGGCGCCAAGCTGCCGAAGTTGGCCTGACCAGTCAAGGAGCGCCACGATGCCGCGTCGCCGCGAAGTACCGAAACGCCAGATCCTGCCGGACCCGAAGTACAACAATCAGGACGTCGCCAAGTTCATGAACGTGCTCATGACCCGGGGCAAGAAATCGGTCGCCGAGCGCATCGTCTACGGCGCGCTCGAACTGATCAAGACCAAGTCGGGCAAGGATCCGGTCGAAGTGTTCACGCAGGCGGTGCAGAACGTGAAGCCGGTGGTCGAGGTCAAGAGCCGCCGCGTCGGCGGCGCCAACTACCAGGTGCCGGTCGAAGTGCGCCCGGTGCGCCGCGTCGCGCTTTCGATGCGCTGGCTGCGCGAAGCGGCGCAGAAGCGCGGCGAGAAATCGATGCGCGCGCGGCTGGCGGGCGAACTCGCGGAAGCCGCCGAAGGCCGCGGCGGCGCGATGAAGAAGCGCGAAGAAGTGCACCGCATGGCCGAGGCCAACAAGGCCTTCTCGCATTACCGGTTCTAGTCACAGGATGGAAATGAGCGTGGCTCGCAAGACCCCTATCGAGCAGTACCGCAACATCGGGATTTCGGCGCACATCGACGCCGGCAAGACCACGACCACGGAGCGCATCCTGTTCTACACCGGCGTCAGCCACAAGATCGGCGAAGTGCATGACGGCGCCGCCATCATGGACTGGATGGAGCAGGAGCAGGAGCGCGGCATCACCATCACCTCGGCGGCGACGACCTGCTTCTGGAAGGGCATGGACCTGACCTATCCGGAGCATCGCATCAACATCATCGACACCCCGGGCCACGTCGACTTCACCATCGAGGTGGAGCGTTCGATGCGCGTGCTGGACGGCGCGTGCATGGTGTACGACGCGGTCGCCGGCGTGCAGCCGCAATCGGAAACGGTGTGGCGGCAGGCGAACAAGTACCGCGTGCCGCGGCTCGCCTTCATCAACAAGATGGATCGCGTCGGCGCCAACTTCTTCAAGTCCTACGATCACATCCGCAACCGGCTGAAGGGCAATCCGGTGCCGATCCAGATTCCGGTGGGCGCGGAGGAGAAATTTGCCGGCGTGGTCGACCTGGTGACGATGCAGGCGATCTACTGGGACGATGCCAGCCAGGGCATGAAGTTCGAGCGGCGGCCGATTCCCCCCGAGCTCGCCGCCGAGGCGCAGGAGTGGCGCGAGAAGATGGTCGAGGCTGCGGCCGAGGCCAACGAGGAGCTGATGAACAAGTACCTCGAATCGAACGAGCTTTCGGTCGAGGAGGTGAAGAAGGGCATCCGCATCCGCACCATCAACAACGAGATCGTGCCGATGCTGTGCGGCTCGGCGTTCAAGAACAAGGGCGTGCAGGCGATGCTCGACGCGGTGATCGACTATCTGCCGTCGCCCGCCGATATTCCGCCGGTCAAGGGCGCGAACGAGAAGGGCGAACCCGATTCGCGCCGGCCCGGCGACGACGAACCGTTCTCGGCGCTGGCGTTCAAGATCATGACCGATCCGTTCGTCGGCCAGCTGTCGTTCATCCGCGTCTACTCGGGCGTATTGTCTTCCGGCGACACCGTCTATACCTCGGTGCGCGGCAGGAAGGAGCGCATCGGGCGGCTGCTGCAGATGCACGCCAACGAGCGCCAGGAGATCAAGGAGGTTCGCGCCGGCGACATCGCCGCCGTGGTCGGGCTGAAGGACGTGATCACCGGCGAGACGATCTGCGACGTGAAGAACGTGATCACGCTGGAGCGCATGGAATTCCCCGATCCGGTGATCTCGCAGGCGGTCGAGCCCAAGACCAAGGTCGACCAGGAAAAGATGGGCGTCGCGCTCGGCCGGCTGGCGCAGGAAGACCCGTCGTTTCGCGTGCGCACGGACGAGGAATCGGGCCAGACCATCATCTCGGGCATGGGCGAGCTGCACCTGGAGATCATCGTCGATCGCATGAAGCGCGAGTTCGGCGTCGAGGCTTCGGTCGGCAAGCCGCAGGTCGCCTACCGGGAGACCTTCAAGAGGACGGTCGAACAGGAAGGCAAGTTCGTCAAGCAATCGGGCGGGCGCGGGCAGTACGGCCATGTCTGGCTCAAGCTCGAGCCGCAGCCGCCGGGCAAGGGCTACGAGTTCGTCGACGCGATCAAGGGCGGCAGGGTGCCGCGCGAGTACATTCCGGCCGCCGAGAAGGGCGTCAAGGAAGCGCTGCACGACGGCGTGCTGGCCGGCTACCCGGTGGTCGACGTCAAGGTGACGCTGTTCGACGGCTCCTACCACGAGGTCGACTCGAACGAGAACGCTTTCAAGATGGCCGCGATCTTCGCTTTCAAGGACGGCATGCGTGCCGCGACGCCGGTGCTGCTCGAGCCGATCATGGCGGTCGAAGTCGAGACCCCGGAAGAAAAGATGGGCGACGTGATGGGCGATCTGTCGTCGCGCCGCGGCACCATCCTCGGCCTGGAAGACCTGCCGGGCGGCAAGGCGGTCAAGGCGGAGGTGCCGCTGGGCGAGATGTTCGGCTATTCGACGACGGTGCGCTCGCTGACGCAGGGCCGCGCCACCTACACCATGGAATTCAAGCATTACGCCGAGGCGCCGAAGAGCGTCGCCGAAGCGGTGATCAGCGCGAAAAAGTAACCACTCCCAGGGAACGACAATGGCAAAGAGCAAATTTGAGCGTACCAAGCCGCACGTGAACGTGGGCACGATCGGGCATGTGGACCATGGCAAGACGACGCTGACGGCGGCGATGACG
>MERE01000104.1 GCA_001771975.1 Betaproteobacteria bacterium RIFCSPLOWO2_02_FULL_68_150 | reverse complement strand
CGGGCGCGCCATCGCAGGCGGCGCGCAGCGCCTTCAGCACCTCGACCGTGCCGCTCGACTGGGGACTCACGCGCAGGATGTCGAATCCGGTCTCCCGCAGCGAGTCGATGTCACGCGCGAGGCTGTAGACCTTCGCCGACTGCGTCTGCACGCCGTTCAGCACCAGGAACGGCACGCCCTCGCGCGTCTTGAGCGGCAGGCCGTCGGGATGCTCGAGGCAGCGCCAGGCGCAACTTTCCTTTTGCAGGTTGTAGCGCCGCGCCGTAAAGCAGCGCGCCGAGAACGCGAGCGGCAGCCGGCCGTGGGCGAACACTTCGGCCTCGACGCCGGCCGCACGCCCGGCGAGCACGCCTTGCGCGATCTCGCGCGTCACTTCGATCGGCGCCACCCAGCGCGAAGCTCCGAGCGCGGCGATCAGGGCTAGCGACTGCGGGTTGTAGAGATTCAGATGCGGGCCGGCGACCCAGCCCCCGACCCCCGAGAGCATGCGCACCGCACCCATGTCGTTCGCCTCCACCCGGTAGCTGCCGTTGCGCACCGCGCGGCGCACCAATTTGAGATCGCCCTCGCTCTCGGTCACCGCTTGCGTCGAGAACACGACCTCCTTGCCGTGGCCGGCGAGCAGCGCGGCCACCTCGAGCCAGTCCTCGAAGCTCAACTCCTGGCGCCGCGAGCACACCACCTCGCCCAGGTAGACGATGTCGGCGTCCGACTGCGCGATGCCGGCGTAGAACTCGAGCACCGCCGCGCGCGGCCAGTAGTAGAGCACCGGTCCCACGGCCAGTTTCATTTCCACGGCCTCGAGAATGCGCCGAGCGTGTGCTGGCTGCCCTCGGCATGGCGGTCGAGTGCCGCGATCCACGGCGCGCGCGGCACGAAGCGCTGCCCTTCCGCGAGCGCGGCATCGATCGCCTCGCGCCACACCCGCGTGACCTGCGCCACGTAGGCCGGGCTCCTCTGGCGGCCTTCGATCTTGACGGCCCGCACGCCCGCCTGCAGGAACTGCGGCAGCAGCTCGATCGTGTTCAGGCTCGCCGGCTCCTCGATCGAGTAGTAGGTGGCGCCGTCGACCTCGAAGCGGCCTTTGCACAGCGTAGGGTAGGCGGCGTTCTCGCCGGGTGCGTAGCGGTCGATGAGCACGCCGTTCAAGCGCGATTCCAGCCCCGCGGGCGTCTCCTTCCAGCGCACCGCGTGCCCCGGGGAGCACGCGCCCAGGGTGTTCGGCGAATCGCCGCAGGCGTAGGCCGAGAGCGCGCAGCGTCCCTCGACCATCACGCACAGGCCGCCGAAGCCGAACACCTCGATCTCGACCGGCGTCTTGCGCGCCACCAGCTCGACCTGCGCGAGCGACAGCACGCGCGGCAGCACCGCCCGGCGCACGCCGAAGCGCTCGTGATAAAAATTGATCGCCTCGTAATTGGTCGCCGAACCCTGCACCGAAAGATGCAGCTCGAGCGCCGGATGCGAGCGGTGCGCGTAATCGAGCAGCGCGAGATCGGCGACGATGATCGCATCGACGCCCAGTTCGGCCGCCAGATCGACCGCGGCGGTCCAACGCGGCCAGGTCGCGGCCTGCGGATAGGTGTTGAGGGCGAGCAGCACCTTGCGCCGCCGCGCGTGTGCGTAGGCAAGACCGTTGGCGAGCGCCACAGGGTCGAAATTGAGGCCGGCGAAGTTGCGCGCGTTGGTATTGTCGCGCAGGCCGAGATAGACCCAGTCGGCGCCGTGGTCAATCGCCGCCTTGAGCGCCGGCAGGCTTCCGGCGGGACAGACCAGTTCCATTGGCAAAAAACGCGAGAAAAAGGGAAAATTCTATTTCCGGCGGGTGCCGAGCGGTGCCGCCCCGCTGCCGCGGTTGATCGAGGTCAACGTTTTCGGGTCGTCGCAGGCGAGAATGCCACCGGCCCATCTATCCCTGATGCTCAATGCGATCGATCTCGAATGCATTCGCGGTACGCGCCGGCTGTTTGCCGGCGTGTCGTTCCTGCTCGAGCGCGGCGATTGCCTGTTCCTGCAGGGTCCGAACGGCAGCGGCAAGACGAGCCTGCTGCGCATCCTCTGCGGCCTGGCGCGCCCGGAGCGCGGCGAAGTGCATTGGAATGCCGAGCCGATCGCCGCGCTGGGCGAGGACTACCGCGCCGCGCTCGCCTACTGCGGCCACGCCAATGCCCTCAAGGACGATCTCACGCCTTCCGAGAACCTGCTCGCCGCGGCGGCGCTCGCCGGCCGGCCCGCCAGCCTTGCCGGCGCGCGCGCCGCGCTCGATTCGCTTGGTGTCGGACATCTCGACGCGCTGCCGGTGCGTGCCCTGTCGCAGGGCCAGAAGCGGCGTGTCGCGCTCGCGCGCCTGGCGCTCGCCGAATGCCAGCTGTGGATCCTCGACGAGCCGCTCACTTCGCTCGATGCGCGCGCCGCCGGGACACTCGCCGGCCTGGTCGACGATCATCTCGCGCGCGGCGGCATTGCGGTGCTCACCAGCCATCAGCCGATCGAGCTGCGCGCCGAAGCGCGCGTGTTTGCTTTTGCATGAGCGAGCCCTCGATCGGCACGGCGATCGCGGGGGTCGTGCGGCGCGACCTGCTGCTCGCTGCGCGGCGCAAGTCGGAGCCGCTCTTCACCCTGGGGTTCTTCGTCCTGGTGGCGAGCCTGTTTCCGCTCAGCATCGGCCCCGAGCCGGAACTGCTCAGGCGCATCGCGCCGGGCGTGCTTTGGGTGGCGGCGCTGCTCGCCGCGATGCTCTCGCTCGGGCGCATGTTCGCGGCGGACTACGACGACGGCACGCTCGAGCAGCTGGCGCTCGCGCCGGTGCCGCTGGTGACGGCGGTGGCCGGCAAGGTGCTGGCGCACTGGCTGGTGTCGGGATTTCCGCTGGTGATCGTCTCGCCGGTACTGGCGCTGCAGTACGGCCTGCCGGCGGACGTGATCGCCATGCTGATGCTGTCGCTCGCGATCGGCACGCCGGTACTCTCGCTGGTGGGCGCGATCGGCGCCTCGCTCACGCTCGGCGTGCGCGGCGGCGGCGTGCTGGTGGCGCTGCTGGTGCTGCCGCTTTACGTGCCGACGCTGATCTTCGGCGCCGGCGCGGTGGACGCAAGGCTCGCCGGCCTGTCGGCGGCGGGCAATCTTTCGCTGCTCGGCGCCTGCCTCGCGCTGGCGGCGCTGTTCGCGCCGCTGGCGACTGCCGCCGGCGTGCGCATTGCACTCGAGTAGGCGCTTGACGAACCGATTGATCAACTGGTTTCGCTTCGGCTCGCCGCAGAGCTTCTACCCGCTTGCCGGACGCATGCTGCCGTGGTTCGCCGCGCTCGCCGCAATTTCGGGCGCGATCGGATTGTGGATCGCGTTCTTCGTCGCGCCAACCGACGCGCAGCAGGGCGAGGCCTACCGCATCATCTTCGTGCACGTGCCGGCGGCGTGGATGTCGATGTTCCTTTATGTCGTCATGGCGTGCTGGGCCGGCATCGGACTGGTGCTCAACACGCGCCTGTCGGCCATGATGGCGCACGCGATTGCACCGACCGGCGCGATGTTCGCCTTCCTGGCCCTGTGGTCGGGGGCGCTCTGGGGGCGGCCGACCTGGGGCACCTACTGGGTGTGGGACGCGCGCCTGACCTCGGAACTCGTGCTGTTCTTTCTGTACCTGGGCTATATGGCGCTCAATGCTGCGATCGACGATCCGCGCCGGGCCGATCGCGCCGCGGCGGTGCTCGCGCTGGTCGGCGTGGTCAACGTGCCGATCATCTATTTTTCCGTGGCCTGGTGGAACACCCTCCATCAGGGCGCATCGGTGAGTCTGATGCGTGCGCCGAGCATGGCGCAGACCATGCTCTGGGGAATGCTGGTGATGGCAATCGCATTCTGGATGTACAGCATCGCGGTCGCGCTCTCGCGCGTACGCTCGATCATGCTCGAGCGCGAGGCGCATGCCGAGTGGGCGCGGGAGCTGATCCGGCAGTGATCGGGCGATTTGCGAACGATGCGCGTTTCTTTGACTCCAATACGTCTGCCGACCTGGCGAAACTGCGCGAGCGCAGCTCCGCCAGGTCGGCAGAGATGGGGAGATGGTTATGAGCAGATCCATGATCCGGGTCGAGGGCTTTGGGAAAGGCAGCACATGAACTGGAACAGCGCCGCAGAATTCTTCGCCATGGGCGGCTACGGCTTCTACGTCTGGGGCAGCTTCATCGCCGCCGCCGCCGGCATGACGGCCGAACCTGTGCTGCTCGCCGTACGCCACCGGCGCGCGCTCGAGCGCGTGCAGGCCGAAAGGATGCGCCATGAAACCCCGGCATAAGCGCCTCGCCCTCATCGCCAGCGGAATCGCGGCGCTCGCCATCACGGCCGCCCTGGTGCTGAATGCCTTCCAGTCGAACCTGGTGTTCTTCTTTTCGCCGTCGCAGGTCGCCGCGGGCGAGGCGCCGCGCGACCGCTCCTTCCGCATCGGCGGCCTGGTGCAGGCGGGCAGCGTCAAGCGCAGCCAGGAGGGGCTTTCGGTGCAGTTCGTCGTCACCGACACGGCGAAGGACATCCGGGTTGCCTACGCGGGCACCCTTCCGGACCTGTTCCGCGAAGGCAAGGGCGTCGTGGCGCAGGGTAAACTCGGCGCCGACGGCGTGTTCCACGCCAACGAGGTGCTCGCCAAGCACGACGAGAACTACATGCCGCCCGATGCGCAACATGCCGTCGACCAGGCGCAGAAGGCGCAGAAAACCTTGCGGAATCCATAGATGATCGCCGAGCTCGGACACTTTTGCCTCATCCTCGCGCTTTGCGTCGCGCTGGCGCAGGGCGTGCTGCCCCTCGCCGGTGCGGTGCGCGGCAATGCACGCTGGCTCGCATTCGCGCGCCCCGCGGCAGCGACCCAGTTCGTCCTCGTCGCGCTCGCGTTTGCCGCGCTCGCCTGGGCGTTCGCGCAGAACGATTTTTCGGTCGCTTACGTCGCGCAGCATTCCAATTCCAGACTGCCGCTCGAGTATCGTCTGTCTGCCGTGTGGGGCGGGCATGAAGGCTCGCTGCTCCTGTGGATCCTGCTGCTCGCGGGCTGGACCCTTGCCGTGGCGCTCGCCTCGGGTCCCCTGCCCGAAATCATGGTGGGCCGCACCATCGGCGTGCTGGGACTGGTGGCGGCCGGGTTTCACGCCTTCATCCTGTTCACGTCCAACCCCTTCGAGCGCCTGCTGCAGGTGCCGGCCGAAGGGCGCGACCTCAATCCACTGCTGCAGGATGTCGGGTTGATCTTCCATCCGCCGATGCTTTACATGGGCTACGTGGGCTTCTCGGTCGCATTCGCGCTCGCCATCGCTGCGCTCGCCTCGGGCCGGCTCGATGCGGCCTGGGCGCGCTGGTCGCGCCCGTGGACCACGGCGGCCTGGGTGTTCCTCACGCTCGGCATCGCGCTGGGCAGCTATTGGGCGTATTACGAGCTGGGCTGGGGCGGCTGGTGGTTCTGGGATCCCGTCGAGAACGCCTCCTTCATGCCGTGGCTGATCGGCACCGCGCTGATCCATTCGCTCGCGGTGACCGAGAAGCGCGGCGTGCTCAAGAACTGGACCCTGTTGCTCGCGATCACGGCCTTCTCGCTCTCGCTGCTCGGCACCTTCCTGGTGCGCTCCGGCGTGCTCACCTCGGTGCACGCTTTCGCCACCGATCCGCGGCGCGGCGTGTTCATCCTGGTGCTGCTGGTGCTCGTGATCGGCGCCTCGCTCATCCTTTATGCGGTGCGCGCGCCGCGCGTGGTCTCCGGCGGCGAATTCGACCTCGTGTCGCGCGAGACGTTCCTGCTCGCGAACAACGTGCTGCTCGCGGTCGCCTGCGCCACCGTGTTCCTCGGCACCCTCTATCCGCTCGCCGTGGACGCGCTCGGCGCCGGCAAGATTTCCGTTGGCCCGCCTTACTTCAACACCGTGTTCGGGCCGCTCATGGTGCCGCTGCTGTTCCTGGTGGCACTCGGGCCGCACGCGTCGTGGCGCTCGACAAGCGTGGCCGAGCTGGCGCGCCGGACCCGGCTCGCCTTCGCCTTCGCCGTCGGCGGAGGGCTCGCACTGCCGTTTGCCATGGGCAGCTTCTCGCCGCTCGTCGCGCTGGGGCTGTTCCTCGTGCTCTGGATCACCGCCTGCACCTTCCTGCACGTGCGCTCGCGCGCCGCGGCCAGCGGCGGCGCGCCGGCACTGCTGCGCCAGCCAGCCAGCTACTGGGGCATGCATCTCGCGCACTTCGGACTCGCGGTGTGCGTCGTCGGCGTGGTGGTCTCCAAGGGCTACGAGACGGAGAAGGAAGTTCGCATGGCGCAGGGCGACACGCTCGCGATCGGCGGCTATTCGCTGCGCCTCGTCGGCATGCGCGAAGCTCCGGGGCCGAACTACAGCGCCGTGGTGGGCGAGATCGAACTTTCGCGCGACGGCAAGCTGCTGAAGGTCCTGCGGCCGGAAAAGCGCACCTACTTCTCCTCGCAGATGCCGATGACCGAGGCCGCGATCGACCCGGGGCTGACGCGCGATATCTACGTCTCGATCGGCGAGCCGCTGGGCGGCGGCGCCTGGAGCGTGCGCGCCTACTACAAGCCGTTCATCATCTGGATCTGGGGCGGCGCCCTGCTGATGGCCCTGGGAGGCCTGCTCGCGCTGTCGGACCAGCGCTACCGGCGCGCGCGCGCCGCGGCGCAGGCATCCACCCTGCAGGGAGCGAAGGCGTGAT
>MERE01000103.1 GCA_001771975.1 Betaproteobacteria bacterium RIFCSPLOWO2_02_FULL_68_150 | reverse complement strand
CGCTCACCTGCTCGCAGAGCAGCAGGTAGTACTTGGCTTTCGCCATGCCGCAAAGAAGCGGCCAGATGATCGCCGAGTGGTCGCCCGCGGCGACGCCCAGGCGCGTGTGGCCGTCGATGATGCGCGCGTTCTTCGCCGCGATCGAAACGTCGGCAAGCAGGCCTACGACCAGCCCCGCGCCGACCGCCGGTCCGTGCATCGCCGACACGATCATCTTGGAGCAGTTGATGACGTTGTAGACGAGGTCGCGCGCCTCGCGCCAGACGCGAGCGCGTGCGGCGAAATCGCGCGTCACCTCCTCCACCATCGCCAGGTCGCCGCCCGCCGAAAAGCCCTTGCCGGCGCCGCGCAGGATGACCACGCGCGTCTCCGGATCGCGGTCGACGTCGAGCCAGATGTCTGCCAGTTCGCGGTGCAGGCGCGCCGTGGCGGTGGAGAGCTTGCCCTCTTCGCCCATCACCAGTTCGAGGATGCCCGGCTCGAGCCGCCGGACCTTCAGGTCGGTATATCGGGAGTAGTCCATCGAAGCATTCTACAATCCGCGCCGTGAGCGTCCTGCGCACCCCCGAGGAGCGTTTCGAAGGACTGCCGGGGTTTCCATGGCAGCCGCGCTATCGGGATTGGCGCGGACTGCGCGCGCATTACCTCGACGAAGGCCCGCCCGATGCGCCGGTGCTCCTCGCGCTGCATGGGGAACCCACCTGGAGCTACCTCTACCGCAAAATGATCCCGCCGTTTCTCGCCGCGGGTTACCGGGTGGTGGCGCCCGATTTCATCGGCTTCGGCCGCTCCGACAAGCCCGAGGAAGAGTCCTTCTACACCTTCGAGATGCACCGCAGCTTCCTGCTCGAGCTGGTCGAGGAGATGGATTTGCGGCGCATCACGCTCGCGGTGCAGGACTGGGGCGGGCTGCTCGGACTGACGCTGCCGATGCAAGCACCGCAGCGCTACGAGCGCCTGCTCATCATGAATACGGCGCTTGCCACCGGCGACGTGCCGCTATCCGAGGGCCTCATCGCCTGGCGCGACTATGTAGCAAGGACGCCGAGCCTCGATTGCGGGAAACTCCTCGCGCGCGCCTGCCCGCACCTCACTCCGCAGGAGGCCGCCGCCTACGAGGCGCCGTTTCCGGAGGCACGCTACAAGGCCGGAGTGCGGCGCTTCCCGAGCCTCGTTGCCGACCGGCCGGATGCACCCGGAGCCGAGGTCGCGCGGCGTGCGCGCGATTGGTGGAAGACGGCGTGGCAGGGCGAATCCTTCATGGCGGTCGGCGCGAAGGACCCGGTGCTCGGCCCGCCCGTGATGCAGGCGCTCCGGAAGCTCATCCGCGGCTGCCCGGAACCGTGGCTGCACGCCGAGGGCGGCCACTTCCTGCAGGAATGGGGCGAAGACGTGGCGCGCGCGGCGCTCGCGCACTGGGGTGCTCGATGAACGCCAACGCTGCCGGGGCGCCGCCGGTCTCGTTCGATGACGTCGCGGCCGCGCACGAGCGCATTCGCCCGCACGCTCGCCGCACGCCCGCGCTCACCTCGGCGACCATCGACGCCCTCACCGGGGCCAGGGTGTACTTCAAGTGCGAGAATTTCCAGAGGATGGGCGCGTTCAAATTCCGCGGCGCCTACAACGCGCTCGCGCAGCTCGCACCCGAGGCGAGACACCGCGGCGTGATCGCCTACTCGTCGGGTAATCACGCGCAGGCGGTCGCGCTTGCCGGGCGCCTGCTCGGCGTGCCTGCGACCATCGTCATGCCGGCGGATGCGCCGCGCGTCAAGCTCGATGCCACGCGCGGCTACGGCGCCGAGATCATCACTTACGATGCCGCCACCGAGTCGCGCGAGCTGTTGGCGACACGCCTCGCCGCCGAGCGCGGCCTGACCGTGATCCCGCCCTACGACCATCCGCATATCGTCGCGGGCCAGGGTACCGCGGCGAAGGAATTGATCGAGGACGCGGGCCCGCTCGACCTGCTGCTCGTACCCTGCGGCGGTGGCGGCCTGCTCTCGGGCTGCGCTGTGGCGGCGAAGCATCTGGCGCCGTCGTGCCGCGTCATCGGCGTCGAGCCTGCTGCGGGCGACGACGCCAACCGCTCCTTCCGCAGCAAGACATTGCAGACGGTGCACAACCCCTGCACCATTGCCGACGGCGCGCGCACGCCCTCGCTCGGCCGCGTCACGTTCCCGCTCGTGCTGCGCTACGTCGACGACATGGCGACGGTGGAGGATCACGAGCTACTCAAGGCGATGTTCTTCCTCTGGGAGCGAATGAAGGTCGTGATCGAGCCGACCGGCGCGCTGGGCGCCTGCGCGCTCCTGGAAAGGCGCTTCGACGTCAAGGGGCTTCGCGTAGGCGTGGTGCTCTCCGGAGGCAACGTCGATCTCGCCTGGGCAGCCGGAAAAATGCTCGGGCGCTGAGGCGCGGCTGGCCACACGGATCGAGGCGTGCCCACCGAAACCTTTGCTTCGCTGTTGCGCCCGATTACGGCGCGCGAGCCCTACTGGGTCGGCAAGGAGCGGATGGTGAACTGAGGCAACCGTGGCGGCCGGAAGGAAGTGCGCGGTACGCTATGATGAGATCCCGAATCCGGAGCCGATCGTCATGTCCCTGCCACAGAAAATGCGCGCCATCGAGATCGCCAGGCCCGGCGGTCCCGAAGTATTGACTCCGGTGGAACGGCCACTGCCGCAGCCGAAGCCCACCGAAATCCTGGTCAAGGTCGCCGCTGCCGGCGTCAACCGCCCCGACATCCTGCAGCGCATGGGCCTCTATCCGGTGCCGCCGGACGCCTCCGACTTGCCCGGCCTCGAGATCGCGGGTGAAGTGCTCGCGTGCGGCGCCGCGGTGACGATGTGGAAACCCGGCGACAAGGTCTGCGCGCTGGTGCACGGCGGCGGCTATGCCGAATACTGCGCGGCGCCCGAAGTGCAGGCGCTGCCGGCGCCGAAGGGACTGTCGCTCGCCGAGGCGGCTTCGCTTCCGGAGACGTTTTTCACGGTCTGGTCGAACGTGTTCGATCGCGGCGCGCTCAAGGCGGGCGAGTCGCTGCTGGTGCAAGGCGGCTCCTCGGGTATCGGCGTCACCGCGATCCAGATGGCGGCGGCGATGGGCAACCGCGTCTTCGCCACTGCCGGCAGCGACGACAAGTGCGCCGCGTGCGTCGCGCTCGGCGCCGAGCGTGCGATCAACTACAAGACGCAGGATTTCGCCGAAGCGATCAAGGCGGCGACCGGCGGCAAGGGCGTCAACGTGATCCTCGACATGGTCGGCGGCGATTACGTGCCGAAGGAGCTCAAGTGCCTCGCCGACGAGGGCCGGCTGGTGTTCATCGCCTTCCTGCGCGGGCCGAAAACCGAGCTCGACATCAACGAGTTGATGCGCCGGCGGCTGACGCTCACCGGCTCGACCCTGCGGCCGCGGCCGGTCGAGTTCAAAGGCGCGATCGCACGCAGCCTGCGCGAGCGCATCTGGCCGCTGCTCGAGGCCGGGAAGATCAAGCCGGTCATCTACAGGACCTTTCCGCTTGCGGACGCGCGCGCAGCGCACACGCTGATGGAGTCCTCGCAGCACATCGGCAAGATCGTGCTCACCGTCTGAAGGGAGGCGTGCATGTTCCAGGAAGGCCTGCTCAAGGGTAAACGCATCCTCATCACCGGGGGCGGCACCGGGCTCGGCAGGGAAATCGCCGCCCGCTATCTTGCGCTCGGCGCCGAGCTGTGGATCTGCGGCCGGCGCGGGCCGGTGCTCGAGACGACCGCGAAGGAATTGACCGCGCAACACGGCGGCAGCGTGCGCACGCACGCGGTGGACATCCGCGATGCCCAGGCGGTGGACGCGATGGTGCAGCGCATCTGGGACGAAAGCGGGCCGCTCACGGGCCTGGTCAACAATGCCGCCGGTAATTTCATCAGCCCCACCAAGGACCTGACGCCGAACGGCTTCAATGCCATCGCCAACATCGTCTTCCACGGCACGTTCTACGTCACGCACGCGGTCGGCAAGCGCTGGATCGCGGGCGGCCACAAGGGTTCGGTGATCTCGATCCTCGTCACCTGGGTGTGGACCGGTTCGCCCTACGTCGTGCCCTCGGCGATGTCCAAAGCGGGCCTGCACGTCATGACCAAGTCGCTCGCCGTCGAATGGGGCAAGCACGGCATCCGGCTGAATGCGATCGCCCCCGGACAGTTTCCCACGGAAGGGGCGGTCAAGCGCCTGCGCCCGGACGGCAAGGCCGAAGGCTCGGCCGAGCGCAACCCGATGCGGCGCATCGGGCAGATGCCGGAGCTGCAGAATCTCGCCACGTTCCTCATGGCGGACGGCTGCGAGTGGCTGAGCGGCGAGACGATCGCGCTCGATGGCGCAGGATGGCTCGCCACCGGCGGCGGTTTCGCCGAGCTCGACCGGCTTTCGGACGCCGACTGGGAGCGCATGCGCGCGCTCATCAAGGCGCAGAACGACAAGGACCGCTCGGGTCGCAGCGCCTAGGCGATGAGCACCAGGGCCGAGCCGCGCCCGGCGGCCACCATCATCCTGCTGCGCGACCTCTCGGACGGACCGGAAGCGTTCATGCTCCAGCGTACGCGCAGCGCCGCCTTCCTGCCCGGCGCCTACGTGTTCCCGGGCGGCGCGCTCGACGCCACCGACCACGACGCGCGTGCCGCGCGCCGCGTGCGCGGCCTGAGCGATGCTCGTGCGAGCGCACAGCTCGGCCTCGGCCACGGCGGACTCGCCTACTGGATCGCCGCCGCGCGCGAATGCTTCGAGGAAGCCGGCATTCTGCTCGCGACCGACGCGGCCGGCGAAGCGGTAACGCCGCAGCGCGTGCAGGCGCTCGCGTCATGGCGCGAGCCGCTCAACGCCGGAAAAAGCGTATTTGCGGACCTGCTCGAATCCGAGGACCTGTACGTGCCGGCGGCCGAGATCGTTTACTTCAGCCACTGGATCACTGCAGCCGGTCGACCACGGCGCTTCAACACGCGCTTCTTCGTCGCTCGCGCGCCGCACGGCCAGGGCGGCGCGCACGACGAGTCGGAAACGGTGCACAGCTTCTGGATCGCGCCCCGCGAAGCGCTCGCGCGCCACGAACGCGGCGAAATCGAGGTCATTTTTCCGACCCGCACCTCGCTTGCGGATCTGGCGCGCTTCACCACTGCGGCAGCGGCGGTCGAGCACGCGCGCGGACTCGGCGACATCGAAGTCAATGCCGCGTGCTGGGCGGTCGATCACGAGGGCTCGAAACGTCTTTTCCGCCGCGCCGATCCGCAGTACTTCGAGATCCACTGGTGCGACCCCGCGGAGACGGGCGATAGCTGCTTCGTGATCCAGCCCGGCGTCGCGAAGCGGCTCGACCGTCACGTGGTGCGCCTCACTGCACCCAATCCCGGCTTCATGACCGGTCCGGGAACGAATAGCTACCTGGTGGGCAACGACGAAGAGCTCGCGGTGATCGATCCGGGCCCTGCGATCGACGACCATGTCGAGGCTCTGCTCGCTGCAGGTGCGGGCCGCATCCGCTGGATCCTGTGCACGCACACGCATCCCGACCACTCGCCGGCCGCCGCGCTGCTCAAGGCGCGGACCGGCGCCAGCGTGCTCGGCCGCCCGCGGCCGGAGCACGGCAACCAGGACCACAGCTTCGCGCCCGACCGCGTGCTCGAGTCCGGCGAGCGCCTAGCCTTCGGCGGCGTGACGCTGTGCGCGATCCACACGCCGGGCCACGCGTCCAACCACCTGTGCTTCCTGCTGGAAGAAACGCGCATGCTGTTCACGGGCGATCACGTCATGCAGGGCTCCACGGTCGTGATCAATCCGCCCGACGGCGACATGCGCGTGTACCTCGAGTCGCTCGAGCGGCTGCTCGACGAGGAAGTCGCGATCTTCGCTCCCGGCCACGGCTACCTGATCGGCGCGCCGCGCAAGGAAGTCAAACGGCTGATCGCGCACCGCCTGGCGCGCGAGGCCAAGGTGGCCGCGGCGATCGCGCGTCTGGGCGCACCGACGCTCGAAGAACTGGTCGCCGCGGTGTACGACGACGTGCCGGCGCGCGTGCACCCGGTGGCCGCGCGCTCGCTCGCTGCGCATCTCGCCAAGCTCGCCGCGGACGGCAGGATCCGGGTCTCGGGCCCGCACCATAGACTGATCGGATGAGTGCAGAGCGCGCGCGCTACGACTACGACCTGTTCTGCATCGGTGCGGGCTCCGGCGGCGTGCGCGCGAGCCGCGTCTGCGCCAACTACGGCGCGCACGTCGCGATCGCGGAACATGGACGATTCGGCGGCACCTGCGTCAACGTGGGCTGCATCCCGAAGAAGCTGTTGTCCTACGCGGCGCACTGGCGGGACGACTTCAGCATCGCGGCGAGCTTCGGCTGGAGCGTGGGCGAACCGAGCTTCGACTGGCCGACGCTGCTGGCCAACAAGGACCGCGAGATCGCGCGCCTGAACGGGGTGTACGAGCGGCTGCTGCTGGACGCCGGGGTCGCGATTTTCCGCGCTCGCGCCAGGCTGCGCGATGCGCACACGGTCGAGGTTGGCGGCAAGACGATCACCGCGCGGCACATCCTGGTGGCGACCGGGTCCTGGCCGCGGGTGCCGGCGATTCCGGGAAGCCCGCTCGGGATCACGTCGAACGAGGCGTTTCACCTCGAAGAGCTGCCGCGCAGCGCGCTCGTGGTCGGCGGCGGCTACGTGGCGCTCGAGTTCGCGTCGATCTTCCACGGGCTCGGCGTCGCGACCACCCTGGCGCATCGCGGCGAGCGGCTCCTGCGCGGCTTCGATGGCGAGCTGTGCGAGCGGCTCGCCGGTGAAATGGCGGGCAAGGGCGTCAAGATCCGCCTGCGCGCCAACCCGGCGCGCATCGATCCCGGGGTTCAGGTCGCATTCGAAGATGGCTCGACGGCCCGGTACGAACTGGTCCTGTTCGCGACCGGGCGCAAGCCGAATACGGCGAACCTGGGGCTCGAGGACGCGGGCG
The DNA here is from genome assembly GCA_001771975.1 of Betaproteobacteria bacterium RIFCSPLOWO2_02_FULL_68_150. Lineage (GTDB taxonomy): Bacteria > Pseudomonadota > Gammaproteobacteria > Burkholderiales > SG8-39 > 2-02-FULL-66-14. The sequence goes on along the minus strand of MERE01000103.1, from coordinate 1,538 downwards.
TGACGCTCGCCGCCGACGGCGCGGTGCTCGTCGACCGCTACTCGCGCAGTTCGGTGGACTCGGTCTGGGCGATCGGCGACGTCACCAACCGCGTCAACCTGACGCCGGTGGCGACCGCGGAGGCGACGTGGCTCGCGAAGACGCTGTTCCATGACGAGCCTACGCCGGTGGACCACGATAACGTGCCGACCACGGTATTCGCCAATCCCAACCTCGCCACGGTCGGCCTGTCGGAGGAAAAGGCGCGCGAGCGCTTCGGCGCGGTGGATATCTACCGCACGCACTTTCGCGCCCTGCGGGACAGCCTTTCGGCGAGCGAGGAAAAGACCTTCATGAAGCTCGTGGTCGACGCCGCCAGCCAGCGCGTCCTGGGGGCGCACATGATCGGGCGAGATGCGGGCGAGATCATCCAGGGGATCGCGATCGCGGTGAAACTGGGCGCCACCAAGCCGCAATTCGACGCCACGATCGGCATCCACCCGACGGCCGCAGAGGAGTTCGTCACGATGCGGAGCAAGGCGTCGGGGTAGCGCCCGCGCGCCGCGGCCGAAAGGTGCCGCCGGCCGCGACTTTGTGTAGACTCTGCGGGGCAGGGGTCTGCCTATGCTGCTGGAATCGCGCGTCGAGAAGAAGGTCGCGGAGCTCAAGGCGCAGGGAGAGCTGCCGCTCGCCATCGAGCTGTGGAACGGCAAGCGCTATGCGCTCGCCGAGCATACCGACGTGACGCTCCGGGTGCCGGGCGCCGGCGCGCTCAAGTACCTGGCCGATCCCGACCTGGCTTCGCTCGGCCAGGCGTACGTCGAAGGCTACATCGATGTCGAGGGGCCGATCGACGAGGCCCTGCGTGCCGCCGAGGCGCTCGCCCGCTCCTGGGGCAAGCCGAAAAAGGGCCGCCTGCCGCCGCTGCTGCGCAACCTGCATTCCAAGACGAGCGACGCCGAGGTGGTGCGCTACCACTACGACGTGTCGGACGACTTCTACGGCCTGTGGCTCGACCGGCGCATGGTCTACTCGTGCGCCTACTTCAAGACCGGCGACGAGACGCTCGAGGCGGCGCAGGAAGAGAAGCTCGACCACATCTGCCGGAAACTCCGGCTCGCGCCCGGCGATCGCTTCCTCGACATCGGCTGCGGCTGGGGCGCGCTCGTCCTGTGGGCGGCCGAGCGCTACGGCGTCACGGCCACCGGCATCACGCTGTCGAAAAACCAGCATGCACACGCCAACCAATGTATCCAGGCAGCGGGCCTGGCCGATCGCTGCAAGGTGCTGCTGCACGACTATCGCGATCTGCCGGGCGAAGGCGTGTTCGACAAGATCGCCTCGGTCGGCATGTTCGAACACGTCGGGCTGAAGAACCTGCTGCTGTATTTCGGCAGCATCCGGCGGCTGCTGGCCGATGGCGGCATCGCCCTCAATCAGGGCATCACCGCGGTCGACACCGAAAGCCGCGAGGTCGGCCTGGGCGCGGGCGCGTTCGTCGAGCAGTACGTATTCCCGCACGGCGAGCTGCCGCATCTTTCGCTGGCGCTCAGGGAAAT
>MERE01000102.1 GCA_001771975.1 Betaproteobacteria bacterium RIFCSPLOWO2_02_FULL_68_150 | reverse complement strand
CGTGTTGCGATTGATGCCGGCCTTGTCCGCGACTTCCGCGATCGACATCCCGCGGCGGGTCCTGGCCAGACGCACCCGGTGGCCAAGTTCCTTAATTCGCTCCACAGCCTGAATAGGGAGGGTACTCTTGATGCCCATAACGTTAGGCGTTAAGTAGGATAATGCCTAATATATTAGGCATTGTGAGCTACTAGGTCAACTCCTTATTTTTTTAGATGCCAAAAAAATTGGGCACTAAGCAGGATAACGCCCAATAAATTAGGCAGTAAAAGCCTGCTTACCTTAGTAGACCTACTTAGCCCTTAGCTCGGTAAACCCAAGGGAGCAGCGCATGCCGCCCGTCACTCTTCGCTATGAGCGCCGCCAAGCTTTACGAGGAAGTCTGGGCGGAACCCGTTACCACGGTCGCCAAGCGCTATGGAATCTCCGACGTTGCGCTCCGAAAAATCTGCCGTCGGCTCGCCGTGCCGCTGACGAGCCTCCAGCAGCTGAAATAGGGCCAACAGACAACGTAGGGTTCAGACGTTCGTCGACGGGTGTTGGCGAGTGAGGTCGGTTCGTCAATGGCACAGCGTAGAGTTCCACTCTTGATCCGTCGTCGGTGGTTCCAATCCGGTAGGAGAGAAAGCGATCGTCCCGAGGACCTGGGGGCATTCTTGGGGGCATCTCCAGAATAGTCGCGCTAAGAATTCAATGCGGCCAAGCGGTTGCGCCGCTTGTTCGGTAGCCTTCCGCGATGCAACGGAGCCTGCGCGACGACATGCCGACAGTCGCCGCATTCGTGGACGCTTTGCGCGAGGTGTTTGGCGTCGAAGTCGTGGATGACTGGCTGCGAGGAAAGGAGACGGCGCCTGGTTCTGCGCACGGGAAAACGGACGACGCTGGTGCACGCCTGGCCGAACCTGCGAGCGATGCAAGGGGGAAGAGTGGCGCGTACCGAAGGTCACGAGTACCAGCGGCGGATGAACAACTGGTAGCGATGGAAGCTCTCGGAGCGCCGTTCGCTCGGCGGCTCGCCGTATCCGGTTTACAACCTTTCGCCGCGGCCGCCGCGAGGCGAGAACGTGATGCCGATCCTCGCGGGCGAAGCGCAGGAAACCGACGACGCGATACGGAAGCTCACGGCGCCGCTTCGGCGCGCCGTGGAGGTCTGGTACTTGCGCGGAGGGACGATCAACCATAAGCGCAAGATGCTCGGCTGCCGTCGTGAAAGGATGTTGGCGCTCCTTGACGAGGCGCGCGTAACGATTCGGGCCTCCTTTAGCGGCTCGACGGGACGTTGACCGATTCGCTGCGGTCGGTCGCGATCATCATGATGGAGCGTACGAAGGCTGTGTCCGACGCCGCTAAGCCATTGTTTGGAAATAGTTAGATTGGTATTTGTCGTCGTATTTTTGTATATCGCCGTTCGGCATTTGATGTATCTAAGACGCTGTTTTTACTTTAGAATATAGATTTTATTTGTCGTATTTTTGCGATGCCCCGCAAGCCTGACTTGACCGACCTCGTTCGCGACCGCATCCGGCGTAACCGCCGGGCGGCGGCACTGGTGCGCGAGGACTTTCTGGATCTCGGCGACTACGACCAGGTGGGACGCGCCTTGCTCGAACTGGTGAGGCGTGGGGAATTGGTGCGCGTGGGTTACGGGATCTACGGGAAGGCTCGTCGCTCATCCATTACGGGGAAACCCATTCCCGCGAAACCGCTCATCGCGATCGCCACCGAGGGACTTCGGAAGGTCGGCTACATGGTCTCGCGCAGCAAAGCGGCAGCAGCGTATCGAAAAGGGCGCAGCACTCAAATTCCGGCACGGCAGGCACTGGACGTAGGCAAGCAACGGGTCGCACGGGTCATCAAGTTCGGCCCCGACAAGGTGGTGTATGAAACAGCTAAGTCGCGCAGACGCAGAGCTGCTTAGCGACCTGCGGCAGGCCGATGAAAAACTCGGCCGCCTGCCAGAGGCGATGCTGGAGAAGGACGTATTCATCACCGAAGCGGCGCTTGCACTATCGCGGCTGAACTCCGAAGCGATCGGCCTGGTGTTCTGCGGGGGCACGAGCCTCTCGAAGGCTCATCGTCTTGTCGATCGGATGTCCGAAGATGTGGACTTCAAACTCGCGATCCATGATCGAGGGCTTTCGCGCAACGCCCGACGCGCACTGCTCGGAGAGTTCCGTGCGCGTGCGATCGAGGTGTCGAGAGGGCTCGGATACGAGTCGTCGGACACGCAGGTCGTATCCAGAGACGCAAACAGCTATATAGGCATCAAAGCTCCTTACGCCACGCGGTTCACTGCACACGCAGCTATCCGGTCCGACATCCAGATCGAATTCAACACGGCAGAACCGCGCCGTCGACCGCTGACCTGCACGATACAGACTCACGTGTCGGACAAATTGAGGCTCTCGCGTAAAGGGTCGCTCGAATGCCTGGACGTGTCGGAGACGATGGCCGAGAAGCTCGTGAGCTTCACTCGGCGCACGGCGCAGTTTCTAGCCAACAGGCACCGGGGCGATTTCGATACCACCATCGTCCGCCATCTGTACGACGTGCATCAGCTCGCCAAACGCGGCGCGGTCGACGTGGATGTCGTGACCATGCTCGTGGACGAAATAGCGGCCGATGATGCTCGGCAGTTCGCAAGGCAGCATCCGGAATACGTGGAAGACCGGGTGCGCGAGACCAAGAGAGCGATTGCAGCGCTGACCAACGACGAGCGCTTCGAAGATTGGTACGGAGAGTTCGTCGAAGCGATGATCTACGGGGACGACAAACCTCCGTTTCGAGAGGTCGCTGCTACTTTCAACGAGGCCGTGTACCACGCGATGAAGATCCCGCGTCCATAGGCGCTTCGATCGCAACGATCGGGCGCCGTTCGACGCGGACGGCAGTGACGATTCATACAATGCACCCGGGGCCGATTTTCCGTAAGATGCGCTAGCCTTTGGGAAGGCGCGCTGGCTCTAGGACCGGACGAGCAGTAGCAGACCCGAAACCACTAACGCGGCGCTCGCCAAGCGGGTCGTCAATTCACGCTTCGCAAGCACTTTCTCGACGAGGACGAAGCCGGCCAGCAGCGCAACCCAAAGCAGGTTCATCACTCCCGCCACGAACAGCAGCAGCATCAGCACCCAGCAGCAGCCGACGCAGTAAGCGCCGTGCTCGACACCCATCCGGAACGCCCCGGCCCGCCCGGCACGCCAGCGCGTGGCGAAGAACTCGATCGGATTGCGGCATTTGCGCAGGCAAACGTCTTTCAGTGGCAGCCACTGGTAGATTCCCGCCGCGATGAGCAGCGTCGCGCTGAAACCCGTGCTCGCCGAGGCCATCATCGGCGTCAACAGCCCGCTGTGTTCGAGAATCACCTGCAGCAGCGCGGCCGCGAGGCTGAAGCCGGTCCAGACGAGCAGGTATCCGCTCGTGAATATCCACACCGCGGGCAAGACGTGGCCGCGCTCGCCGTTCTTGCGGACCAATGCGCCGTAGAGAAGGATCGTCGGCGCTGCACTGGGCAGCATCATCCCGATCATCATCACCGTCCACATGGCGAACGTGACGCCTGCCGCGAATGCGCCCGACCCGTGCGACATGCCTTCCATCGCCATGCCCGGCATGTCCATGTGACTCATCGCCCGGGCGTCGCGCCAGAGATAGAGCCACGCCAGCGCGATGACCAAGACCAGGCTCACCGCGACAACCCTGCGGTCGTGCCTCAGGGTTGCCTCGATGCCCCGATCAAGCAGCGCTTGCGGTCCTACCCCGCCCACGCGAAGGGTGCAAAGTGGCCGTTGCGAGTGCCACCCGAATCGTTCCAGTTGATCCCGAAGGCTCGGAACAGGCTGCGTGTCGCCTTGGCGAGCGCGAGTCTGGAATTAACCGGGTGGCCGGTATTGTCCAGGTAGATCGGCTCACCGGCACGCGCCGGCCCTGGGACACCCTCGCAGGCTTGGTCGATGAGTTCACCCGCCTTGACGGCGTACCGCAAGCCGTCCACCTTGAAGCTGATCGGGCGTTTTTCCACCCCGGCCACTCGGCCGACAAGCGGCGCAAGCGCCGCCATCGGTCCACCGGCCGCACCAGTGGCAATGGCGCCGATCGCTTCGGTCTGCTTCTCCGTCGCGCGCTCGTCAACGATAAGGCCGACCGTGATATTGCCTTCGGCCATTGCCCCGGGCGAATGCATCACCACGATGAAGGAAAGACCATCGAGTTCTACGCCATCCTTTTCGCCCCGGTCGATTCGCATTGCGAGGGCTGCCTTGCAATCGCCCTCCGTGGGCCGCGCCGTCAGGTTGGAACTGGGACACGGGCACAGGTAGGTGCAATTGCAGGTCTCCATGTACTGACCTTCGATGCGCCATCCAGCCATGTTCATCCTCCTTTCAAGATGCCCCCGGATAACCGCTCATGCCACCAGCCCGGCGGACGTGAGCCTGGCATTGGCGAAATGCGCATGGCTATTCGTGAATTCCAGCGGAATCACGCCGCTCGCCCGAGTCGTGCCGCTCGCCACTTCCGCGATGCGGAACTCCTTGCCCATCGGGAGATCGATGCGGGCACGGTGCTCGGCGCCAGTGACCGGGTTCTTCAGGGGCTCCACAGTGGTTTCCACCAGTCCCGCAACTCGGAGGCGGGCCGTGCGCTTGTCCATATCGAGTTCCAGCTCGATGGGCATGAACAGGGGTTCGTGGTACGTCGAGCACATGGCGCGGTAGATCTGGAGCATGGTGGATCCCGGATCAGCCCCTTCGCCGCGCAAAATGGCGGCAAGCGCCTGGCGTTGCGCCTCATCGGCACGATCGTCGATGATGCTCTGCATGTGGCCATTACCCTGGTGGATCGCGCCAGGCCAACTGTAGAGGTTTACAGCGAACAGGCCATCCAGCCGCGTGTCTCCGAAATGGCCGCGATCGACGCGCCAGGCCACGGCCGCCTTGCACGTGCCGTCGGTTGGAAGCGCAGTGTATTGACACGGGCACCCGTAGTCGCAATTGCAATTGGTGACGTGCGGACCCTCGATGCTCCAAGTGCTTGTCGGCATGGCCCCGCTCCCTGCAATCAGCCGGACTGGCGCAGAAAAGTCTACCCCTTTTCGGTGGAACGTACGACCAGCGACACATGCGGCGGCATGGCCTCACCAAGCCACGTCAGCCACTGGGCCGATTTGCGGCAGTTTTCGTTGCTCCGTAGCGCCGCAGAGGTGCGAATTACGCGCTATTGCTCGCACCGCAGCATGACCCGGAGTAGCATTTCCGCGCGGGCTTCCCGCATATTCCAGGAGGAGGACAGTCATGCCTTTCTATCTCGTGCAAGCGTCCTACGGCACTCAGGCAACTGCCGCGATGATCAAGAACCCGCAGGACCGTGCCGCCGCAGTCCGACCTGTGATCGAGCGCATGGGCGGCAAGTTGCACGGTCTTTGGCTTGCGTTTGGCGAGTATGACGCCGTGGTCATCGCCGAGATGCCCGACAACGTAAGTGCAGCCGCAGTCTCGATGGCGGTCGGCTCGAGCGGTGGGATCAGCGCCTATCGCACGACCCCGCTCCTGACAACCGCCGAAGCCATGGAGGCGATGAAGAAGGCGGGCGGGGTGGGCTATCGCGCGCCAGGCGCGTGAGTTCCAATTGAGTTGAGAGTCGGGGGCGGTAGCGCAAACGAAACGCGCCATTGCGCTGTGGCAAGCGCTACGCGGCGGTTGGCGCCGCTCCTACCGGATCAACTGATGTCGATGGCGTGGCGCTTGAGATCCGCGAGCGCCACCACCGCCAGTGCTTCTTCGTGCGTCGCGGCAAGTACCACCGGCGGCGCGACGCCGGCATCGAGCGCTTCGCGCCAGCGCGCCGCGCACAGGCACCAGCGATCGCCGGGCTTGAGTCCCGGAAAACCGGTCTCCGGCGCGGGCGTTGAAAGATCGTTGCCGCGGCGCCGTGAAAATTCGAGAAACGCGCGCGTCATCCTGGCGCAGATGACGTGGATGCCGGTGTCGTCATAGCCGGTGTTGCAGCAGCCGTCGCGGTAGAACCCGGCCATCGGGTCGAGGCCGCAGGGGGCAAGCGGCTCGCCGAGCACGTTGAGCGCCGGTGCCGGGCTGCGCCGTTCCTTCACGTCACACCTCCACCTTGAGGGGGAGAATCACCATCTGCATGTCGGCCAGGTGCAGTCGCTGCTGCAGCACCAGCGCCGCCTGGTTGTGCAGCAGGCGGATGAAGAAGTTGTCGTGCTCGAAGATGAGCTTCGAGGTGAAGAAGATGCAGTTCGGGAAGTCCTGGCGCACGCGCGCGCACAGGTCGACGAAGCCGTCGATCGGGTCGGTGCCGAAGGACAGGTAGGACTTCGACGCCAGGCCGTTGGAGTGGCAGAAGTTCTCGAAGTAGTGCAGCGCCACGTTCGCCTCTACGGTCATCGCCTCCATGTCCTGGGCGCCGCCGTAGCTGTGCGCATCCACGGCGCGTGCATTGATGAACACGAAATTGCGGAAATGCCCGGGGAACATGCGCTGCACCCAGAGCAGCGCATGCAAGCCGCCGCCGCGCGACGAGCCGACCAGGAAGACCGCGGTGGCGGCGGCGTAGTCGAGCTTCGGCGGCTCGGCGACCGAGCCGAACGGAACGTCTTCGAACTGCGCGTCGATGCTGTGCAGCTGCGTCTTGGTGAAATCGTAATGGCGTCGCACCGCGACGCACAGTGCGGTGATCGCGCCGATGATCAGCAGCGCCGCCCAGCCGCCCGCGCCGAAGCGCTCGTAGGCAATGAGCGTCAGGATCCCGGCGCAGACGGCGAAACCGGTGCCGGACAGCGCGAGCCGCCGCAGCCAGCGCGCGCTGCCGCGGCGGCGCCACCAGTAGGCGCACAGGCCGAACAGCGCGATGGCGAAGGTGAGGAACACGCTGATCGAGTACAGCACCACGAGCAGCGTCACGCTGCCCCCCGACCAGAGCAGGATGGCGAGCGCGGCGAGCCCCATCACGACGATGCCGTTCTGGGTCACCAGGCGCGTCGACAGATAGCGGAACTTGTGCGGCACCCACGAGTCCGCCGCCATGTTGGCGAGCACTGCCGGGCCGCCCAGAAAACCGGTATTGGCGGCGACGAAAAGCAGCCCGGCCTCGAGCGCGAGCACGACCAGCAGCGCCGCCTGGTTGGCGAGCGGGGTGTCGAACCCCATGTCCTTCAGCACCGCGCCGAACGCTACCGCGTTCAACGTCTGTCCCTCGATGGGGCGCGCGTCCCAGAGCAGGTAGACGAGGATGATGCCGCCCGCGGTGAAGGCGAGCGATGCGGCCATGTAGAGCATGGTCAGCTGGCCGGTCTTGACGCGCGGCTCGACCAGCACGTTGACGTTGTTCGACACCGCTTCCAGCCCGGTGTAGGTGCCGCCGCCCTGCGCGTAGGCGAGCAGCAGGAAGGCGGCCATCGGCGCGAATCCCATCACCGAAATCGCCTCGCGGGTCGCATCGAAGGTGGCCGGGACGATGCGCGCGAATTCTCCCGCGTGCGCCAGCACGCCGTAGGCAATCATGACTGCGTGCGTGACGATGAAACCGAGGAACACCGGCAGCAGCACCTTGATCGCCTCTTTCATGCCGCGCAGGTTGAGCAGCAGCAGCACCGCGACGATCGCGAGCCCGCTGAGGAGCTTCCACTTCTGGAACGCGATCGGCAGCAGCGAGAACATCGCGTCGACGCCGGCGGCGACCGAGATCGCGATGGTGAGCACGTAATCGACCAGCAGCGCGGCGCCCGCGACCAGGCCCGCGTACGGCCCGATCAGGCGCGAGGCGACGCGGTAGCCGCCGCCGCCGGTCGGAAACAGCTCGATCACCTGGTTGTAGGCGAGCGCGATCAGGAACACCGTCACCACCGTCGCGAGCGCGAGGTAAAGACCGAGATGGGTATGCTCGCCGAGCGCCTTGAACGCTTCCTCGGGCCCGTAGCACGAGGAGGATATGCCGTCCGCGCCCAGCCCGACCCAGGCGAAAAACGCCACCAGCGCCAGGCTGTGCCGGGTGCGGCGCGACAGCGGATCGAGCGGCGCGCCGACGACGAACTGGCGCAGGCTCTGGTACAGGCTCACGCGTGCGGCTTGCCTTCCAGCTTCTTCGCCAGCCGGCGCGCGAACACCGACATCTCCTTTTCCGCCTGCCGATCGCCCTTGCCGCGGGCCGCTTCGATGCCGCGCGACCAGGCCTCGAGCGCCTCGCTTTCATGGCCCGAATCGGCGAGCGCGCGGCCGAGGGTTTTCCAGGCCGCGGAGTAGGCGGGATCGCGCTGTACCGCTGCGCGCAGTTCGGCGATGGCGCGCGCGGCGTCCCCCGCCTTGAGATATTCGTTGCCCAGCGAAAAGCGCAGCAGCGCGCCATCACGCGGCGTGCCGATCAGCTTCTCGAGGGTGGCAATCAGCGCGCTCGCCATTTCCGCTAAGATAGGGCCGCGGCAATTCTACTCCCGGGCCCCCATGAAGACCGTGATCCAGAGCCAGGACGCGCCGGCAGCGATCGGCACCTACACGCAGGCGGTGCGCGCAGGCGACACGGTATACCTTTCCGGCCAGATCGGGCTCGATCCGGCGAGCCTGCAGATGGCCGAGGGCATCGACGCGCAGATCCATCGCGTGTTCCGCAATCTCCAGGCGGTGGCCACGGCGGCGGGCCTGGGGCTCGGCCACGCGGTGCGCATGACGGTCTATCTCACCGACCTGGCGCATTTCGCCAGGGTCAACGAGATCATGGCGCAGTACGTGCCGCAGCCCTATCCGTCGCGCGCTGCCGTGGGCGTCGCAAGCCTGCCGCGCGGCGCGCTGGTCGAGATCGACGCGATCCTGCACTCCGGTTGAAGCGCGAGCTTCCACCCGCGACCGCAACCAAGCTCGCCCGGCTCGGCGTTCGCTCGCTCGCCGACCTGGTGCTGCATCTGCCGCTGCGCTACGAGGACGAAACCCGGCTCACGCCGATCGAGGATGCGCCCGCGGGGCAACCGGTGCTGGTCGAGGCGCGCGTGCGTCGCGCCGAGGTGACGTACCGGCCGAAGCGCCAGTTGGTCGTGCACGCCGAGTCGCCGGGCGAACCGCGCCGTTCGCTGGTGCTGCGGTTCTTCAATTTCTACGGCAGTCAGCTCAAGGCGTTTCAGCGCGCCGCGGACGATGGGTTGTTGCTGCGCGCTTTCGGCGAAGTGCGTCCCGGATGGTTCGGCGCGGAAATGGTTCATCCGCGCTGTAGCACCGCGGCTGAAGGCGAGCCGCTGGCCGCGGCGCTGACGCCGGTCTATCCGACCACCGCCGGCCTGGGCCAGGCGACGCTGCGCCGCCTGGTGCAGCAGGCGCTGGCCGAGGCGCCGCTCGAGGACACGCTCGCCGAGGAGGTGCGGCGGCGCTACCGGCTCAGCGCTTTCGCCGAAAGCGTGCAACTGCTGCATCAGCCCCCGCCGGGCGCCGATACGCAAGCGCTCGTGCAACGCTCGCACCCGGCCTGGCAGCGCATCAAGTTCGACGAATTGCTCGCGCAGCAGCTTTCGATGCGGCTCGCGTATCGCGCGCGACGCGCGCGGCGCGCGCCGCCGCTGTCCGCGAACGGCCCGCTCCTGCGGCGCTTCCTCGGCAAGCTGCCGTTTCGCCTCACGCGCGCGCAGGCGCGTGCCATGGGCGAGATCCTGCACGATCTGGCCGCGCCGCATCCGATGCAACGCCTGCTGCAAGGCGACGTGGGCAGCGGCAAGACCATCGTTGCCGCGATTGCCTGCCTCGCCGCGGCCGATGCCGGCTGGCAGGCGGCGGTGATGGCGCCGACCGAGATTCTCGCCGAGCAGCACCAGCGCAAGTTCGGCGAATGGCTCGCGCCGCTGGGCGTGCGTATCGCCTGGCTGCATGGCGATCTGTCGCGCGCCGCGAAGCGCGCCGCCTGCGCAGCGATCACCGCGGGCGAGGCGAATGTCGCCATTGGCACGCATGCCCTGTTCCAGGGCGCGGTGAGCTTTGCGCGGCTCGGGCTGGCGGTGGTGGACGAGCAGCACCGCTTCGGCGTGCAGCAGCGCCTCGCGCTGAGGAAAAAAGCCGCCGCGCGGCGCACCGGCGGCGCGCGCATCGTGCCGCACCAGTTGATGATGAGCGCGACCCCGATTCCGCGCACGTTGTCGATGAGCTACTACGCCGATCTCGATGTCTCGCTGATCGACGAGCTGCCCCCGGGCCGCCAGCCGATCAAGACCCGCCTGGTATCGGCGGCGCGCCGCGCCGAAGTGCTGCGGCGGATCCGGGCCGCCTGCGCCGAAGGGCAGCAGGCCTACTGGGTCTGCCCGGTGATCGAGGAGTCGCAGCAGGGCGACCTGCGCACCGCGCTCGCAACCTACGCAGCGCTGAGCGCCGAGCTGAGCGGGCTGCGCGTGGGTCTGCTGCATGGCCGGCTCGCCGCGGAGGACAAGGCGGCGGCGATGGCCGACTTTGCCGGCGGGCGCATCCAGTTGCTGGTCGCCACTACGGTGATCGAGGTCGGTGTCGACGTGCCGAACGCCTCGCTCATGGTGATCGAGCACGCGGAGCGTTTCGGCCTGGCGCAGCTGCATCAGCTGCGCGGCAGGGTGGGGCGCGGCGGCCGCGAGAGCGCGTGCATCCTGCTGTATGCCGCGCCGCTCTCGGAGCCGGCGCGCGCGCGGCTCAAGGTGATTTACGAGCATAGCGATGGTTTTGAAGTGGCGCGCCGGGACCTGCTGCTGCGCGGGCCCGGCGAATACCTAGGCGAGCGGCAAAGCGGCGCGCCGCTGCTGCGCTTTGCCGACCTGGCGCAGGACGAGGCGCTGCTCGAGCAGGCGCGCGCCGCAGCCGAGTGGCTGCTCGAGCACCGGCCGCAGAGCGCGCGCGACCATGTCGAGCGCTGGCTTGCGGGCCGGCAGGAACTGCTGCGCGCGTGAGATATCCTTGCGCCGATGGATCTCGCCTTCATCGCGCGCCGCCTTGACGCCTACGAGCGGCTGGTGCGGCTCGACAAACCGATCGGCACGCTGCTGCTGCTCTGGCCGACGCTGTGGGCGGTATGGCTCGCCGCGCGCGGCCGGCCGCCCTGGGATATCGTGCTGATTTTCGTCGTGGGGACCGTGCTGATGCGCTCGGCGGGCTGCGCCATCAACGACTATGCCGACCGCGATTTCGATGCTCACGTCGAGCGCACCAGGCGCCGGCCGCTCGCCGCCGGCGAAATCAGCCCGGCGGAAGCCCTCGGCGTGGGTTTCGCATTGGCCGCGGCGGCGTTCGTGCTGGTGCTCCATCTCGATGCGCTGGCAATCGGGCTTTCCTTCGTCGCCCTCGCGATCGCGTGGAGCTATCCCTTCACCAAGCGTTTTTTCGCCCTGCCGCAGGCCTATCTCGGCATCGCGTTCGGCTTCGGCATTCCGATGGCGTACGCCGCGATCCAGGGACGCCTGCCGTGGGAGTGCTGGGTGCTCCTCGCCGCCAACGTATGCTATGCATTTGCCTACGACACCGAGTACGCGATGGTTGACCGCAACGACGATCTCAGGCTGGGGATGCGCACTTCGGCGATCACGCTGGGCCGCTGGGACGTGAGCGCCGTGATGGCGAGTTACGCAGCGATGCTCGCCATCCTGGCCGGACTGGGAATCGCGCTCGGGCTGCGATGGCCGTACTTTGCCGGACTGGCGGTGGCGGCAGGATTGGCGGCGCGCCACTGGTGGCTGATCCGCGAGCGCACGCGCGAAGGCTGCTTCAGGGCGTTCATGCAGGCCAACTGGATCGGCGCCGCAGTGTTCGCCGGGATCCTGTTTCCGGTGCTTCTCCACTGGATTCGGGGGAGGACATGAAATACGCCGACCTGCGGGAGTTTGTCGCGCGGCTGGAAGCGATGGGGGAGTTGAAGCGTGTCGCCGTAGAGGTGTCGCCGCGCCTCGAGATGACCGAAATCTGCGATCGCGTATTGCGCGCGGGCGGTCCGGCGCTCCTGTTCGAGCGCCCCTCGGGGCACACGATCCCGGTGCTCGCCAATCTTTTCGGCACGGTACGGCGAGTCGCGCTCGCGATGGGTGCCGAGAATCCGGCGTCGCTGCGCGAAATCGGCCGCCTGCTGGCCGCACTGCGCGAGCCCGAGGCGCCCAGGGGGTTGCGCGAGGTCTGGGAGAAACTTCCCGAGCTGCGGCAGCTTGCGGGCAAGGTGCTCGACATGGCGCCGAAGGAAGTTTCCGCGGCACCCTGCCAGGAGATCGTCCGCGCAGGCCGCGACGTCGACTTGGCGCGCCTGCCGGTGCAAACCTGCTGGCCGGAGGATGCGGGGCCTTTGATCAGCTGGGGTCTGACGGTCACGCGCGGGCCGTTCAAGTCGCGACAGAACCTCGGCATCTACCGGCAGCAGGTGATCGGACCGAACCGCGTCATCATGCGCTGGCTGGCGCATCGCGGCGGCGCGCTCGACTTTCGCGATCATGCCATTGCGCATCCGGGCGCGCCGTTTCCGGTCGCGGTCGCGCTCGGCGCCGACCCCGCGACGATCCTCGCCGCGGTGACGCCGGTTCCGGACACGCTGGGCGAGTACCAGTTTGCCGGTCTGTTGCGCGGCGCGCGCACCGAGCTGGTGAAATGCATCGGCAATGACCTGCGCGTCCCAGCCGCCGCCGAGATCGTGCTGGAGGGCGCGATTCAGCCGGACGATCTGGCCGTCGAGGGGCCCTTCGGCGATCACACCGGCTACTACAACGAGAGCGAGAGTTTCCCGGTGTTGACGATCGATCGCATCACGCAACGCAAGGACCCGATCTATCACAGCACCTATACCGGCAAGCCGCCCGACGAACCGGCGATGCTCGGCGTCGCGCTCAACGAAGTGTTCGTGCCCCTGCTGGCGAAGCAGTTTCCCGAGATCGTCGATTTCTACCTGCCGCCGGAGGGCTGCTCGTACCGCATGGCGGTGGTGAGCCTGAAAAAGCAATACCCCGGGCATGCCAAGCGCGTGATGTTCGGCGTCTGGAGCACCCTGCGCCAGTTCATGTACACCAAGTTCATCGTCGTGGTCGACGACGATATCGACGTGCGCGACTGGAAAGAGGTGGTCTGGGCGATCACCACGCGCGTCGATCCCGCGCGCGACACGCTGGTGGTCGAGAACACGCCGATCGACTACCTGGACTTCGCCAGCCCGGTGGCGGGCCTCGGCTCGAAGATGGGTATCGATGCAACCCACAAGTGGCCGGCGGAAACCGCGCGCCGCTGGGGCAGGGCCATCGCGATGTCCGACGACGTGAAGCGCCGCGTCGATGGTCTGTGGAAGGACCTTGGGCTTTGAGCGTGGACACCGACCTGGAAGGACTCACGGCATGGACGCACGTGATCTATGCCCTGCACGCGATCTCCGTGTTCGCCGGCCTGACTTCGGCGATGTTCGTAGTCACCGCCTTCGTCACCGGCTGGCCCTCGATCATCGCGGTGGTGCTGAATTATCTGAAGCGCTCGCACGCGGCCGGGACCCTGCTCGAGTCGCACTTCCGCTGGCAGATCCGCACCTTCTGGTGGACGCTGCTCTGGGGCGGCATCGCGCTGCTGC
>MERE01000101.1 GCA_001771975.1 Betaproteobacteria bacterium RIFCSPLOWO2_02_FULL_68_150 | reverse complement strand
TTCGTCGACGGCGAGCTCGACCAGGCCGAATGGGCCCGTGTCGCGGCGCGGTTGCAGCAGGATGAGGGTCTTCGCGCGCAGGTTTGCGGCATCCGCGCGGTGAAGGACCTTGTGCAGAACGCATACGCGCAGCCAGCGGTCGCGCCCCGGGCACCCTTGCGGGGAACACGCTGGGCCGCCATCGCGGCAGTTTGCCTTTTGAGCGTGGCGACCGGCTGGCTGGGCCGTTCGGCATGGGGCCCCGAGGCGATCGAGCTGGAGCGCGCGCTCACGGCCGGTGCGACGCTGCGTGAGGTCGTGGGCGACCGCATTCTGGTTCACGTCAGTACCTCGCGCCGCGAGACGATTGGCACGGCGCTGGACGAGATCGAGGATGTGCTGCGCGCGGCGAGCCGGGATGGACGCTGGCTGCGCGTGGAGGTCGTCGCCAACAGCAGCGGGCTCGACATGCTGCGCTCCGACGTTGCCCCGTTTCCGGAGCGGCTGGCTGCGCTACGCGCCGCGTACCCCGGCGTGACCCTCGTGGCGTGCAACCAGAGCATCGACCGGC
This sequence comes from Betaproteobacteria bacterium RIFCSPLOWO2_02_FULL_68_150, assembly GCA_001771975.1. Classification (GTDB taxonomy): domain Bacteria; phylum Pseudomonadota; class Gammaproteobacteria; order Burkholderiales; family SG8-39; genus 2-02-FULL-66-14. The sequence continues at coordinate 39,916 of MERE01000101.1, read as the reverse complement.
TGCGCGAGAAGGGCGTCGTAGTACGGCTGCTGCCAGGTGTCGAGGTCGCGCCTTCGGCGCTCGACCAGGTGGTCAAGCGTCTTCAGGGCGGCTGGGCCTATGTGAGGGCCTAGCCAGGCAAGTCGGCTGAAGGGGCGTCCGGCAGCAGTCCCTGCAGCACCGCCTGCATCCGCTGGTAGTGCGTGCGTCGCCCGCCGGATGTTCGCGTCGGAAAGCGCATTCTCGTGCGCCCCCGCATCCCGGCGCCACGGGAAGACCTCGATCGCATCGCCCTCGCGCACCGTGCGCGCGAGGGTCGCGGGCGCGCCGTTCACCAGCAGCCGGCCGACCTCGGTATGCGGCACGCCCAGCGTCTCGATGGCGTTCTTCAGGCTGGCAGCGCGCGCGCAGGTGCAGGCAAAAATCCCACCGCGCCGCTCGCGCTGCAGCAGCGCCACGAGTTCGCCGTGTAAATGAAAATTTGCAGTCGCGTTCAACCTTTTCCCGCCACAGACGTTAGACCGTTCATGGCAGTGTAATGACCGCTGCCTAAACTGCGACCCGCACCATGCGACTTCTCGGCAGAATCTTCGCGCGCTTCCGGGCGCGCCGCGCGGCCCCGCCGGGCGGCTACGGCCCGGAGGTTCTGTTTGCCGGCTGGGTCGAGTTGCCCGAGCAGTTTCGCAAGCTTCCCGCGCTGCGCTCGCCCGGGACCCCGGGGAGTCGTACCATCCCTGCGTGAGCAGGGAACAGGCCATCCAGCGCGCCGAGCGCCATTTCGACCAGGGCGAGTTCTTCGCCGACCTTGCGCGCCGGGTCGCGATTCCGACCGAAAGCCAGAACCCTGGGCGCAGGGAGGATCTGAGGCGCTATCTCGCCGCGGAAATGCAGCCGAGCCTCGAAAGCCTGGGGTTTCGCTGCCGGGTTCTGGAGAACCCCGTAGTGGCAGGGGGACCGTTCCTGCTCGCCGAGCGTATCGAAGATCCGTCAACGGTTACGGTGTTCTCCTATGGCCACGGCGACGTGATCCGCGGCCAGGAGGCCCTGTGGCGCGCGGGGCTCGACCCCTGGACGCTGACGCGCGAGGGCGACCGCCTCTACGGCCGCGGCACCGCAGACAACAAGGGCCAGCATACGATCAACCTGGCCGCGCTCGCGGCGGTGCTGGAGACGCGCGGCAAACTCGGTTTCAACCTCAAGCTGCTCATCGAGACGGGCGAGGAAATCGGCTCGCCGGGCCTGCGCGAAGTCTGCGCGCAACGCCGTGAGGCCCTGCGGGCGGATGTGCTGATCGCTTCCGACGGACCGCGCCTCGCCCCCGGCCGGCCGACGATTTTTCTCGGCACGCGCGGCGCGATGAACATGGATCTCTCGATCGACCTGCGCGCCGGCGGCCACCATTCCGGCAATTGGGGCGGGCTGCTCGCCAATCCGGGGATCATCCTCGCGCAGGCGCTGGCTGCGATCACCGGCCCCAAGGGCGAGATCAAGGTGCCGGAATGGCGCCCGCAATCGCTTACCGCGTCGGTGCTCGCCGCACTCGCCGATTGCGCAGTGGACGGGGGTGCGGACGGACCTGCAATCGACACCGACTGGGGCGAACCGGGGCTGTCGCCCGCCGAGCGCGTTTTCGGCTGGTCGAGTTTCGAAGTGCTTGCCTTTACCTGCGGCAACCCGGATTTCCCGGTCAATGCGATTCCGCCGCGCGCGAGCGCGCACGTGCAATTGCGCTACGTCGTGGGCATCGACCCCGCGGACATCGTTCCGGCATTGCGCCGCCACCTGGAACGGCACGGTCATGGCGCGGTCAAGGTGACGCCGGCGCGCGACGGCTACTTTGCAGCGACCCGGCTGGATCCGGAACATCCCTGGGTGCGCTGGACGGCGCAGTCGCTGCAGCGTACGTCCGGCATTCGGCCGGCGATCCTGCCCAACCTCGGCGGTTCGCTGCCGAACGACATCTTCGCCGACCTGCTCGGCCTGCCGACGGTCTGGATCCCGCATTCCTACGCGTCGTGCAGCCAGCACGCCCCCAACGAGCACCTCCTGGCGCCTGTGGCACGCGATGCGCTGCGCCTGATGGCGGGATTGATGTGGGACCTGGGCGAATCAGCGACATTGCCCGGCGCTTAACATAACTTTACGCGGCCGAGATATTCGGCTTACGGGTCCGGGGCAGACTGCACCTCACCGGAATCCCGGTTTTCACCCAACGAAAGGAACCATCATGGAAGACAACAGCAGGCGCCGCTTCTTCCGGCGCGCAACGATCGCAACACTGGTCGGTAGCCTGGCCGCCGGCATCGGCGTCAACGCCTGGGCGCACGGCGGCCCGGGTCACGGCCCGCAGGGGCGCGGTTTCATGGGTGGCCGGTTCGATGCAGCGCAACTGGACCAGCGCATCGAGCGCATGGTGAAGCACTTCGCGGTTGAAGTCGACGCCACGCCGGAGCAGAGCGCGAAGCTCGTAGAGATCGCCAAGTCCGCAGCGAAGGAACTGCATCCGCTGCGCCAGAAGGTGACGGAGGCGCGCAAGCGCGGCATGGAGCTGCTGTCTGCGCCTACGGTCGACCGTGCCGCGCTCGAGCGGCTGCGCGGCGAGCAGATCCAGGCGGCGGACGCCGCATCGAAGCGCCTGTCGCAGGCACTCGCCGATGCTGCCGACGTGCTGACCCCTGAACAGCGCAAGAAAGCTGCCCAGCACATTCAGCAGCGAAGGGGCGGGCGCGGCGGCGGGCGCATGCATCGGGGCTAGACTCGCCGGATGCCGCAGCGCATCCTGCTGATCGAGGACGACGCCCGCCTTGCCGGCATGGTGGCTGAATACCTGGGCGAGGCAGGCTATCGAGTTGCGGTGGAACCCCGCGGCGGCTCCGGCATCGAGCGGCTCGCACGCGAGCCGTTCGATGCGCTGGTACTCGACTTGATGCTGCCCGATCTCAGCGGACTCGAGGTCTGCCGGCGCGTTCGGCAGGCGAGCGCGCTGCCGATCCTGATGCTGACCGCGCGCGGCGACCCTGCCGATCGCATCGTAGGCCTGGAAATGGGCGCCGACGACTACCTGCCCAAGCCTTTCGAGCCGCGCGAGCTGCTGGCCCGGCTGCGCGCCATCCTGCGGCGTGGATCGCGCGGTTCGGCGGGCGGCGCGCTGCGCTTCGGCCGGCTCGAAATCGACCGCGATGCCCGCACGGTCCGGCTGGACGGTGCCGACAAGCCGCTCACCGGCTATCAGTTTGCCCTGCTCCTCGCGTTGTCCGAGCACGCGGGCCGCGTGCTCTCCCGCGAACAGCTGATGGATCTCGTCAAGGGCGAGCCGCTCGAGGCGTTCGATCGCTCGATCGATGTGCATGTGTCGCGCATTCGCGCCGCGATCGAGGACGACCCGAAAAAACCGCGCCGCATTCTCACCGTGCGGGGCGCAGGCTACGTGTTCGCCCGAGCGCAGGACCCATGAGGCGCCTGTACCTGCAGGTCTATTTCACCGTCGTGGCGAGCCTTCTGGTGTTCGCCTCGGTCGCCGGAGCGCTGTGGTGGATTTACCTCGATCAGATGGCACCGCGCCATCCGGCAGAGGTCGTCGCCGAGGCGGGACAGGGCCTGCCGGAGACGGGCGCGCCAGCCGCGGCACAGCGCGAGGCGGTGGACCGGCTCGCGGCACGCCTGCGCGGCGATGTGGCGCTCTACGGCGCCGATCGCTCGCTGATCGCGCAGGCGGGCCGGCCGTTGCCGCCGCCGGAGACCGAGCGCAGCCATAGCGGACGCATCTACCGTCACGGCGGGCCGCCCGCATGGAGCGTGCAGCTCGCCGACGGTCGCTGGCTGATCGCGCGCGTTCCGCGCGACTATTTCTGGCGCACGCGCCGGCCGGGGCCGTTATGGGTCCTCGCGCTGCTCGTGCTTGCGGTCGGCGTCGGCGCCTATCCCGTGGTGCGACGCATCACGCGGCGGCTGGAGGATCTGCGCGGCGGCGTGCAAGCGCTGGGCGCGGGCGATCTGGCGGCGCGCGTCAAGGTCGAGGGCCGCGACGAGGTGGCGCGGCTCGCGATGAGCTTCAACGACGCCGCAGCGCGCATCGAGCAGCTGGTCGGCGCGCACCGCAACCTGCTGGCGAATGCCTCGCATGAACTGCGTACGCCGCTGGCGCGCATCCGCATGGCGATCGAGCTGATGAAACAGGGCGCCGAGCCGCGCCGCAAGGCGGAGCTCGAGCAGGACATCGCCGAGCTGGACGCGCTCATCGAGGAGATTCTGCTCGCGAGCCGGCTCGACGCGGTGAAGGGGCTGGAAGCCGCCGAGCCGGTCGATCTGCTGGCGCTCGCTGCCGAGGAGTGCGTGCGCTACGAGGGGGCCGAGCTCGACGGGCAGGCGGTGACGGTGCGCGGCGACCCGAGATTGCTGCGCCGGCTGGTGCGCAATCTGCTCGAGAACGCGCAGCGCCACGGCAGGCCACCGATCGAGCTACGGGTCGCGGATTCGGGGCGCGGTGCCGAGATCCGGGTCTGCGATCACGGCGCCGGGATCCCGCAGGACGAGCGCGAGCGCGTGTTCGAACCGTTCTACCGCCGCCCCGGGTCCGGCCAGGGCGCCGGCCTCGGGCTGGCGCTGGTGCGCCAGATCGCGCGACGGCACGGCGGCGACGCCACCTGCGTCGGGGACGATCGCGCCGCATGCTGCTTCGTCATCAGCCTGGCGTCGGGCTGAGGCGCCCCGGCTGAAAGCCTGGCGCCTGAGGTAACCTCTCCGGCGTGAGCTGGGGCCGGGACAGGAGCGTCGCGTTGGGCATTGCCGCCGCCGCGGTCGGTTGCGCGCTCGGCGTGGCGGCGCTGCTCATCCCGGCGCGTGAAGTGCTTTATTCGAGCGAGCTGACCGAGTTCGGCTGCTTCGATGCGCCCGCGGGGCGCGGCTGCGCGGCCTGGATGCGCGTGTCGGTGGGGAATACTGGAAACGTCGAGCAGGACGTGGTCCTCCTTCACCTGCCGGCCGCGGCTTCGCGCTGGATGATCAGCACGCGGGTATTCGACATTCGCGCCAGCACCGAACGCCGGCCGGATCCCGTAATCGCTCACCGGGAAGTGGCGCAAGCCCTGGTCTACGAGATCCGCCCGTTGCCGCGCAACACCGTGGTGGATTTTCACCTTCAGTGTCTATTCTGCGCGCCAGAGGACGCCGGTGCGCTGCGCGCATCCGAAATCCGGGTCGAAGCGGCCGCAAAGGTGCGCCAGGGGGATCCGCGCACGCTGACCCTGCTGAGAACTCTCGGGGCGGTGTTCGCATTCCTGCTGCCGCGCGGCTGAACGGTACCCGCGCGCGGGCGCATCCTGTAATCTGGCGCCCTTTTTATGCGCTGGGTAAACATGGCCAAATACGTCTACACGATGCGCCGGGTGAGCAAGAAAGTGCCGCCCCAGCGCAACATCCTCAAGAACATCTCGCTCAATTTTTTCCCGGGCGCCAAGATCGGCGTGCTGGGTCTCAACGGCTCGGGCAAGTCGACGCTGCTGCGCATCATGGCGGGCGAGGACGACAATTACGAAGGCGAAGTGATCCGCATGCCGGGGATCCGCGTCGGCCATCTGCCGCAGGAGCCGCAGCTCGATCCGGCGCGCACCGTGCGCGAGTGCGTAGAGGAGGGCCTGGGCGAGACCGCACTGGCAAAAAAGCGGCTCGACGAGGTCTACGCCGCATATTCGGAGCCCGACGCGGATTTCGACCAGTTGGCCGAAGAGCAGGCGCGGCTCGAGGCAGTGATCAGCGCGGGCGGCAGCGATGTCGGGCACCAGCTTGAGATCGCGGCCGATGCGTTGCGCTTGCCGCCTTGGGAGCAGAAAGTCGCGCAGCTTTCGGGCGGAGAAAAGCGGCGCGTGGCGCTTTGCCGGCTGCTGCTGTCCAAGCCCGACCTGCTGCTGCTCGACGAACCCACCAACCACCTCGACGCCGAAAGCGTCGAATGGCTCGAGCAGTACCTGCAGCGCTTTCCCGGTACAGTGGTCGCGGTCACGCACGATCGCTATTTCCTCGACAACGCCGCCGGCTGGATACTCGAGCTCGACCGCGGCCATGGAATTCCGTGGCAAGGCAACTATTCCTCGTGGCTGGAGCAGAAGGAAAAGCGCCTCGAAGTCGAGGCCAGCCAGGAGGCGGCGCGCATCCGGTCGATGCAGGCGGAACTGGAATGGGTGCGCCAGAATCCCAAGGGCCGGCAGGCGAAGTCGAAGGCGCGCCTGGCGCGCTTCGAGGAACTGTCGTCGCAGGAACACCAGGCGCGCAACGAGACCCAGGAGATCTTCATCCCGGTCGCCGAGCGCCTCGGCAACGAGGTGATCGAGTTCAGCAACGTCTCCAAGGGCTACGGCGAGCGCCTGCTGATCGACCAGCTCTCGTTCGCGGTGCCGCCCGGCGCGATCGTCGGCATCATCGGGCCGAACGGTGCCGGCAAGTCGACCCTGTTCCGCATGATCACCGGCAAGGAGAAGCCCGACTCCGGCGAGATCCGCGTCGGCAAAACGGTGAAGCTGGCGCACGTCGATCAGTCGCGCGACGCGCTCATCGCGGACAAGAGCGTGTGGGAAGATGTCTCCGGCGGCCAGGATGAGATCGCGGTCGGCACGTTCCGCATGCCGTCGCGGGTGTATCTGGCGCGCTTCAATTTCCGCGGCGCCGACCAGCAGAAGCTGGTGGGCCAGCTCTCGGGCGGGGAACGCGGCCGCCTGCACCTCGCCAAGATGCTCGCTTCCGGCGCCAACGTGCTGCTGCTAGACGAACCCTCGAACGACCTCGACGTCGAGACGCTGCGCGCGCTCGAGGAGGCATTGCTCGAATACGCCGGCTGCGTGCTCGTCATCTCGCACGACCGCTGGTTCCTCGATCGCATCGCGACCCACATCCTTGCTTTCGAGGGCGACTCGCAGGCGGTGTTCTTCGCCGGCAACTATCACGAGTACGAGGCCGACAAGGTCAAGCGCCTCGGCGAGGAGGCGGCGCGGCCCAGGCGCATCCGCTTCCGGCCGCTCAAGGTGTAGCGGGGCGATGGCGCGGGTTCCGGAACTGCCGCCGAACCTGCCGCGCCGCGGCAACACGCTGACGCGCTGGCTCGGCCGCTCGCTGCTCGCGGCGGCGGACTGGCGCATCGAGGGCGAGATTCCCGACCAGAGGAAGATGATCGCGATCGTCGCGCCGCACACCTCAAACTGGGACTTCTTCGTCGGCATCGCGGCGGTGTTCGCGCTCGGGCTGCGGGTGCGCTTTCTCGGCAAGCACACCCTGTTCAATCCGTGGCTCGGCTGGCTCATGCGCTGGCTGGGCGGCGTGCCGGTCGTGCGCGATACGCCTCAGGGAGCGGTGGCCGATGCGGCGGCGATGATCGAGCGCGAGCCGCAGGTATTGCTCGGGCTCGCCCCGGCAGGCACGCGCACGCGCGGCGCGCCGTGGCGCAGCGGCTTCTATCAAATCGCGCTTGCGGCGAACGTGCCGCTGCTGCCGGTCGCGTTCGATTTCTCGCGACGCGCGATTCGCCTGTTTCCCCTGTTTTCGCCCGGCGGCGATTACGCTGCCGATCTTCCCCGGTTGCAGGCGCTGTACCAGGACATACGCGGTCTCAATTTCTGAAACAGGGTAAGTTTCAGGCCATGCATCGGCTGGGTGGCGGAGGAATTCGACCGCTTGCGCGGCCGGCCTTGAGTCTGGCCGCTCGCCCAGGCGTTCTCAGCGCAGGCCGAAGCGCCGCGCCGTGACCATCGCCTGCGCGCGGCTCGAGGCCTTGAGCGCGCGCAGGATCTCGGTGACATGGGCCTTCACCGTCGGCTCGGAAATCTGCAGCTCGTTCGCGATGGCCTTGTTCGGCTTGCCCTGGGCGATCAGGCCGAGCACTTGCCTTTGCCTTCCGGTGAGGCCGAGTTCGTCGAGCGATTTCGGCGCTGCGGCAGCACCGCCTGTCGGCGCGCCGGAGAAACCGGGCATGCCGAGCGCCTGGGGCGGAATGTAGACCCCGCCCGCCAGCACCAGGCGCAGTGCGCGCAGCATCACCTCGCGCGGCACCATCTTCGGAATGTATCCCATCGCGCCCATGTTCAGTGCAGCCGATATGTCGCGCTGCTCGGCCGACGCGGACAGGACCACGATCGGCACGGAGCTGTGTCCGCGGCGCATCTCGTCGAGGGCGAGAAAACCGTCCATGCCCGGCAAGCCGATGTCGAGCAGAACGAGGTCGAGCGCGGGGATCTCGGCGATCAGGCGCAGCGCCTCCTCGGCGTCGCACGCCTCGACGACCTCGACGTTGTCGCCAAGTGCCTGCAGTGCGTGGCGCAAGCCCTCGCGCACCAGTGCGTAATCGTCGACGACCAGGATTCTCACGCCGGCTGTTTTACCACGCGGCGCTCGCCATCGCTGTCGGTCAATGGTCTTACGACTTAGGTAGGTGTTCTGGCCAGTGCGCAGTATCCGCACTGCCCCAAAGGCGGCGGGGCAGGACTATAGTTCGGGTATGGCGGCGCGTGGCATGGCGCTTCTGCGGTTCCTCCTGCTCGGTCTGCTATGGCCGCTTTGCGCGGCCACCGCGCCGGCACCGGTCATGGTCGTGCCGCTCGAAGGCGCGATCGGCCCGGCGAGTGCCGACTTCGTGCGCCGCGCGCTCAAACGCGCGGCGCAGGACAAGGCAGCGCTCGTCGTGCTGCGCATCGACACGCCGGGCGGACTCGACAGTTCGATGCGCGAGATCATCAAGGATATCCTGGCCTCGCCCGTGCCGGTGGCGGCTTTTGTCGCCCCGGGTGGCGCTCGCGCGGCCAGCGCGGGAACGTTCATCCTGTACGCCGCGCACTTCGCCGCCATGGCGCCGGGAACCAACCTGGGTGCGGCCTCGCCGGTGTCGATCGGCATGCCGCAAACGCAGCCGGGCAGCGCGAAGAAGGACAAGCCCCGCAAGGACGAGAGCGCCGATCCGGTCGACACCATGACGCGCAAGGTGACGCACGACGCGGCCGCCTACATCCGCAGCCTGGCGAAACTGCGCGGCCGCAACGCGGACTGGGGCGAGCGTGCCGTGCGCGAGGCGGTGAGCCTGCCCGCCGACGAGGCGCTCAAGCTCAAGGTGATCGATCTGATGGCCAGCGACGTGCCCGAGCTGCTGCGCAAGCTGGAGGGGGTCTCGAAACTGCAAACCGCCGGCGCGCAGGTGATCGAAATGCCGCTCGATTGGCGCACGCGGGTGCTCTCCGTGATCACCAATCCGAGCGTCGCCTACCTGCTGCTCCTGCTCGGGGCGTACGCGCTGATCTTCGAGTTCACCAACCCGGGGCTGGTGCTGCCGGGGGTGGTCGGCACGATTTCGGTGTTGCTGGCGATGTATGCCTTCCATCTTCTTCCGGTCAACTATGCGGGGCTCGCGCTGATCCTGCTGGGCATCGCGTTCATGGTCGCCGAGGCGTTCCTGCCCGCGTTCGGCTCGCTCGGCATCGGCGGGCTGATCGCCTTCGTGCTCGGTTCGATCATGCTGATCGAGAGCGACGTGCCCGGCTTCGAGATTCCCTATGCACTGATCGGGGGGGTCGCGGCAGCGAGCGCGGCGTTCCTGGTCTTCGTCGTCGGCATGCTGGTGCGCCAGCGGCGCAGGCCCGTCGTGAGCGGGCGCGAGCAGATGGTCGGCGCCGCGGGTGAGGCGCTGGAGGATTTCGAGAGCGAAGGCTGGGCGCGGGTGCACGGCGAGAACTGGCGCGTGCGCTCACGCTGGCCGGTGCGGCGCGGCGCACGGCTGCGCGTCACCGGCATGGAGCGCCTCGTCCTGATCGTGGTTGCCGAGAACGGCGAAGGGAGATGAACATGGGATTCGAGTTCAATTTCGGCATCGGCGCGCTGATCCTCGTGGTCGCGTTGCTCGCGGCGTCGATCAAGATCCTGCGCGAGTACGAGCGCGCGGTGGTGTTCCTGCTCGGGCGCTTCCAGCGCGTGAAGGGCCCGGGCCTGATCATCATCATCCCGGGCATCCAGCAGTACGTGCGCGTCGACCTGCGCACCGTGGTGTTCGACGTGCCGCCGCAGGACGTGATCACGCGCGACAACGTCTCGGTGAAGGTGAACGCAGTGGTCTATTTCCGGGTCGTCGACCCGCAGCTTGCGATCATCCAGGTGGCGAACTTCCTCGAGGCGACCAGCCAGCTCTCGCAGACCACGCTGCGCGCGGTGCTCGGCAAGCACGAACTCGACGAGCTGCTCGCCGAGCGCGAGAGGCTCAATCTCGATATCCAGACCGTGCTCGATGCGCAGACCGACGCCTGGGGCATCAAGGTCTCCAACGTGGAGATCAAGCATGTCGACCTGAACGAGACCATGGTGCGCGCGATCGCGCAGCAGGCCGAGGCCGAGCGCGCGCGGCGCGCCAAGGTGATCCACGCCGAGGGCGAGCTGCAGGCCTCCGAAAAGCTGCTCGAGGCCGCCAAAATGCTGTCGCAGCGCGCCGAGGCGATGCAGCTCCGGTACCTCCAGACGCTCACCCAGATCGCGGGCGACAAATCGAGCACGATCGTCTTTCCGCTCCCGATGGACGTCATCGGGCCGATCCTGGAGGCGACGAAGAAGCTGAAGGGCTAGAGCATCGGGCCGGGCCGGCCGAGGGCGTGTTCGGTGAGCTGCGCGACGAGCCAGTGGAAAGCATCGTCTACCGAGTCGGCGCGGTGCATCAGATCGAGGTCGCGCGCATCGATCGTGCCGTGGCGCACGAGCGCGTCGAAATCGACCACCTGGCGCCAGTACTGGTCGCCGAAGAGCACGATCGGCATCGGCTTGGTCATCTTGCGCGTCTGCACCAGCGTCAGCAGCTCGAACAGCTCGTCGAGCGTGCCGAAGCCGCCCGGGAACACGACCACCGCCTTGGCCGGGTAGTAGAACCAGAACTTGCGCATGAAGAAGTAGTGGAAGCGCAACGCGAGCGCGCGCGTCACATAGCGGTTCTCGAATTCCGGTAGCGGGATCGAAATCGTGAGCCCCACGTTGACGCCGTGGGCCTCGGCGGCGCCCCGGTTGGCGGCTTCCATGATTCCCGGTCCGCCGCCGGTGCACACCACGAAGCGCCGCTCCTTCGAGTCGAGCGCCTTGGACCAGGTGGTGAGCCGGAAGGCGAGTTCACGCGCCGCTTCGTAATAGCCGGACATCCCGGCAACGCCGCCCTGCGCTTCGCCGCGCGGCCGGATCCGCGCCGAGCCGATGAATACGATGGTGTCGTCGATGCGGTGGCGTTCGAAGCGGCTCTTGGGCTCGAGATACTCGGCGAGGATGCGCAACGCGCGCGCCTCCCTGCTGTTGAGGAAACCGCGGTTGCGGTAGGCCTTGACCGGTGGGCGTCCCTGCGTCGCCATGGTGCGGGCTTCAGCCCTGGACCGAGTAGCCGCCGTCGACCGTGATCGCGGCGCCGGTGATGAAGTCCGAGGCGCGCCCGGCGAGAAACACCGCGATGCCGCGGAAATCGTCGATCGTGCCCCAGCGCCCGGCGGGGGTTCGCCTGAGCACGCTGTCGTGCAATCCGGCGACTTGCACGCGCGCCCTGCGCGTCAAATCGGTGTCGATCCAGCCGGGCAGGATGGCATTGACCTGGATTTGGTCCGGCGCCCACGCTGCGGCGCAGGCCTTGGTGAACTGGACGATGCCGCCCTTGCTCGCCGCATAGGCCGGCGCGTAGGGCGCGCCGAAGATCGACATCATGGAGCCGATGTTGATGATCTTGCCGCCGCCGGCGCGCTTCATTGCGGGGTGCGCGGCGTGCGAGCAGAGGTAGGCGCTGGTGAGATTGGTGTCGATGACCTGGCGCCATTCGGCGAGCGACAGCTCGTGCGGCGGCTTGCGAATGTTGATGCCGGCATTGTTCACCAGGATGTCGAGCCGCCCGCACCGCGCGACGGCGTCGCGGAACAATGCGTCCACCGAGCGCTCATCGGTGACATCGACGGCGATCGCCAGCGCGCCGGCGCCGAGCTCGCGCACCGCTGCCTCCGATTTGTTCGCGTCGCGTGCGGCGACCACCACGCGCGCTCCGGCTCCGGCGAGGCCGCGCGCCATCCCCAGCCCGATGCCGCCATTGCCGCCGGTGACGATCGCCACCTTTCCGGCGAGTCCGAACATGCGCTCAGCCGCGCCCTTCGAACGGCATCTGGGTCGCCTTGAGCGTCATGAACAGCACGTTCGACTCGAGCGGCAGACTCGCCATGTAGACGATCGCCTGCGCCACGTGCTGCACGTCCATGCGCGCTTCGATCTTCAGGCTGCCATCGGCCTGCGCCACGCCTTTGGCCATGCGCTCGGTCATTTCCGTCGCGGCATTGCCGATGTCGATCTGCCCGACCGCGATGTCGTACTTGCGACCGTCGAGCTGCGCTGCCTTGGTGAGGCCGGTGATGGCGTGCTTGGTGGCCGTATAGGGCAATGAATTGGGCCGCGGCGCGTGCGCCGAAATCGAGCCGTTGTTGATGATGCGTCCGCCTCGCGGGGCCTGCTGCTTCATGATGCGAAACGCTTCCTGGGTGCACAGGAACGCCCCGGTCAGGTTCGCCGCCAGGACCGCCTGCCATTGCTCGAGCGTCAGGTCCTCGAGATTGATGTTGCCGGGTGTGCCCATGCCGGCATTGTTGAACAGCAGGTCGAGCCGGCCGCAGCGCTCCCTGACGGCAGCGAAAAGCTGGCGCACCGAACCGGCGTTGCCGACATCGGTGGGCACCGCGAGCGCCCGCGCAGCGTCGCCGCCCGCATCGGCGATCGCCTTGTGCAGCACGTCGCCGCGACGTCCCGCGAACACCACCCGCCAGCCTGCCTTGAGAAGCGCGAGCGACGAGGCCTTGCCGATGCCCGTGCCCGCACCCGTGACTACCGCGACCTTGTCCATCGCCGAATCTCCCTGCGCGCCGAAAAGCGCGCATGGTAGCGCACTTAGGGTCGCACGCCGCCGCGCGGCGGAGCATCGTGCGCGTCGCGCCCGTTCTTGCGCGATGCGGGTTCGGTGCGCGCTGGCGCCGCTTTGGGCGCAGGCTCGCCGCGTGGCGGCAGGGCTTGCGGTGCCTGGAACCGAGAGGCTTTGGCGTGCGGCGGCTGAGGCTGCGGGGCGCGTTCGATGCGCTGCACCTGCGATTGCGGCGGCTGAGGCTGCGGCTGTGGGGCGCGCTCGATGCGCTGCGCTTGTGATTGCGCCGGCTGAGTTTGCGGTGCACGCTGGACGCGCGGCACTTCGGTGCGAAGTGGGCGTTCGACCCGCACCGGCGCGACAGGTGTCGCGGGCGCGGGCTGCTGCGTTTGCGGCGCGCGCTGCGTGAACCGCGGGGCGGGATCGACCACCGGGCCCGCTCGCGGCTCGATCCTGCGCGCTTCGGGCGCAGCGGCGTCCGGGCGGAAATCGCGCCGCGGATAGGGCCGTTCGGCGCGCGGCGCCCGCGGCTCGATCCTGGGCTCGGGCGCCACGGAATCGGGCGCGATGCGGCGCGGCAGCGGCGGATCGCGGTGAATCGTCACCGGGCGCGAATAACCGGGATGCACCGGAACGCGCACGCGACGATGGAACCAGTCGACGCTGCCGATCATGAACCGGATCGAGACTCCGCTGCCCGGCCCCCACCAGAAGCCGGCCGGACCGCCCGGCCTGCGAACCACGTATCCGGGCCAGGGCGTCCACGCGATGGGCGGGTAGGCAGACCACCACCACGGGCCATAAACGACCCAGGGATCGTAATAGGGGACGTACAGCATTTGCGGCACCGCGGGCTCGATGACGATGGCCTGCCCGTCCTCGCGAACGCGCAGCCGATCGTCCGGCAGCAAATGGCCGGCCGCGCGTGCGCGCCGCCGCAGTTCCTGGATCGTTTCCATGACCACCGGCTCCTGCACGAAGAAGGCATCGCCGAGCGCCTTGGTCCACTCGAGCTTTTCGTCCATGCGCGCGAGCAGCTGCGGAAACGCAACCAGGGATTTCACGCTCGGATCCCAGTACTCCCGCTGCACGGCTTGCACCGCCTCATCGCCCTGAAGCTCCGGATTGGCGCGCGACCACCGGGCGGCCTCGACCACCTCGAGCGGCCGGGTGGCGGCGAGCAGGATCTGGGAGAGCAGGGCGTCCGGATACAGGGCAATGGGGGCAAGCATCTGGTCCAGCTCGGCCTGCGTGTACGGCGCCTGCGCATGCGCGCTCTGCACGGGCGCGGTCGCGGCCAGTGCAATGAGTGCGGCGAGGAGAAATCGGACGATGCGCATCTTGGGCTGCTCTGACCCTATAACGCTTGGACCGGTTTGTCGCTGTCCGCGATGCGGGGAAAATTGAAACAGGTTGTAAGCGCCGTTCACCGGGTGGCGTGGCGCTACCGCGTTGATTCCTCAGGATACGCACCCGGACAACCGATGGTGTCGCCGCCAGGCAATCGTCCGATCGCCGCAAACCCGAAACTGCTCGGCAAGCAGCCTACCTCGCCAGCCGCAGCCGCTCGCGCACCATGCCGATATGGCTGCGCAGCGCGTACAGCTCGTCGGTGTAGGACAGCGGCACGGTGATGCGCTCGGCCTTCGCTTCGAGCCGCTCCAGCGCCGCCAGCAGCTCGGCGGGCGGTGTGCCCCCGCTCGCCAGCTCCTGCTCGATACCGCGCAGGTGCCGGTACCAGCGGAAGATGCGCGAGCGCACCCGGAACTGGTACAGCGGCGGCACGATGCGCCCGAGTGGAATCAGCAGCGCGATGATCGACAGCAGCGCCACCCACATGCGGTCGATCAGGTTGGCTAGCCAGAACGGCAGATAGCGCTGCAGCAGCGGCGGACCGCTGCGGTAAAAGCGCTCGGCCTCGCGTGCCAGCGGCAGTTCCGAATCGCGCGCGCTCGGGAACTGGCGCGCGTGCGCGAACCAGCCCGGCTCGCCGTGGATGCGGTGCGCCGCCTGCACGAACAACTGCACCAGCGCGGGATGCGTGTCTTCGCGCGCCACCAGCATCGTGGTCGGCGCCAGCAGCGGCACGTCGTGCGGCGGCGAGTCCTTGGCGAAATCCACGATGCCGCGCGGCAGCACCACCCTGTTCAAATACGCAAAGCGGCGCGAATAGGCCTCCGCCTGATCGAACTCGTACAGCGCGATGCCGGGTTCGCGCAGCAGCACCTGCACCGCGGCACCCTCGGGCGCAGAGACGAGAACCAGCGCGTCGAGAGAACCATCGAAAAAGGCCGCCACCGCCGGGCCCTGCTCCTGGCGATCGAGCTTGACGGCGTCGCGCGCGATGCCGTTCGCCTGCAACAGCCTGAGCAGGATCGGGGTGGGGCCGCTGCCCCGGGCGCCCGTGTTGACACGCCAGTCGCGCAGCGGCAGCAGGCTGGCAAGCCTGCCGCCCGGAAGTTTCTTCGCCGCGTCGGTGCGATAGAAAATCCACACCGGTTCGTAGAACAGGCTGCCGAGCGAAACCAGCGCCATGCCGCCTTTGGCCTCTTCCGCAGCGAGCACGGTCTCGCTCGTGCCGCCGCGCATGAAGCCGAAATCGACGTCGTGCTTCGCGTCGCGCAGCAGGCGGCGGTTGGCGGTGGAACCTTCGGTTGCGCGCAGCGTTACCTCGATGCCGTGGCGTTTCAGCTCGTCCTGGTAACGCTTGCCGAAAGATTCGAAATCGCTGAACGCGGGGCCGGTCGCCAGCACCACGCGTCTGGGTGGCGTCGGCTTGAGGAGGAAATACGCCCCGACCAGCAGGACCAGCGCGATGAGCACGAACGGCCCCGCCGCGGCAAGGAGGTCACGGGCCGAGAGCAGCGTGACGCGCAGCAGACGGGGCACGCCGGCGGATCAGTCGCGCGTGCGGATCACCACCGCCTCGATCGCCTCCAGCGCGATCACGGCGTCGAAGAAGTCACGGCCGCTGACCGCACCGAGCTGCACCAGGCGCGGCGTGAGCTCGCGCACCGTTCCGGTGATCTCCTGCCCCGAGCGCAGGCGCACCGTGACGCGCTTGGCTTTCTGCGCCATCAGTACCGACTCGATGGTATCGCCGCCGGTGATCTTGAAGTCGGCGGCGACGGCGGCGCTTGCGGCGAGCGTGGCGGCGGCAAGCAGTATCGTCAGTGCGGTTCGCATGGGCTCTCCTTGTAATGCGGCGATGATGGATGAAGGTGCGACTGCACGTCAACGCCCGGCTATACTGCCTGCGTGACCACGCCATCGCAGCGGCTGCTGGTACCGGAAAACGAGGTCCGCATCACGGCGGTGCGCGCGACCGGGGCGGGAGGGCAGAACGTCAACAAGGTCGCCAATGCCGTGCACCTGCGCTTCGACGTTGCCGCCTCTTCGCTGCCGGAAGCGGTCAAGGCGCGGCTGCGCGCGCTGCGGGACCAGCGCATCACCCGCGATGGCGTGATCGTCATCAAGGCGCAGCGGCACCGCAGCCTGGAACTGAATCGCGCGGAGGCGCGCCAACGCCTGCAGCTTCTGGTCAGTCGGGCTGCGACCCCTCGCCGGCCGCGCCGGCCGACCCGGCCCACGCAGGCATCGAAGCGAAGGCGTATCCAGAGTAAGATACGACGCGGTAGGATCAAAGCATTGCGAGGCAAGCCGCTACCGGAATGACGATGACGAACCTGAACCCCCTCAAGTACTGCTATCACGGCCAGCATTCCAAGCCGCGCGCCAGCTTCAGGACCCTCCCGGGGGGCAACCGCAAGCGGGAAGTTTGCGCGGAGTGTTACGAAAAGATCATGACCGACCGCAAGCTCAAGCGCCTCGCGCTTTCGGGAGGCGAACTGCCGAAGTAGTTTGCGGCGGCGCTCGCCGTCGTGTTTCATCCGCGCTGCGCGGCCAAGCCGCTGTTTGCGGCTCAACGCGGCCTGCTAGCGCTCTTCGGGGTTCCTCGGGTCGGGCAGCGGAAGCCCGTCCGGCAGGTCTTCGCTCGGGGGCGGCGGTGCCTTCTCGGCAGCCGCTGCCGGAGGCCGTGAACCGTTTTTCGGGCGCCCCGGACGATAACCGGTCGAATAGAGCTTGAGCGGCGGCACGGCCGGCGGTTTCTCGAGGAACAGGCAATCCGATTCGGACGGCATGCTGGCGAGCGCGCCGATGCGCGTGCCGCCGAGAAACACCGTGTAGCGCAGCATGTGCGTGGAATGCGGTATCGGCCGGGCGACGATCTCGTACTTGCCGACCCAGAATCGCTTGTGCTCGGTGACCGGGATGCTCATAGGTTTCCTTCGGCGATCAAATGTTGCTGTTGCCCCACGTGGCCCAGTACTCGTCGCCACGCCTGTCTACCCGCAGCTCGAGCACGTTTTCCGGATCCACCCCGTCCACGCTGAGCGCCCGGTCCTCGGGCAGCGATCCCTCGAGGCGAGTGCCATACACGAGCAGTCCTTCGGCAGCACCGCGCTCGGCCGCGAGCCGGCAATGCGCCAGCCGCTCCTTGCCGCCGAGCTTGTCCGACCAGGGGCGTGAGCCCGCTACGTTCGGTGCCCAGAGCAGGCAGCTGCTGACAGCGTTGGCGCGCTGCACGTCCTCAGCCCACAGCGCGACCACCACCATCCCGTCGCTCGGGCGCACGCCGCCGCGGCTCCAGAAGCGGTTTTGCAGGCTGACACCGCGCAATTCGAACGCCTTGCTGCGCGCGACGAGCCGTCCCGCGCTGCCTTTGCGCCTGGGCCGGCGCACCGCCGCCCGGCTGCGGGGCCGCGCGCCGAGCACCTCGGCGCACAGCGTGGCGACCTCGGTTTCGTGCAGCCGCTCGGCGTTCTGGTGCAGTTGGCGCAGCTCGGGCGTGCTCAGGGAACTGATCTTTTCCCGGGTCCACATCGCAACCCGGCCGCGTCCCAGGATCCGCATCGCTAATACCGCTTTCCGGAAACGAACTCGACCTTGAGGCGCGCAACCTGACGCCTCACGGCGTCGATATCGGCGCGCGCCTGTTCCGCCTCCCGCATCAGGGTTTCGTTCGCAGGATCGCCGCCGGCCGCCTGGCGCGAAATCCGCGCCTGCAGTTCCTGGTAGCGCGTGGCCGCCGCGTTCCATCGCTGCACCAGCAGCTGTTCCTGTTCCCGCCACACCTTGCGCTTGTCCATGGGCTGTCCCCGGTAAAAAAACAAAAAAGCCCGGTCCTCCGGGCTTTTTTCGATCACGCCGCCGCGCTCATGCGGCCGGCCGGATGTCGGTTCTCTGTGCGAGCAGTTTGCCCGCGTAGTATACCGCCGTGGCTGCGGTTAGTCCATGAATACTCACGCTTAGTTTACACGGGCGGCCGGGACGCCGGCACACTCTCGTAGGCGTCGCGCAGCTCCCGCTTCAGCACCTTGCCGATTGCGCTGCGCGGCAGGTTGGCGGCAAGTTGCAGGTCGGCCAGCCGCTGGATCCTGTTGACACGGGAATTGGTCCATTCGAGCAGCGCCTGCGCGCTTGCGCGGGCACCCGGTTTGAGCACGACAAACGCAACCGGTGTTTCGCCCCATTGGTCCGAAGGCACGCCGACCACCGCGACATCGGCCACTTCGGCGTGCCCGCGCATGACCGTCTCGAGGTCGCTCGGGTAGACGTTGTAGCCGCCCGTGATGATCATGTCCTTCCTGCGATCGGTCAGCACGAGAAAGCCGTCGGCGTCAAAGCGGCCGAGGTCACCGCTGCGGATAAAACGCTCACCCGCGGGCGAGTACCACTCGGCTTCGCGCGTTCTTTCCGGCTGGTTGTGGTAGCCGTTCATCATGATCGGCGAGCGCCCGACGACTTCGCCCAATGCACCCGGTGGGACCTCGCGGCCCTGCTCGTCGATCAGGCGCACGTCGTGCCCCTGCGCGGGTTTGCCTACCGTGTGCAGCTTGCCGGGGTGTTCGTGCGCAACCAGGATGCAGGTGCCGCCGCCTTCGGTCAGGCCGTAGAACTCGACCAGCCCGCCCGGCCAGCGCGCCAGGACGTCGGCCTTCAACGCGGCGCGGAATGGCGCGCTGGTGCAGAACTTGTAGCGAAAGCTCTGCAGGTCGTAGCGGCCGAACTCGGGCAGCGCCATGATGCGCTGGTATTGAACCGGCACGAGCATGGTGTGGGTCGCGTGGTGCCGCTCGGCGAGCGCCAGGTAGGCGGCCGCGTCGAACTTGCCCATCAGCACTGCGGTGCCGCCGGCGCTGAGCGCAGGAAAGAAGCACACCAACGTGGTGTTGGAGTACAGCGGCGTGGCGAGCAGCGTCACGGTGTCGCGGCCGTAGCCGTAGATCGCGGCGCGCTGCACGTGGCCCCCGCGCATGGCATGCGATTGCACGATGCCTTTGGGAACCCCCGTGGTGCCGGAGGAGTAGATGATGTTGAACGCCCAGTGCGGCTGCACGGCGATCGCCACCGGGGCGGTGCCATCGGCCGCCAGCCAGTGCCGCAGTGGTGCGCCCGCGGCAGAGCCGTCCAGCGCGAGGCACCGCGCCTTGAGTCGCGTGGCCACCGGCGCGAGCGCCTGTGCGACGCTCTCGTCCAGGAACAGGAGCCTCGCACCGGCATCGGTTGCCATGTCAGCGATTTCGCTCGGGGTGCACGACGGCGCCAGCGGCGCCACGGCGATGCCGGCGCGCAGGGCTCCCAGGAAGACCGCGGCGTACTCGAGCGATGTGCCGGCGCAGATCGCGATCGCATCCTGCGGCGCGAGCCCATCGCGCTGAAGCGCGGCAGCCACGCGGTCCATCAGCGCGTCGAGCGCGCCGTAACTCAGCTCGCGGCCGTCCTGCCGCAACGCAGCGTGCGCGGGGTCGCGCGCGGCGTGGCTGCGGATGAGATCGGAAAGCGTGTCTGCGCCGGCGGGCGAATTCATCGTGAGCGGGCAGTCATGACGCGCGAATGATAAACCGGGGCGCGGCGGCGCACGCGCGGTGCTAAGCTCGCGCGCATTCGATTCCGCGAGGAGCCGCCGCCATGGCGCACGAATGTTTCGAGGTCTCGGTCGAGGGCCAGGTAGCACACCTGCGGCTGTCGCGCCCCGAGCGGCGCAACGCGATGACGCTGGGGTTCTGGCGCGAGTTGCCGCGGGCGGTGCGCGAGCTCGATGCGCGCGGCGGCGTGCGCGCGCTGGTGATCTCGTCGAGCGGGCCGCACTTCAGCGCCGGAATGGATCTGGCGGTGTTCGCAGGCGGCGATCCGCTCGGCACCGCTACGGTGGCGGCGCGGGCGCGCTTTCGCGCCAAGCTCGAGGAGCTGCAGCAGAGTTTTCACGCGCTGGCCGAAGCGCGCTTTCCGGTGATCGCGGCGGTGCAGGGCGGTTGCATCGGCGGCGGCGTCGACCTCGTCACCGCCTGCTGCCTGCGCTATGCGACGCACGACGCGTTCTTCGTCATCCAGGAGATCAACCTCGGCATGCTGGCCGACGTCGGCACTTTCAACCGGCTGCCGAAGCAGCTTCCCGAGGGTGTGGTGCGCGAACTGGGCTATACGGGGGAGCGCCTTGGCGCGGAGCGCGCCGAGCGGCTCGGATTCGTGAACGCGCTGTTCGAGAGCCACGACACGCTTGTCGCGGGCGCCCTTGCCATCGCGCGGCGCATTGCTTCCAGGGCACCGGTCGCGGTGGCAGCGACCAAGCGGATGATCTCGTACACGCGCGATCATTCCGTCGCCGAGAGTTTCGAATACCTGAATGCGCTGCAGCCGGGAATCTTCAGCATCGAGGACATCCAGCGCTCGATCGCCGCGGCAGGAGGCGGTGCCCCGGCGGCATACGCCGATCTGCCGCCCAGGTGACCACCATACCGTCGCGAGCAGGTGGACACCGTGCTGTGCACGCATTTGCACGTCGACCACGTCGGATGGAACACGATGCGGGTGGATGGCCGCTGGGTGCCCACGTTTCCGAACGCGCGTTACCTCTTCGGCCGCAGCGAATGGGAGCACTGGTCGCGGGAGTTGCCGGGACCGGACCGCGACGCGCGGGACGACTCGGTGCGTCCGGTGCTCGACTCCGGTCTCGCCGACCTGGTGGCAACGAACCACCGCATAACCGGCGAGGTGTCTCTGCAGCCGACCCCGGGCCACACGCCGGGCCACGTCAGCGTGTGCATCGCCTCGCGCGGCGAGGCGGCGGTCATCACGGGAGATCTCATGCACCATCCAGTGCAGTGCGCAGAGCCCGACTGGGCCAACCGCTTCGACGTCGATCCTCACGCCGCGCGCCGCACGCGGCGCGCTTTCCTGGAGCGCTGCTCGAACCGGTCGGTACTGGTGCTCGGCACCCATTTCGCCACCCCGACCGGCGGGCACATCGTGCGCGATGGCGCGGTGTGGCGCTTTCAGACCGGATCCAGCTCGGGGTAGCGGCGGAAGATCCCCTGCTGGTTGAAAGGAATGCGCCGCGACGATGCAAGATACGTGGCCAGGCGCGGGCGCAAAGCTGCGCGATCATGCAGCGCCATCACTCGGGGATACCCGCGCTCCAGCCTTGCCATCGCGCGCGGAAATGCGTAGCGCAGCCCCTCGACCATCTGGAACAGCGACAGATCGGCGTAGCAGACCCTCTTCCCGAGTAGATAGCCGCCCGGGTTGCGTCGCAAGACCGTCTCGAAATAGTCCAGGAATTTCGGCAGCCGCTCGCCGATGAAATTCGCGGCACGCCGCTTCGCCTCGTGTTTCTGCTGCTCGTAGTGCAGGCTGCCCGCGACCGGGTGATGCGTGTCGTGCGCTTCGCCGAGCCAGTCGGCGATCGTCAGCTGCAGCTGGTGCACCCAGAGCCGGTCGGTCTCGCGTTTCGGCGCCAGCCGCAGGCGCGGGCCGAGAAACAGCAGGATGTTCGCGGTCTGCCCGATTACCTGCTTGCCCGCGCGCAGGAATGGCGCTGCAAACGGCGCTCGCGCCACGGAACGGCTTCGCAGCAACCGCTCCAGCGTAGCCGCGCCGCGCGGCCGGCGCGCAACGTCGACGTAGTCGGCGCCGGCGTCCTCGAGCGCAAGGCGGATGAATTCGCCGCGCCCCTGGATGTCCGGCCAGTAATGGAGCTCGTAGCGCATGACGCCGAACTTAGGCGAGTCCGCGAAACCTGGCAACGGTGCTGCGTGTTGGCGAGAGGGAAGCTGCCGCTAGCGCTCGTCCGTGGCCTGGGGAAACGACATGCCGTGCGGCAAGTCTTCGTGCGGCGGCGGAGCCGCATCGCCGGTCGTGCGCGGCGGGGTACCCTTCTTGGGGCGCCCCGGGCGATAGACCACCTGATAGGGCACCAGCGGCGGAACGATCGGCGGCTTCTCCATCGATACGCAATCGGCCTCCGAGGGCACGCTGGCCATCGTCCCGATGCGCCTGCCGTCGACAAACACGGTGTAGCGGAACATCTGCGCAGCGTGCGGAATCGGCTGCGCGACGATTTCGTACCTGCCGATCGTGTAACGCCTGCGCACGGCTACAGGGTTCCTCATTCCGTCGCCCTGCCGCGCGCAACCGGTGCGCCCGCTTTGCCTTTCGGCTTCTGCCGGCGCACCACGCCGTGCCCTCTCGGGCGCGCGCCGAGCAACTCGTTGCAGAGCGCCGCGATTTCCGTCTCCTGCAGCCGCTGCGCGTTCGCGAGCAGCTGCCGCAGCTCGAGCGTGCTCAAGGTGTCGATCTTTTCCCTGCTCCAGTGCGCGATTCGGCCGCGTGCCAGGATTTGCATGGTGAGTCCCCCGATGAAACAAAAAAAGCCCGGAAGTCCGGGCCTTTTTCAGCCTGCCTGCCTCATTACAGCGGCTTGACGTTGGTGGCGTTCGGACCCTTCGCGCCCTGGCCCACGTCGAACTGCACCTTGTCGTTTTCCTTCAGCGACTTGAAGCCGCCGGCCTGGATGGCAGAAAAGTGAACGAAGAGGTCTTTGCCGCCGTCGTCAGGCGTGATGAATCCAAAACCCTTGGCGTCGTTGAACCATTTCACGGTACCGGTACTCATGTCTGTGTCCTCGATCTGAATGAAAGAAAAGGGCGATCTGCCCTGCGGAAAATCAAGGAAGAGAAAATCTACCTGATGAGCACAGCGCGAACGCTACCGCCTGACCGGCCTTTTCACTGCTTGAGAATCCTGCCCGGTCGTTTATACAGGTATTACGACACTCCGTCAATCAAATCAAACGCTTGGCGCGCCAGTGCTACCGGCTCCACGAATCCCTCAAAGTCACCGCGCGATTGAATTGCAGCGCGCCGGGCGCCGAATCCGGCCCGTCGACCACGAAATAGCCGTGCCGCTCGAACTGCACGCATTCGCCCGCCTGCGCATTGCGCAGGGCGGGCTCGAGTTTCGCCGTGATCATCTTCTTCGAATCCGGATTGAGATCGAGCAGGAAATCCCGCTCGCCGCCACCGGGGTTCGGTACCTTGAACAGGCGGTCGTAGAGCCCGACTGCGGCGGCGCCGGCGTGCTTGACGCTCACCCAGTGGATGTTGCCCTTCACTTTGTACTGGTCCGCGCCGGGCGTTCCCGAGCGCGAATCTTCGAACAGCCTGCAGCGAACCGTTTCTGTCGCGACGTCGTACCCGATGCACTCCACGACGTAGGCATAGCGCAGGCGCACCCGATTGCCCGGAAACAACCGGAAGTAGCCCTTGGGCGGCGTTGCCATGAAGTCCTCGCGCTCGATCCACAGTTCCCTCGCAAACGGCACCTGGCGCCTGCCCCAGTCGGGTTTCTGCGGATGATTGGGAACGTCCACCTGTTCTTCGCGATCATCGGGATAGTTCTCGATCACCAGTTTCACCGGGTCGAGCACCGCCATGCGGCGCGGCGCGACCTCGTTCAGGTGCTCGCGCATGCAGTCCTCGAGCACCGCAAGATCGATCAGCTGGTTCGCCTTCGAGACGCCGATGCGTTCCGCGAAGCGGCGCAACCCTTCGGCGGTGTAGCCGCGCCGGCGCGCGCCCATGAGTGTCGGCATGCGCGGATCATCCCAGCCCTCGACATGGCCTTCCTGGACCAACTGGACCAGCTTGCGCTTGGACAACACGACGTAGGTGAGGTTGAGGCGCGCGAACTCGATCTGCTGCGGCAGCGGCCGCTTGAGCAGGCCGCCCTCGGCGAGGCGCTCGAGCAGCCAGTCGTAGAACGGCCGCTGGTCCTCGAACTCGAGCGTGCACACCGAGTGCGTGACGTGCTCGAGCGCGTCCTCGATCGGATGCGCGTAGGTGTACATCGGGTAGAGGCACCACGTGTCGCCGGTACGATGGTGCGTTGCTTTCTTGATGCGGTAAATCACCGGATCGCGCAGGTTGATGTTGGGCGAGGCCATGTCGATCCTGGCGCGCAGCACGTGCGCGCCGTCGGCGTGTTTCCCGTCCCTCATCTCGCGCAACAGGCGCAGGTTCTCCGCCGGGGAGCGGATGCGACAGGGGCTGTCCCGGCCGGGCTCGGAAAACGTGCCGCGGCTGGCGCGCATCTCCTCGGCGGACTGGCTGTCGACGTAGGCGTGGCCGGACTCGACCAGATACTCGGCGGCGCGATACATGAAGTCGAAGTAGTCGCTCGCGTAGAGCGCCGCGCCGCCGAAGTCGAATCCCAGCCATTTCACCGCATCGATGATCGAATCGACGTACTCCTGCTCCTCCTTCTCCGGGTTGGTGTCGTCAAAGCGCAGGTTGCAGCGTCCGCCATAGTCTTTCGCCAGCCCGAAGTTGAGGCAGATCGACTTGGCATGGCCGAAATGCAGGTAACCGTTCGGCTCGGGCGGAAAACGCGTGCAAATGCGCTTGTGCTTGCCCGAGGCGAGGTCGGCCTCGATGATCTGGCGGATGAAATTGGAGCTGGACGGCGGCTGCGGGCTCCGGGAAGGCTTGGCCATTTAGAATGGGCGTTATGATTCGGCAGGATTTTACTCTGACCCCGTTGCCGAACCCCGCATGAAAGCCGTCGGCCTGTACCGCTATCTTCCGATCGACCATCCCGATGCGCTGCTCGATCTCGACGTCGAGACGCCCGTCGCCGAGGCGCGCGAGCTGCTGGTCGAGGTGAAGGCCGTTTCGGTGAACCCGCTGGACACGAAGCAGCGCGCGCCGAAGGACACCGCGGAAACGACACCGCGCATCCTCGGCTGGGATGCCGCAGGCGTGGTGCGGGCAGCGGGGCCGGAAGCGACCCTGTTCAGTCCGGGCGACGAGGTCTACTACGCCGGCAGCATCGTGCGCCCGGGCGCGAACTGCGAGTTTCAGCTCGTCGACGAGCGCATCGTCGGCAGGAAACCGGCGACGCTGTCGTTTGCCGAGGCGGCCGCGCTGCCGCTCACCACGATCACTGCCTGGGAGCTGATGTTCGAGCGCATGGGAATCTCGAAATCCGGTGCGCATGCCGGACGCTCGTTGCTGATTCTGGGCGGCGCGGGCGGCGTCGGCTCGATCGCGATCCAGCTCGCGAAACGACTGGCGAAACTGAAGGTGATTGCAACCGCCTCGAGACCCGAGTCGACGGCGTGGGTCAGGTCGCTCGGCGCCGATGCCACGATCGATCACACGCGAGCGCTGCCCGAGCAGTTGCAGGCGCTCGGCGAGCCGGAGGTCGACTACGTGGTGTGCTTCAGCGACACCGACCGCTACTTCGCGGAGTTTCCCAGGCTGGTCAAGCCGCAGGGCCGCATCGGCTCGATCGTGCGCAACGCGCGGCCCGTGGATCTCGCGCTGCTGCAGCCGAAGAGCCTCGCCTTTTCGTGGGAGGGCATGTTCACGCGCTCGAGCTTCGGCACTGCCGACATGATCGCGCAGCACGAACTGCTCTGCGAAGCCGCGGCGCTCGTCGAGGTGGAGCTGCTGCGCTCCACGCTGAAGGAAAATCTGGGCAGCATCAATGCCGCCAACCTGAAGCGGGCGCACCAGCGGCTCGAACAGGGGCACGTGGTCGGCAAGCTGGTGCTGGAAGGGTTCTAGGAGGTCGCAGGCTTGAACTCGCGAAGGGCGTTGCTCGCTGCGATCGGCGTCAGCCTCGCGGCACCGCGTGCCGCCTGGGCGCAGCCGGCGCGCCAGGCGCGGGTGGTGGTCCTGTTCGCCGGCGATGCCGAGGACGACGAGCCGGCGGTGCGGCCGTTTTTCGACGAGATGCGCCGCCTCGGATGGGTGGAAGACCGCAACATCGCCTATGAACGCCTTTCCGGTCGCGGCATGCGGGATTACCTGGAACAGCTGGTGTCCGTTGCCGCCGATCGCGGGCCGGATCTGATCTTTGCGACCAGCGCCAGTATTGCGCTGGCGGCGATCAAGGTGACCGACAAGCTGCCGGTCGTGTTCACGACGACTTCGGACCCGGTGACGAGCGGACTGGTGGCGTCGCTGGCGCGGCCGGGGCGCAATGCCACCGGCGTGCAACGGGCGTCCGGCAACGTGGTTGCAAGGCGGTTTGCTCTGCTCAAGGAGGCGCGGCCGGGCGTGGGACGAATTGGATACCTCCTCGATCGCCGTGCCCCCGACTACGAACGCCAGAAGCAGGCACACCAGGACGCCGCGCAACGCGCCAAATTGGAACTTTCGCTGGCGGAGTTCACGAACTACGAGGCAGTGGCCAAGCTTCTCGCCGGCTTCCGGCGCGATGGCGTCACGGTGGTGGTGGTGGGCTCCTCGCTGACGCTGTTTGCGCGCCGGCGCGACATCGGAATGTTCGCGGCGCGCAACGGGCTCGCGCTGGTCGCACACCGCGTCGAATGGGCCGACGCCGGCGCGCTGCTGACCTATGGCGCCGATATCGCCGATTCGCTGCGGCGTGGCGCCCGGATTGCGAGCCGCATCCTGAAGGGAGCGCAGCCCGCCGCGATTGCCGTCGAGCAGTCGGAAAAGTTCGAGTTGGTGCTCAACCTCAAGACAGCGGGCGCGCTCGGACTGACGCTGCCGGCGGCGCTGCTGAAGCGCGCCCACCGCGTTATCGACTAGGATGTCCCGAAGAATTTCCCGCGCCCGGGGACACGTTGAAGCGTTTCGAAAATGCGCTCGCGCAGCGCTGAGCGCTCAGGCGACCGCGTAGACCTCGACTTCCGCTGAGCGGCCTTTCACCCGCACCGCGGGCAGGGCCGAAAGGTCGAACCCGCTGCCGAGGCGTTGCCGCGTGGCTCCGCTGACGAGAACGTCGGTGCCGAGCTGCTTGTTGAGCGACTGGATGCGCGAGGCGAGATTCACTGCATCGCCCACCAGCGCGTACGACAGGCGCTCGCCGCTGCCGATGTTGCCGGCGAGCACGGTACCGGTATGGATTCCGATGCCATGCCGAAGGGCGATCTTGCCGGCCGCGCGCCGTGCGGCGTTCCAGGCTTCGAGCCGGCGACGCATCTCGAGCGCCGCGCGCAGCGCCGAATCGGCGTGCTGCGGATCC
This sequence comes from Betaproteobacteria bacterium RIFCSPLOWO2_02_FULL_68_150, assembly GCA_001771975.1. Taxonomy (GTDB): domain Bacteria; phylum Pseudomonadota; class Gammaproteobacteria; order Burkholderiales; family SG8-39; genus 2-02-FULL-66-14. Next base: position 12,723 of record MERE01000101.1, on the reverse strand, counting down.
GCGATCGGAGCCCCGAACACGGCCTCGATCTCGTCGCCGATGAACTGCAGCACCAGGCCGCGATGCGCCCGGATTGCGCCGTCCATCTCGGTAAAGTAGGCGTTGAGGTCGGCCACCACTTCGGTCGCGGGCGTCGATTCGACCCAGGGCGTGAAGTCGCGCAGGTCCGCGAAGAGGACCGTAACCTCGCGCAGCGCCCCGGCCAGAGGCACGCGTCCGGCGAGGATCTCGTCGCGCACTTCCGGACTGATGTACTTGCCGAAGGTTTCCCGGATCACCTCGCGTTCGCGCAGTCCGGCGACCATGCGGTTGAATCCTTCGGCAAACGCGCCGATCTCGTCGTTCGACAGCACCGCGCAGCGTGTATCGAGCGCACCGCGCTCGACGCGGGCCATGGCGGCCTGCAGCTCGCTCAAGGGACGCGCAACGCTCGCTGCGAGCGCGGTCGCGAGCCGAAGCGACAACAGCAGGCCGGCGGCGGCGAGCAGGCTGACGACCAGGATCAGGTTGTGGATGATCTCTTCGGCGGTCGCGGGATCGGCCGAGAGCAAGGCGCGCGCACGGGTGAGCGCCGCAACCGCGAGCACCGCGAGCGGCAGCAGGCCGATGAGCAGGAAGACGACCAGCATGCGCGTGCGTACGCGCAAGCGCGGCACCGGAATCGGGCTCAGGACGCCGTCGGGAAAAAAGCGCGGCAGTTCGTCGCGCCACAGCCGCTCGACGCGGAAAAACACGAGCGCCGTGACCATGGTGCCGGAGACGAACAGGATGCCGAAGATCTGCCGCAGCGCCCGCCCGGCCGCGAAGCTGTCGCTGAGCAGCGGCCGCAGCACGCCGAAAACGAGCGACGCCAGCATCCAGGCGGCGAACGAGAGCAGCGCGAAGAAGCCAGGGACGAGCAACGCACGCCGGCGCAACTCGTCGCCGTCGGTTCCCGCCGGCGGCGTTCCGCTGAATCTCAGCACGGCGCGCGCCCAACCGCCGCTGGACGCGAAGCCGACGGCGACGATCGCGGCCGAAGCGAACACGAAGAACAGCAGGTCGTCGCGCTCGACGCGGCCGACGCCCTCGTGCGCTGCCGGGTCGAGGAGCTGGAAATAAAGGAAAGTGAGGACCGCACCCGCAAGATTCCCGAGCACGACATCAGCCAGGACCCGTCTGCCGATGCTCCGCATATGCCCCATGGCGACGCAAAGGCTAACACTCCCGGGCGATTAAGATACGGGCCATGTGGCGCCTGGCCATCGTTCTCAACGCGCGCTTCGCCCACCAGTGGGGCCGCACCGCGCTGTCGATTGCCGGGATTGCGCTCGGCGTAGCGCTCGGCTTTGCCGTCAGCCTGATCAATCGCGCGGCGGTGGAGGAGCTGGGCGCCGGCGTGCGCTCGCTGGCCGGCGAAGCCGATCTGGTGGTGCGCGGCGGCCGCAGCGGATTCGACGAGGCGCTCTACGTGCAGCTCGCGAAATTCGACGGCGTGGCGGCGGCGAGTCCTGTGCTTGAGGCCGAAGCCGGTCTCGCCGCGGGCGAGCGCACCATTCGCCTGGTTGGGATCGATGCGCTGCGCGCGGCGCGAATGCAGCCGGCCCTGTTCGCCGACGATCCGGCGCGGCGCATCGAGCTGCTGCGGCCGGATGTCGTTTTCCTTTCGGCAGCGGCGTCCGATCGGCTGGCGCTCGGCGCCGGAGAAAAGCTGCGCATCGTGGCCGGGCTCGACATCGTAGAGCTGGAGATCGCGGGCGTGCTGCCGGCGTCGGCCTTGCGCGGCGCCGCCGCGCTCACCGACGTCGCCACGGCGCAATGGCGCCTCGACCGGATCGGGCAGCTCAACCGGGTCGACCTGCGCCTCGCGCCAGGCGTCGATCGCGAGGCGATGCGCACGCGCATCGCCTTGCTGCTGCCGGCCGGCACCTTGGTGAGCACGGTGGAGATGGCCGAGGACAGCGGCGCGGCGTTGTCGCGCGCGTATCGCGTCAACCTGAACGTGCTGGCGCTGGTGGCGCTTCTCACGGGCGGTTTTCTCGTCTTTTCGGCGCAGGCGCTCGAGGTGACGCGCCGGCGCGGCGAGCATGCCCTGCTGCGCGTGCTCGGGCTCGAGCGGCGCGGCGTGACGCGGCTGGTGCTGGTCGAGGCGGCGGCGATCGGCGTGCTCGGCAGTGCGACGGGTCTCGCCCTCGGCTATGCGCTCGCCGGCGCGGCGCTGCGCTTTGCGGGCGCGGATCTCGGCGCGGGCATGTTTCGCGGCGTCGCGCCCGCGCTGAGTTTTCCCGCTGGGAGCGCGATCGCCTATCTCGCCGCGGGCGTCGCCATCGCGGCCGGCGGGGCGCTGTTGCCCGCGCTCGATGCCGCGCGCACGGCGCCGGCGCAGGCGCTCAAGGCCGGCGACGAGCAGCGTCTGTTCGCGCGCGCGACGGGGTTGCGGCCGGGGGCGGCGCTGCTGGCGGCCGGCGCCGTGCTGGCGCAATTCGGGCCGCTCGATGGCATTCCGCTGTTCGGCTATCTCTCGATTGCCTGCCTGCTCGTAGGCGGCATTCTGCTCATGCCGTGGCTGTCGCAGGCGGCGCTCGCGCGCCTCCCGCTCACGGCGCGCGTACCGTATGCGCTCGCGCTCGCGCAATTGCGTGCCGCGCCCGGACAGGCGATGGTCAGTCTCGCGGCGATCGTGGCGAGCTTTTCGCTCATGGTGGCGATGGCGATCATGGTGGCTTCGCTGCGCAGTTCGGTCGAGCAGTGGCTCGACGCGGTCCTGCCGGCTGACCTGTACGTCAGGACCACGCATGCCGGCGAGACCGCCTGGCTCGAGCCGGAACTCGAGGTGCGCGTGAAAGCGCTGCCGCAAGTGCAGCGCGCGGAGTTCCTCCGCAGCGGACGCATCACGCTCGACGCGAGGCGCCCGCCGATCGCGCTCATGGCGCGCGACCTGACGCGCGAGGGGACGGCGCTCGTGTTTCCGCTCGTGGGCGCTCGCCACCAACGCAGGCGCGATGATCCGCCGCCGGCCTGGGTCTCGGAGGCGGTAGCGGACCTGTACGGCTACGCACCCGGTGAGCGCATCGCGCTGCCGGTCGGCGGCCGCAATCACCCGTTCGTGGTTGCCGGCGTCTGGCGCGACTATCTCAGGCAGCACGGCGCGATCGTCCTGGAGCGTGCGCTCTACGTAGAGCTGACCGGCGACCGGCGCAGCAACGACGCCACGCTCTGGCTGGCGCCCGGAGCGAGCGTAGCGGACACGATGCAGGCGCTGCGCGCGCTGCCGGGCGGCGAATTGCTCGAGATGGCGGCGCCCGGGGAGATCCGCGACATTTCGCTGCGGCTGTTCGACCGCACCTTTGCCGTGACCTATGCGCTCGAGGCGGTCGCCGTGCTGGTGGGTCTGTTCGGCCTTTCATCGAGCGTCGCCGCGATCGTGCTGTCGCGGCGCCGCGAATTCGGCATGCTGCGCCACCTCGGCATGACGCGCGCGCAGATCAACTCGATGCTCGCCGCCGAGGGCGGGTTGCTGGCCCTGCTCGGCGTGGCGGCGGGGCTGGTACTGGGCGCCCTCATCAGCCTGGTGCTGGTGTATGTAGTCAACCGCCAATCGTTCAACTGGGGCATGGAACTGCATCTGCCCTACGGCCTGCTGGCGGGATTGTCGCTGCTGCTCATAGGATTGGCGTTGCTCACCGCCTACGTCTCCGGCCGCGAAGCCACCGGCATGGCGCCCGTGCGCGCGGTCAAGGAGGACTGGTGAGGCGCCGCGAGTTCCTTGCCGCGATCGGGGCGATGACGCTCGAGGTGCGCTACCCGGCGGTCGAGCCGCGGCGCGGCCTGAGCTTTCCGCGCGATCACGGCGCGCATCCCGAATACCGCAGCGAGTGGTGGTACCTGACGGGCTGGTTGCATACCGCGCGCAGCGAGCCACTCGGCTTCCAGGTGACCTTCTTCCGCGCCCGGCCGCCGTTCGACAGTGCCAATCCGAGCCGCCAAGCGCCGCGGCAGATCCTCCTCGCGCACGCGGCGCTGGCCGACCCGGTGTTCGGGCGCCTGCGCCACGACCAGCGCGCAGCGCGCGTAGCGCTCGGACTCGCGGGCGCGAGCGAGGAGACCACCGCGGTGTGGCTCGACGACTGGCGCCTGGCGCTGGAGGGCGGGCGTTATCGCACGCGCCTTGCGGCGCGGGATTTTTCGCTCGAACTGGAGCTCGAGGCGAGCGACCCGCCGCTCGAACAAGGCGAGGCAGGATACAGCCGCAAGGGCCGGCGCGCCGGCGAAGCAAGCTACTACTACAGCCGACCGCGGCTCGCCGCGCGCGGCGCCGTGGACCGCGGCAACGGCAGCGAGCCGGTGTCGGGCAGCGCTTGGCTCGACCACGAATGGTCGAGCACCCTGATGGCGCCGGAGGCCGCGGGCTGGGACTGGGTCGGAATCGAACTCGCCGATGGCGGCGCGCTGATGGCGTTTCGCATGCGCGACCGGCAGGGCGCGGCGCATTACGCCGGCGGCACCTTGCTCGGTGCGCAAGGGCATCGGCGCGTCTTCGCACCGGGCGAAATCGCATTCGAACCCCGGCGCCGCTGGCGCTCGCCGCGCACCGGGGTCGAATATCCGGTGGCGATGCGCGTGACCGCGGGGAGCGAGAGTTGGGAACTCGCGCCGCTCATGGACGATCAGGAACTCGACGCGCGCGCCAGCACCGGCACGATCTACTGGGAAGGCGCAGTGCGCGCACTGCAGCGCGGCCGCGAAGCCGGGCGCGGGTACCTCGAACTCACCGGCTACTGGAAGCCCGTGAGGCTTTGAAGGTGGACAACCCTACGCCGGTGAGGATCAACGCAATGCCGGCGAAGTGGTACCAGCGCGGAGTTTCGCCGAGAAACAGCGCCGCGAGCCCGACCCCGATCGCGGGCATCAGATGCATCGTGGCGCCGGCCCGCGCCGCGCCCAGCCGCGTCACGACGTAACTCCAGCCGGCGTAGGCGAGCAGCAGCGAACCGATGGCGGAATAGAGCACGCCGAGCGCACCCATCGGGGTCAGGGCAAGTTTCGCGCTGCCGGCGAATTCCCAGGCGATCCAGGGAAGCATGAAAACGAGGCCCGCCGCGCACAGCAGCGTGAGGTACTGCGGCGTGTCGAGTGCGTCGCGCCTCAGGCGCAGCACCACCGTGTACGAGCCCCACATCGCCATCGAGAGGAGCGCGAGCAGGTCGCCGCGGTTGAAGGAAGGCGTGACCAGTTCGCCCTGCATGCCGATGACCGCGACGCCGACGAACGAGATCAGTACCCCGAGCCATTGCCGCGACGCGATGCGTTCTCCCAGCAGCGGCCGCGCCAGCAGGAGAATGAACACGGGCGCCGTAGAGAGGTAGAGCACGGCGCTGGTCGCGGTGGTGTAGTGCAGGCCGAGCCATTGGCAGGCGAGGTGCAGGCCGCCGCCGGTGAAGCCGAGCGCGGCGAGCACCTGCCAGTCGCGGCGCGTGAAGCTGCCGAGCGGTTCGCGCAAGCCGCGCCAGCAAAACGGCGCCAGGAGCGCGATCACGATCACCAGCCGGCCCGCGGTGGCAATCCCCGGCGAGATATCGTCGCGCACCGCGCGCGCCACGACCCAGTTCCCCGACCAGAGGACCAGCGTGGCGAGCAGGACGAGGTACGCGGTGAAACGCATCGCGGGCGATTATCACCTGCGTGCTAACCTGCGCCGATGCCTTTTCTCACTGCCGCCCGCCGGTCGCTCGAGTACGAATGGATCGAGGGCGCGGAGCCGGCGCTGGTCTTCCTGCACGAAGGGCTCGGCTCGATCCGGCAGTGGCGCGACTTTCCCGCGCGCGCAGCGCAGGCGAGCGGCTGCCGCGCGCTCGTGTACAACCGCTACGGCTATGGCTTCTCGGATGTGCTCGCCGAGCCGCGCCTCGGCGTGCGCTTCATGCACGACGAGGCGCTCGAGTCGCTGCCGCAGGTGCTGGCCGCGCTCGGCATCGAGGCGCCGGTCCTGGTCGGGCATTCGGACGGCGCTTCGATCGCGCTGATTCATGCCGGCGCGGGCCATCCGGTACGCGGCCTCGCTTTGCTGGCGCCGCACGTGTTCGTCGAGGATATCTGCATTCGCAGCATCGTCCGGGCAAAACACACCTTCGAATCGAGCGACATCCGCGAACGGCTGGGAAAGTACCATCGCGACCCGGCGAAGACCTTCTACCTGTGGAACGACGTCTGGCTCGATCCCGAGTTCCGGCGCTGGAACATCGAGGAATGCCTGCCGCGGATTCGCGCGCCGGTGCTCGCGATCCAGGGCGCGGACGACGAGTACGGCACGATGGCCCAGCTGGAGGCGATCCAGCGCCAGGTGCCGTCCCGCTGCGAGCTGCTCGAGCTGCCGCGCTGCGGCCATTCGCCGCAGCGCGACCAACCCGAGGCGGTGCTCGCCGCCCTGACGCGCTTCATCGGCTCGCTCGGCTGAAATGACGGCGCACGCCCTGCGGCGGGATGCCCGGGTGATCGGGCTGGTGGCGCTGGCACACGGCCTGTCGCACTTCTACCAGATCGCGACCGCGGTGCTGTTTCCGCTCATCCGCGAAGATCTGGGCGTGTCCTATGCCGCGCTCGGCGCGACCATCGCGCTCTACTACGTCGTGTCCGGGGTCTGCCAGACGCTGGCCGGGTTTGCCGTGGACCGCTTCGGTGCGCGCCGTGTCTTGTTCGGCGGCCTGGCGCTCTGCGTCGCGGGCGCGCTGCTCGCCGGGCTGGCGCGCGATTACGAAGCGCTGCTGGCTGCGGCGCTCATCGGCGGACTGGGCAACAGTGTTTTTCATCCATCGGATTTCGCGATCCTGAATGCACGCGTCGATCCGGGCCGCCTCGGTTACGCTTTCAGCTGGCATGGCATCGCGGGCTTTCTCGGTTATGCAGCGGCGCCCGGGTTCAGCGCCGGCATGGCGAGCGCATTCGGTTGGCGCAGTGCGCTCCTTGCCGCGGCAGCGCTCGGCGCGGTGGTGACCGCGTTCGTCATCACGCAGCGCGCCGCGCTCTACGTGGAGCCCGCCGACGCGCGCCGCGGCGCTGGCGGGCTGGCCGCCGACGTGCAGGTACTGATGTCGACCCCGGTGCTGATGTGCTTCGGCTACTTTCTCTTCATCGCGGTCGGCTTCATCGCCATCCAGACCTTCGGGGTCGCGACCCTGATCGCGCTCTACGGGGCGAGCGCAGCCCTCGCTTCGGCCGCGCTCACCGCATACCTCCTTGGTGCCGCGGCCGGCATTTTCACCGGCGGCTTCATCGCGGCGCGCTTTCAGCGCCACGATCGGGTGGCGGTGAGCGGCATGCTGGTGAGCGCGGCATTCATGTTCGTGCTCGCCGCCGCGTGGCTGCCGGCGGCGATGCTCGCGCCGCTGCTGGCGGCTACGGGTTTTGCGAGCGGCATCACCAACCCTTCGCGCGACCTGATCGTGCGCACGACCACGCCGCCGGGGGCGACCGGCAAGGTTTACGGCTTCGTCTACTCCGGGCTCGACGTCGGCTCGATGGTCACGCCGGTGTTTTTCGGCTGGCTGCTCGACGAGGGACGCGCGTCGGCGGTTTTCTACTCGGTCGTGGTGGCGCTCATGCTCACCGTTCTTACGGTGATCAATCTGCCGGTGCGTTGGTCGCGGTAGTCACAGCATGGGATTCAAGATCGGCATCGACGTCGGCGGCACGTTCACCGATTTCCTGCTCATGGCACGGGGCGGCCGCACATCGGTGCACAAGGAGCTGTCCACCCCGGCCGATCCGTCGAATGCCGTCATGGCGGGGCTCGCCGCGCTCGCGCAGCGGCAGTCGATTCCGTTCGAGCGCTTCGTTCGCGAGATCGAGCGCATCGTGCACGGCACGACGGTCACCACCAATGCCGTGCTCACCGGAAATGCGGCGCGCACGGGACTGCTCACCACGCGCGGGTTTCGCGACGCCCTGCAGATGCGCCGGGGCGTGCGCGAGGAGATGTACGACAACCGCTATCACCCGCCCGCGCCCATCGTCCCGCGCTACCTGCGTCTCCCGGTGACTGAGCGGGTGGACGCCGGGGGCGCGATCGTCGCGCCGCTCGCCGCCGCCGACGTCGCCGCGGCGATCGAGCGCTTCCGCAGCGGCGGTGTCGAAGCCGTCGCCATCTGCTTTCTGCACTCGCATGCGAACCGCAGGAACGAAGCCGAAGCGGCGCGGCTGGTGCGCGAGGCGCTGCCGGAGGTTTATGTTTCGGTGTCCTCGGAGGTCCTGCCCCAGGTGCGTTTCTACGAGCGCACCAGCACCACCGTGCTGAACGCGGGGGTCGGGCCGATTCTGTCGCGCTACCTGCGCAGCCTCACGCGCAAACTGGACGAGTTGCGCTACCGTGGCACGCTTCTCATCATGCAGTCCAACGGCGGCGTTGCCTCGCCGCAGGCTGTGGCGCGGCTGGCCGCGATGACGCTGCTCTCCGGGCCGGCGGCTGCGCCGGCGGCGGGGCTCGCCTGCATGGCGGCGCAGCGCGAGCGGAGCTTCATCACGGTGGACATGGGGGGCACCAGCTTCGACGCCGCCCTGGTGAGGAATGGCGCGCCCGCGGTCACGACCTCGGGCACGGTCAATCGTTACGCGCTTGCGCTGCCCTCGATGGAAATCAACACGGTCGGCGCCGGCGGTGGCTCGATCGCGTGGATCGACGACGGCGGTCTGCTGCACATGGGTCCGCAGAGCGCGGGAGCGGATCCCGGACCGGCGTGCTACGGCCGCGGGGGGGTGGAGCCCACGTGCACGGATGCGAATCTGGTGCTCGGTTACCTCTGCGCGGAGTTTTTCGCCGGCGGACGCATCCGGCTCGACGTGCGCGCCGCCGAGCGCGCCATCCGGGACCGCATCGCGAAGCCGCTCGGCATGGATATCGTCGAAGCCGCGCATGGCATGTATCACGTCATCAACGTGAACATGGCTTCCGCCATCCGCGAGATCTCGGTGCAGAAAGGGTACGACCCGCGCGAGTTCCCGCTGATCTGCGCGGGCGGCGCCGGTCCCATACACGGCGCCGCGATAGCCGCCGAGCTCGGCATCCGGCGCATCCTGATGCCGCGCGAATCCTCGATTTTCTGCGCCTCGGGAATGCTGCGCACGGACCTCAAGCACGACTACGTCCGGAGTTGCGCCGGCGCCTTGCCAGCCGGCGGCGGCGACAGCGGGCGGATCCACGAACTCCTGCGCGAGATGCAGGCCGAGGCGCGCGTCACGCTGAAAGGGGAGGGAATTGCGCTCCGGCGCCAGCGCCTTCGATGCAGCATGGACCTGCGCTATCTCGGCCAGTACCACGAGGTGAACGTCGAGGTGCCGGAGCAGGCCGTTCGCAAGTCCGACTGGAATGCGGTCCGCCGGCGCTTTCACGAGCAGCACGACCGGCTCTACGGCTATTCGCTGCGCGAGGAGGGCACCACCGTGGAGCTCCTCAACCTGCGGCTCGGCGCAATCGGCCTCACGGCCAAACCGAGGCTCGAGCGCCGGGCGCGCGCGAGCGCAAGCCCGCGCCACGCCTTGAAGGGCACGCGCCTCGCCTACCTGCCCGGCGATCGGAAGTTCGGCAAGGTGCCGGTCTACGATGGCGACCGGCTCGGCCATGGCAACCGTCTCGCGGGCCCCGCCATTCTCGAGAGCGTAAACACGAGCATTGTCGTGCCCACGGGATACCGGGCCGAGTACGATGCGCTCGGCAACTGCATTCTGACGACATGAAGAAGACAAAACCGGATCCGATCCAGGTCTCGGTGCTGCAGCGGCGGCTGAAGTCGATCACCGAGGAAATGGGGCTCACGCTCCTGCGTACGACGCGCTCGCCCATCCTGAACGAGGCGCGCGACTTCGTCACCGGCCTGTACGACGCGAAGGGCCAGATGCTCGAGCAGACCGAGTACATCCCGGTGCTCGCGTTCGCGCTGCAGCCGGCGTGCGAGAACGTGCTGCGCTTTTTCGGCGACGACATTCATCCCGGCGACGTCATCCTGCACAACGACGTCTTCAGCGGCGGCAACCAGAACAACGACGTCGCCGTGTTCAAGCCGATCTTCCACGGCAGGAAACTGGTCGCATGGGCCGCGTGCAAGGGCCACCAGGCGGACATCGGCGGCGCGGTGCGCGGCGGGTACAACCCGGAGGCGCGCGAAGTCTGGCAGGAGGCGCTGCGCATTCCGGCGGTCAAGATCCACGAACGCGGCAAGCTGCGGCGGGATGTCTGGAACCTCATCTTCGCCAACATCCGGCTGCGGATCGTCGAGGAGGACATCAAGGCGCAGATCGGGGGCTGCACGGTAGGCGAGCGCGGCTTCAAGCAGCTCATTGCGCGCTTCGGCGAACGCAAGCTGGCGGGGTTGATCGGGCATCTTTTCGACAGCGCGGAAAAGATGGTGCGCAAGGAAATCCAGGCCATACCGGATGGCCTTTACCGCGGCGAGTCGTGGGCGTTTTACGACGGCGTGACCGACGGCACGAAGATGAAGATCAACCTTGCGGTGACCATCAGGGGCGAGGCGGTCACCTTCGACTTTTCCGGTTCCTCGGCGCAGACGCCGGGCTTCGTCAACGCGCCGTACTCGGCGACTGCGTCGGCGCTGCTGCTCACGTTCCTCATGCTGATCAAGCCCGACATCCCGCACAACGCCGGGATCCTGCGGCCGATCCGCATCGTGAACCCCGAGGGCTCGTTCCTGAACGCCCGCTTTCCGGCGGCGACGACATTCGGCAACTCGATCACCGGGCCGACCTCGGACGCGATCTTCCGGGCCTTTTCCCTGGCGCTGCCGAAGATGGTGACCGCCGGCTGGAACCGCTTTCTCGGCTTCGCGGTCTCGGGACACGACCCGCGCCACAACGCACCGTATGTCGACATTCTCTTCCTCTCCCTGAAGGGCGGCTCGGGCGGTACCTGGATGGCCGATGGCTACGACCACATCGGCCTCATCAACTGCGCGGGCGGGATTCTCGCGCAGGACTACGAGATGTTCGAGATCCACGATCCACATTTCCTCATCAAGCACGAGTACCTCACCGACTCTGCCGGCGCGGGGCGCTGGCGGGGCGGGTTGGGCGTGGAGACCGAGTTCGTCATGCGCGGCGAGGACGCCACCGGCGTGGCGTTCGGCGACGGCGTCGAGGAAGAGGCGCGGGCTTTCGGTTTTTTCGGCGGCAAGCCCGGCTGGAAGAACGCGATCACGCTGAAGTTCCCTGACGGGAAGGAGCGCCCGGTGAAGACCAAGGAGATCGTGCGCGGCATTCCGGCCGGTACGGTGTTCAGACAGCTTGCCGGCGGCGGTGGCGGCTACGGCGAGCCGTTTGAGCGACCGATCGATCGCGTGCTCGAAGACGTGCGCAACGGTGTGATCAGCGCCGAAGCCGCGCGCCGCGATTACGGGGTCGCGATCGATCCGGATTCTCTCGTTTTGCAAAAAGACGCGACCGAGGCGATCCGAAAGGCGAAAGCATGATGCGGCCCCGGAACGATCCCGTCAGCACCGAGGCGTATTCCGATCCGCGTGCCGAATTCCGCCAGCCGGTCCATGGCGACTGAGCGGCTCCTCTGGAACGAGCGTATCGAGCGCATGTCGCGGGACGAGCTGCACGCGCTGCAGCTCGAGCGGCTGAAGCGCCAGGTTGCCTACAACTACGCCGGCTCGCCGTATTATCGCGAAAGGATGGATGTCGCCGGCATTGCGCCTGCCGACATCCGCAGCTTCGAGGACTTTGCCCGGGTGCCGTTGATGGACAAGGACGAGCACCGCAGGATCCAGGAGCGCTCACTTGCGGAACACGGCACGCCGTTCGCTTTGCTTGCCTGCGCCCCTGCGGAGAAGATCGTCCGCGTGAGCGCGACCTCCGGCACCACCGGCATGCCGACGCTTTACACGGTCACGGCGCACGACGTAGGCGTGGTGAACGAAATGCACGCCCGAAAATACTGGCGGGCCGGCATCCGTCCGGGGCAGGTGATGATCCAGGCGGTGTCGCTCTCCATGTTCACGGGCGGCCTGCCGCTCTCGCAGGGCATCCAGCACCTCGGCGCCTGCGTGGTGCCGGTTGGCATCGAGGGCGGCACGCGACGCGTGCTCGATTTCAGCGCGCTCACGCGGCCCAATGCGCTCATCGCGACCCCTTCGTTCGGGCAGTACCTGATCGACGAATGCGCGAAGCACACCGGCAAGCCGGCGCGCGAGCTCGGCTTTCGCCGGTTCTTCTGCGTCGGCGAGCCCGGCGGCGGCAACCCGGCGGTGCGGCGAAAGCTTGCCGACGGCTTCGGCGCCAAGGTCTTCGATCATACCGGCGGCGGGCACGCGTTCCACGGCATTTCCTGCGACGAGCCGCCCGAGGAATACAAGGGCATGCACTTCGTGTCCGAGGACCACTGCCTGCTCGAACTCGTCGACCCGCAGACGCGCAAGCCGGTCGAGATCGCCGAGGGCGCGGTCGGCGAGATGGTGTTTACCTTCCTCGACTGGGAGGGCGGCCCCTTCATGCGCTACGCGCTCGGCGACTTGCTGCAGGTGTGGACCAGGCCCTGCACGTGCGGCATGCCGGGCATCCGCTTCAAGATCGTCGGACGCACCGACGACATGCTGATCGTGAAGGGCGTGAACATCTATCCCGAGGCGATCCGCCGCGTGCTGCTGGAGTTTGCGCCGCGTGTCACCGGACACTTCAGGATCCGGCTGCAGAGGCCCGGCCCGGCGGTGGAGCCGCCGCTCAGACTGCGGGTCGAATGCG
>MERE01000100.1 GCA_001771975.1 Betaproteobacteria bacterium RIFCSPLOWO2_02_FULL_68_150 | reverse complement strand
ACGACGCAAAACGCGCGCCCGGGCGCGTATGCGCGTTCGGCGAGGACCCTTGCGCTCACTCCACTTTGGCTTTGGCGCGCAGCTCGCCGACCAGCTTCTCGATCTTGATCTGCGCCAGGCGCTGCTGGATGCGCGGCTTGACCTCGGAGAGCGGCGGGATCTTGACCGGGCGCACGTCGTCGAGCCGGATGACGTGAAAGCCGAAACGCGTATGCACCGGCGCCTCGGTCATCTTGCCCTTCTCCAGCTTGACCATCGCGTCGGCGAAAGTCCTGTCGTAGACGCCGGGTACGTTCCAGCCGAGGTCGCCGCCCTTGTCCTTGGTCGAGTCGATCGAGTGCTTCTGCGCCAGCTCCTCGAACTTGCCGCCCTTCCTGAGGTCGCCGATGAGGCGCTTGGCTTCGTCCTCGCTCTGCACCAGGATGTGGCGCGCCTGGTACTCGGTGGTGCCGGTCTGCTGCTTGGCGCGCTCGTACTCCTGCTGGATCTCGGCGTCGCCCACCGGATTCTTGCTCACGTAGTCGCCGAGAAAGCTGTTGACGATGATTTCCTGGCGCGCCAGATCGAGCTGCTGCAGCACTTCGGCGCGCCGGGCGACGCCGGCGCGGTTCGCCTCCTGCAGCAGGACCTCCTTGTTGATGAGCACCTCGCGCACCTGCGCGCGCAGCTGCTCGGAATCGGGCGCGCCGCGCGCGGTCTGCTGGCGCACCAGGAATTCGCCGCGCTGGCGCGGGATCGCAACACCGTTCACCGTGGCAAGCGGCCCTTCCTTCGACGCGGCGGCGGCTTTGGCCGGCTCCTTGGTCGGGAGCCTGGCGGCGGGCGCCTGCGCGAGCGCGGGCAGGGCGAGGGTGGCGAGCGCTACGGCGAAAATTGGAAGTTTCATCAGATACCTTTCGTTGGGTAGGCAGGTGCGATCATGCGTCAGGCTCGCCCGGCGCCCGGGCGGTGATGGCCAGCGCGTGGATCGGATTGTTCATCAGCTCGCCGAGCGCCGCGTAGATCATGCGATGGCGCGCCAGCGTCGGCTGGCCGGCAAAAGCCGCCGAGGCGATCAGAAGGCGCCAGTGCGTGTCGCCGCCGGGTCGCGCGCCGGCATGGCCAGCGTGGCGCGCGCTTTCGTCGCTCAGCTCGAGCCGCAGCGGCGCCAGAGTTTCGAGGCGACGGCGGATTTCGTCGGCGACGCTCACGCGCGCGGCTCCTCGCTGACGTGCCGGGCCAGATACAGCGCCTGGCCGATGACGAACAGCAGCATCAGGCCGGTGCCGCCGAAGAGCTTGAAATTGACCCACAGATCGGTCGGATAGTTGAAGGCGACGAAGAGGTTGGCCGCGCCCATGAAGACGAAAAACAGCACCCAGCTCCAGTTCAGCCGGGCCCAGATCGCCTCCGGCAGCCGGATCTCGGCGCCCATCACGGCGCGGATCAGGTTGCGGCGGAAAAAAAGCGACCCGCCGGCCAGCACGGCGCCGAACAACCAGTACAGCACGGTCGGCTTCCACTTGATGAAGGTTTCGTCGCGCAGCGCGAGCGTCGCGCCGCCGAAAACCGCGATGATTGCGAGGCTCGCCCAGAGCATCGGCTCGACGCGCCGCCGGCGCAGCTTGAGCCAGCCCACCTGGGCGAAGCTCGCGGCGATCGCCACCCCCGTGGCGACATAGATGTCGGCCAGCTTGAAGGCGGCGAAAAACAGGATCACCGGAAAAAGATCGAACAGGAACTTCATGCGAGCCGCTGATTTTACCAGCGTCGGAGTGCCAATCGGCGCCTCGGCCCGGCACGAGGCGGCAGGACCGGGGCACATTGGGGTTATGATTGCGTCGGGGGGGATGTTCATGTCGTCTCTGGTCAGGCTGGTCGAATACGCCGAGGCTTCGCCAGAGGTGCGCGCCGTCTACGACAAGATCATGACGGCGCGCGGCACCGACTGGATCAACAATTTCTGGAAGGCGCTCGCCAACGACCCGGCACTGCTCGGTCGCGTCTGGGCCAGCGTGCAGCAGGTGATGGCGCCGGGGGCGCTCGATCCCCTGACCAAGGAAATGGTCTATCTCGCGGTGAGCGCCACCAATAACTGCGAGTACTGCAGCTATTCGCACACCGCCGCCGCGCGGCGCAAAGGCATGACCGATGCGATGCTCATGGAACTGATGGCGGTGGTCGGCCTGGCGAACGAAAACAACCGCCTGGCCAACGGCCTGCGGATTCCGGTGGACGAGCAATTCAAGGCGCAGCCGTGAAGGGGTCAAGGAGCAAGGCCATGAGAGCGATCGCCGCGCTGGTGATCGCGGTCGTGCCGCTGGCCGCCGCCGCGGGCGGATCGAATTACGGTGTCGCCCCGGGCAGCCGCGACATCGCCGGCAAGATCACCGAATGGAGCGTGCCGACGCCTCGTTTCGCGCGCGATCCGGCGCCCGGACCCGACGGCAACATCTACATCGCGGTGATGAACGGCAACCGCATCGCGCGCTTCGATACCAAGGCGAAATCGTTCAAGGAGTGGGACCTGCCGGAGGGCGCGCGGCCGCACGGCCTCGTGGTGTCGAAGGATGGCAAGGTGTTCTACACCGGCAACGGCAACGGCTCGATCGGCGAACTCGATCCGGCAACCGGCAAGGTCGTCAGTCACTTCACGCCGTCGCAGGGCGGCAATCCGCACACCGCGGTGCTGGACGATGCCGGCAACGTCTGGTTTACGGGGCAGGGCGGCTACCTGGGCAAGCTCGAGCGCGCGAGCGGCAAGGTGAGCGAAATCCCGATGCCCGGCGGACCTTATGGCCTCGCGATCGACAAGCAGGGGCGCATCTGGGTGTGCCGCATGGGCGCCAACGCGCTCGGCATCTACGATCCGAAGAGCGGCAAGACCGATGAGTTGCGCACCGGGTCCGGCTCGCGGCCGCGCCGCATCGCCGCGGCGCCCGACGGCATGCTCTGGGTGACGTACTACGGCAACGGCAAGCTGGCCAGGGTGGATCCGGTGGCGAAGAAAGTGGTGAAGGAGTACGCCATGCCCGCGGGCGAGCGCGCGGGTCCCTATGCGGTGGCGGTGGACGGCGCCGGGCGCGTCTGGGCGAACGAGATCGACACCGATACGGTCGCGCTGCTCGACCCGAAGACCGAGCGTTTCCGCGTCTTTCAGCTGCCCTCCAGGGACGTAGGCATCCGCAAGGCGATCGTCGATGCCGAAGGCCGCTTCTGGTACATGGGAAGCCACAGTGGCAAGCTGGGCGTGATCGAGTAGGCCGCCATGAATACAAAACGCAGATTGACCGTGCTGCTGGCCGCGCTGATGCTGGCTGCGGTGCCCGCATCGGCGCAGCAGGCCGAAGAGCCTACGCTGCCGGAGCAGTTCATCGAGGGGGTGCGCGGATTCTTCAGGCAGTTGTTCGGCGGCGACGAGCACAAGCCTGCGCCTTCGCCACCGCAGGAGGCGGCAGCTTCCCCGAAGCCCGCCGCGGCCGCGGCAAAGCCTGAACCCAAGGTAGAGATGGTGACCCCGACTCCGGCTGCGCAGGCCGCACCCGCGAGCTTGCATGCGGTCGTTTCGAAAGGCGATTTTGCGGCCGCCTCGCAAATGATCGCGCAAGGCTCCGACATCGAGGCCAAGGACCCGGGTACCGGCGCGTCGGTGCTGCACTATGCCGTGATGCGCGGCAATCCTGAAATCCTGCAGTTGCTGCTGGACCGCGGCGCCGACATCAATAGCCGCACCAGGAATGGCACCACGCCGTTGCACACTGCGGTGCTCTACAACCGCTACGAAGTGGCGGAGAAACTCCTCGGCAAGGGCGCCGACGTCAACGCCCAGAGTGCGAGCGGCGCGACGCCGCTCGCGCTCGCCTCGGCGGCGAGGAACCGGACCATCGCCGAACTGTTGCGCTCGCGCGGCGGAAAGTAGCCTCAGCGAGACGACGGCGCGGCCAGCCGCGCGCCATCGGCCGAGACAAGAAAGCGTTTCCACAGCTCGCCGCCGGCGCGCACCTCGACCGGCCAGTAGCAGCGGCCGCGGATCTTCTGCGGCGAATCCACGCGCAGCACGTATTGCGCCGTCGTCCCCTCGGGCAACGATTTCTGCCACGCCCCGGTCTGCGGAAGATGCTTGACGCGCGTGATCAGGCGCCGC
Organism: Betaproteobacteria bacterium RIFCSPLOWO2_02_FULL_68_150; assembly: GCA_001771975.1. Lineage (GTDB taxonomy): Bacteria > Pseudomonadota > Gammaproteobacteria > Burkholderiales > SG8-39 > 2-02-FULL-66-14. Next base: position 9,802 of record MERE01000100.1, on the reverse strand, counting down.
AGCGGCGCGGCGCCGTCGTCCGGCACTTCGCAGGCGAGTGCCGGGACTGCGGCGAAGAGCAGAGCCAATACGGCAAAGCGCGAAACACGCATCGACGATGTCCCCGGAAATGGTACTGTCCGCCGCAATCTAGCAGACTCGGCCCGTGCAACCCACCGCCATGCCGGCATGACCGGCCATCTGTCGCCGCGCGCCGGCGTCCTGGCGCTGCTCGTCATCGCCGTGACCTTCGCCGGCAACCACGTCGCGGCGCGCATTGCGTTCGACGATGGCGCGAGCGTGGCGACGGCGGTGGCGGTGCGCTCGGGTGTCACGGCGATCGCCCTGTTCGCGCTGCTGTGCGCGTTCGGCGTGCCGATGGCGCTGCCGCGTCGGACCGTGGCGCGCGCCTGTGCGATCGGAGTGCTCGTCGCGCTGCAGAGCTTTTGCCTTTACTCGGCGGTGGCGCGAATCCCGGTGGCGCTCGCGCTGCTGGCTTTCAACACTTTTCCGATGCTGCTCGCGCTCATGTCCTGGGGAAGCGGCGCCGGCCGGCCGACGCTGCGGACGCTGCTCGCGATGCCGGTGGCGCTCGCCGGCCTTGCGCTCGCGCTCGAGGTGTTCGGAAGATCTGGCGATTTCGCGGGCCGCTGGGCTGAAATCGGCGCGGGTGTGGGGTGGGCGCTCGGCGCCGCGCTGTCCTTCGCGCTCGTGCTGCTGCTCACGGGCCGCTGGCTGAAGGACATGGATGGCCGTCTGCGCACCTTGCTCACGATGGCAGTCACCGCTGCAGTGGTGGGACTTGCCGGCGCCGCGATGGACGCGTTCTCGTTGCCGCGCGAACCCCAGGGATGGCTCGGCCTTGCCTTGCTGACCGTGTTCTACGGCACCGCGATCACGGCGCTGTTCGTCGTGCTGCCGCGGCTCGGCGCCGCGAACTATGCGGTGGTGCTGAATATCGAGCCGATCGCGGTGCTGTTCCTCGCCTGGGGAATTCTCGGGCAATCGGTCACGGCGCTGCAGCTCCTCGGCGCCCTGATCGTGATCGGCGCGATCACCGTGCCGGCGCTCAGGCGCTGATCGCCAACCTTGTCCGCGATCAAACCCTGAATTTGCGGCGGGCCGATACTGCAAGGTCAGGGCGCGGGACGCCCCGAGGGGTTGCCATGGATCGTGCGACGATTGCCGAAAGCGCATTGCCGGCCGCGGAAAAACAGCTGGCGCAGACCGTCTCCATCGGTGCCGAGCAGTGGCACAAGGCGCTCGATGCAAGCGAAGCTCTGCTCGATCCCTTCGGCATGCTGGCGCCGATCCAGCACGCCCAACTCGTCTGGATGCTGCACCCCCTCGAGCTGTTCGACCTGATCAGCCGCAACGCCGTCGACCTGATGGCGCTGCAGTTGCATACCGCGGTGCGACTTGCGGGCAAGCCGGGTCCCGACCTGGTGGTGCCGCAGGCGGACGACACGCGCTTTGCCGATCCGGTGTGGACGCAGGAGACGCACTGGAGCCTGCTCAAGCAGTGGTACCTGTTCTATACGCGGCACGTTCAGAACGCGCTCTTCGCCACGCCCTGGCTTTCGCCCAAGGAGCGACGGCGCGCCGCATTCTGGTGGCGCAAATGGCTCAACGCGGCGGCGCCCACCAACTTTCTGCCGACCAACCCGGTCGCGATGCGCAAAGCGGTCGAAACCAATGGCGAGAGCCTGCGCCGCGGCTTCGAGATCTACCTCGAGGATCTGCGCGCCGGCACCGTGCGCATGACCTCGCCCGAGGACTTCCGGGTCGGCGGCAACCTCGCGACGACGCCCGGCGCGGTGGTATTCAGGAACCGCCTGCTGGAGCTGATTCATTACACGCCGGTCGCCAACGAGGTGCACCGCGCGCCGATCGTGATCGTGACGCCGTGGATCAACAAGTACTACGTGCTCGACCTGACGCCGAAGAAGAGCATGGTCGGCTTCCTGCTCGAGCGCGGTTTCGACGTCTACATCACGAGCTGGAGGAACCCGACGCCCGATATGGCCGAGACCAGCTTCGACGACTATCTCACCCAGGGCGTGGATGAGGCAGTGCGCGTGGCGCGCACGCTGAGCGGCGCCGACAAGGTGCACGCCGTGGGCTACTGCATCGGCGGCACGCTGCTCGCGGTGTACCTGGCGTGGCTGAACCGCAGGCAGCCGGAGAACGTTCCGGTGCAGAGCTGGACGCTGCTCGCTTCGTTGACCGACTTCCAGTCGCCGGGCGACATCGAGGTCTTCATCGACGAGGCCGGAGTGCGCTGGCTGACCGACCTGATGCGCCGGCGCGGCTACCTGGACGGGCGCGAGATGGCGACGACCTTCCGCCTGCTGCGCTCGAACAGCCTGATCTGGCACTACATGGTGCACGGCTGGCTGTACGGCGAGAAGCCGGCGCCGTGGGACGTGCTCTACTGGAACATGGACGCGACGCGCATGCCCTACCGCATGCACGAGTACTACCTGCGCGAGATGTACCTGAAGAACAACCTGGTGAAGAGCGACGCGCTGACGGTGGCCGGAGAGCCGATCGACCTGGTGCGCATCCACCAGCCGCTCTACGACGTTTCGGCCGAGGACGACCACATCGCGCCGTGGCGCCAGACCTTCAAGATCAACGGCTACGTCACCTCGCCGAAGCGCTTCGTGCTGTCGAGCTCCGGCCACATCCTGGGGATCGTCAATCCGCCCGTAGCGCCGCCCAAGCGCAGCTACCGCATCGGCCCGGCGCACCGCGGCCAGTCGGCGGACCACTGGCATGCGCAGGCGGAGCAGCGCGACGGCAGTTGGTGGGAGGACTGGTCCGATTGGCTCGCCGGGCAGTGTGGCCCGCTCGGCGCGCCGCCGCCGCTCGCGAGCAGCGATTTCCCGCAGCTCGCCGCCGCGCCCGGGACTTACGTGCTCGAACCCTGAGCGCGTAGCACGGGCGGCGATCGGCGGATAATGCGCCGGTCGTGAGCCAGTACTACCAGCGACGCATCGCGTCCATGGAGACGCCAGGACTCATCATCAAGTCCTGGTTTTTCTGCATCGTGTATGGCGCGATCGCCTTCCCGATTTTCTACGTGTTCGCGTTCAAGCCTCCCACCGTCCTGGTCGGGACGTTGGTGAGCGGGTTCTTCGCGGTTTGGGGCGTGGTCTACGTTTGGGTCACGTTTCAAAAGACGCTCGAATACTGGAAATTCGGCGAATTGCAACTGAAGCTGATGGAGCCTCCGGTGCTCGGCGGCGAGCTTGCTGGCGAACTGCACGCGCCGGGGCTGGGCTTGCGGCCCGTCATGATCGACCTGATGGCGCTCGAAGAGGTTCTGGGTACCGATTCGAAGGGCAGGACCACGCGCAGCGAAAAAGCGGTCTACCGGAGGATGCATCGATTGCGCTCCAGGGGCGGCCGGATCGAGTTTCGCGTGCCGGTTCCCGATGAACCCGAGATCGTCCGCGGTGAACCCTACCTCTGGCGGCTGCGTATCCGAGCGGATTTGCCGGGGATGGATCTCGACCGCACGTTCCCGCTCGACATGGCGCAGGGAACGCGCCGGTCAGAACCGCCGGTGCACGAGCGGGTCGGGACGCAGGCGTTGCCGGATGCGGCACGAGAGGCGCTGATGACGGCAGCCCCGGTTGACGTGTCGGGAATCGCGGCACCTGCGATCGGGCATGCGACGCAAGAGGAGGTGCGCGATTTGCCGGCACCGGTCTCGGCGCCAGTGCTGATCGCCGCGAACCTGCTGCTGCTCGTCGGCGTGCTGTACTGGGGCTGGCGCATCGGCGACGTGGTCATCCTGTATTGGGTCGAGAACCTCGTCATCGGCGCGATGCACGTGCTGCGCATCCTGTTCGCGGATCCGGATGCGATGCGCAGCGCATCGGCTCCGGTTCAGAGCACCGGCGGCGAGCGCATGGCGGCGAAAACGGCATTGGCCGCCTTTTTCCTCGTGCACTATGGCGGCTTCTGCGCGGTGCACGGCATGTTCCTCGCGTCGCTCTTTCCGGTGCGGGGACCTATGGGAGTACCACTGGAAATCTGGCAGATCCTCGCCGACCGGCTGCGCGAGCCCGGCGCGCTCGCCGTCATTGCGGCGCTGGCGCTCAGTCACGGCTATTCGTTCGCGCGCAACTACATCGGGCGCGAGGAGTACCGGCGCGTGGACATTGCGCGCATGATGTTCCGTCCTTACGGCCGCATCGTCGTGGTGCACCTGTTCATCATCGCCGGAGGATTGTTGCTGCAGGGCACGCGGGCGCCGGTGGCGGCCTTGCTGCTGTTCATCCTGCTCAAGACAGGAATCGACTACACCATGCACCGCAGGGAGCGCGCGCTGCTGTCGCCCGAGGGCGCCTGAGTCCGCGGCCGGCTGTAGCGAACAACCGCAATCAGACCGGATCGATGGCGCCGCCTGTCGGGCAGGCGGGACACGAAATAGTCCGCCCGATCAAGCCACTGCTTGATCGAGGGCGAATGATGTCGTCGCGGCGCGACAGCCCGCCCGACCAGTCCTTGCATAGGACTTTGATTTCATGCGGAAAACGTTCCGGCATGAAGATTGCACAACCTTTCATTCGTTTTTTCATCCCAAGGGAGGTTCGCCCCATGCTGCAGAAGGACACGTTTTTCCGCAAGCGCGATGAAACCCCGGTTCGATTCGTGCCGCCTCCGATTCCCTCACCGCAGAATCTGCCGCAGGCCGCGCAAGCCGAGCCGCAATCCGCGCCGCGACCCGATCCGCATCCCGTCCACGCCGTTGTCAAGGGCGAGGAACGCAAGGAAGCAAAACTGGTCGTCGGGCCCGACATCAAGATGAAGGGCGTCGAGGTCACCGATTGCGATACGCTGGCGGTGGAAGGCCGCATCGAGGCGACGCTCGATTGCCGCGTTATTCAGATCGCCGAGCACGGGGTCTTCGCCGGCACGGTGGCCGTCGACACGGCCGAGATTCACGGGCGGCTCGAGGGTGAACTCACCGTGCGCAAGCTGCTGGTGGTTCATGCCACCGGCAAGGTTTCCGGCAAAGTCCGCTATGCGCGCATCAAGGTCGAGGAAGGCGCCGAGCTTTCCGGCGAGGTCAACCTGCTCGACAAGACCGCCACCGTGGTCGCGGCGCGGCGCAACTGAGCGCTCGCGCTGCGTGAAATGGGGTCAGAGTAACTCACGGCAGGTAACGCCGCGCCGCTGCAGACGAAAAGCGCCGAAGTTACTCTGACCCCAATTTCACGTACTCGTACTCGACCGGCAGGTTGTTGACGCCGCGCTCGGGCGGCGCGACCCAGGTGGCCATTTTGCCGGGCTCGACGACCTTGCGCATCAGCGAGCGCACGAAGGCGCGGTCGCTTTCAGTCGGGATCCACTCGCCGATGCGCCCGGCGTACTCGTCCTGCGTCACGAGCTTGCCTTCGGGCGTCACCGGCTGGTTGACCCACGAGCCGATCGAGCGGCGGAAATGCGGCGAGGGCAGCGCGAGGCGCAAGGCGTGGCCGGCGCGCTCGATGGCGCGGTTCCAGCGCTTGAGTCCGATCTCGCAGTCCTTGAGATAGGACTCGCGCATCACCTCGTTGAGGGCATTGAGCGCCGGCACCTGCTCGATGCCCTGCGGCGTCTGCAGGTCGAGCATGCGGTCGCGCAGCACGTGATCGTCGTAAGTGGATTCGTCCGGCCGGCCCTTCAACCCGGCGGCGAAATTGGCCGCGGCGTTGGACGAAATCTCGGAGCCGAACAGGTCGAGCGAAGAAGAGCACCAGAAGTTCAGGTATTTCTGCAGTAGCGGCAGGTCCACCGCACCGTGCGCGCGGATTCGCGCCGCGTCGTCGGTGGCCAGCTCTTTCATCACCTCGAGCGTGCGCTTGACTACGCGGCCGATGCCGGTTTCGCCTACGAACATGTGGTGTGCTTCCTCCGTCAGCATGAACCGGCAGGTGCGCGACAGCGGATCGAAGGCGCTCTCGGCGAGGCTCTTCAACTGGTACTTGCCGTCGCGGTCGGTGAAATAGGTGAAGCAATAGAGCGAGAGCCAGTCGCTGATCGGTTCGTTGAACGTGGTGAGGATGCGCGGCTTGTCGGCGTCGCCCGAGTGGCGCGCGAGCAACTCCTCGGCCTCCTCGCGCCCGTCGCGCCCGAAGTAGGCGTGCAGCAGGTACACCATGGCCCAGAGGTGGCGGCCTTCCTCGACGTTGATCTGGAACAGGTTCCTCAGATCGTAGAGCGAGGGGCAGCTGTGCCCGAGCAGGCGCTGTTGCTCTACAGAGGCGGGCTCGGTGTCGCCCTGCGTCACGATCAGGCGGCGCAGCGTGGAGCGGTGCTCGCCCGGCACCTGCTGCCACACCGCCTGCCCGATGCGGTCACCGAAGTGGATCCTGCGGTCGCTCACTGCGTCGGCAAGGAAGATTCCCCAGCGGTAGTCGGGCATCCTCACCGCGCCGTATTGCGCCCAGCCCTGCGCGTCCACCGAGGTGGCGGTGCGCAGGTAGACATCGGCCTTCTCGAAATCGCTCGGCCCCATCTCGTGCCACCACTGGAGAAAGCGGGGCTGCCAATGCTCGAGCGCGCGCTGCAGCGTGCGGTCGTTGGCGAGGTTCACGTTGTTGGGAATCTTCCCGGCGTAGTCGATGGCCATCAGTAGGTTTCCACGTGATAGCGGCCCGCGGACCGCATTCGTTCCTTCATCGCGTTCCAGTCCACGCCGCAGATCTCGGCGAAGGCCGCCTCCACGCCTTGCTCCATCTGCTTGTGGCCGCAGAGGTAGACGTAGGTGTTCTCGTCGGCCAGCAACCGGGCGGCCTTCCCGCCGCAGGCGCGCATGCGGTCCTGCACGTACTCTTTCGCCTTGCCGGACACGCGCGAGAAGGCGAGCTGCACGTCGATCAGATCCACGGGTAGCTTCATGAGGGGCCCGAAGTAGGGCAGCTCGCCGGGCGTGCGCGCGCCGAAGAACAGCATCAGCTCGCCGCCTTCCTTCAGCGCGAGGCGCCGGCGCCGGCGCTCGGTCATGGCGCGCATCGGCGCCGACCCGGTGCCGGTGCAGATCATGATCAGGTTGGCGCCCGGATGGTTCGGCATCAGGAAGGTGCTGCCAAACGGACCGGCGACGCTCAGCTGGTCGCCCTTCTTCAGGTCGCAGAGGAAATTCGAGGCGATGCCGCGCACCGGCTTGCCGTCGCGGTCCTCGGTGACGCGCTTCACGGTGAGCGAGACGTTGTTGTAGCCGGGCCGCTCGCCGTTCCTCGGGCTCGCGATCGAGTACATGCGCACGTGCTGGCCGCCGGCCAGCGCTACGATTACCGCCAGCGACTGGCCTTCGAGCACCGGGAATGCCGTGGTTCCGAAGTCGAGCACGATGTGGCGGATGTCGCTCCCGGCGTCCGCCGCGGTGAGGCGGAAATTGCCTGCGCAGGTAGCGATGGCCGGCCGTGCCAGGCTGTAAAGCCCTACGTAGGGATGCGCGGCCGACCAGGGCGGCGGCGCCGTGCCGCCCTGCGCCTGCGAGGCGGCAGCGGCGAAGCGCGCCACCTCCTCGGGGATGTCGCCCGGACGGTCTTCGTTGCCCGCGTCCTCTGCAGCGGCGGGCAACGAATCCCACGCGAACTGTTCTGCGGTCGAATACGGTTTCGCTATGCTGCGCCAGGAGTCGATGGCGCCGGTGGGGCAGGGCGCGACGCAGTCGTTGCAGTTGTTGCAGATCTCCGGCTTGACGACGTAATTGCGGCTGTCGTGCGTGATCGCGTCGATCGGGCAGGTTTCCTCGCAGGTGTTGCAGCGGATGCAGATCTCCGGGTCGATCAGGTGCTGGCGAATGAGCTCCGCAGTCTGCATGGTGCGCGCTCAGCCGAAGCGCACGTACTCGAAATTCACCGGCTGCTTGTTGATGCCCTGGCGCGGCGGCGCGATCCAGTTGGCGAACTTGCCGGGCTCGGTGACGCGGCCCATGAGCGACTGCACGAAGGCGCGGTCTTCCGCGCTCGGCAACCATTGCTGATGGCGGTGCGTCCATTCCGCCTCCGCAAGCACCTTGCCGTCCGGGCTGACATGGTGTTCCGCGAAGACGCCGATCCTGCGGTGGAAACCCTTGTGCGGCAGCTTGAAGCGAAAGCCGATGCCGTGTTTCTCGGGAATCCGGTTCCAGCGCTCGATCGCGTTCTCCAGGTCGTGCGTCCAGTCGTCGCGCAGGCGTTCGTTCAGCGCGGTGACCGCGCCGACGTTCCTCGTGACGATGCGCTCGCCGATCACCTCCATCACCGGATACTGCGCGCTTTCGAGCCGGTGGTCGTCGCCGATCGTCGTCTCCTGGAAACGGCCCTTCAGGCCGTTGGTATAGAACGACGCCGCGTTCGACGACACTTCGGAGCCGTACAGGTCGCTCGTCACGCTGAAGTGGAAGTTGAGGTAGCGCTGCAGCGTAGGCAGGTCGATCACGCCGAGGCCGCGCAGCTTCGCCACATCGTCGGTCCTGTGCTGCGCCATCAGCTCGCAGGTGCGCTCGATGATGCGCGCCACGCCCGATTCCCCTACGAACAGGTGATGCGCCTCTTCCGTAAGCATGAAGCGGCAGGTGCGCGACAGCGGATCGAAGCCGCTTTCAGCGAGCGCGGCGAGCTGGAACTTGCCGTCGCGATCGGTGATGAAAGTGAACATGAAGAACGACAGCCAGTCCGGCGTCTTCTCGTTGAACGCGGTGAGGATGCGCGGATTGTCGGCGTCGCCCGAGCGCCGCGCGAGCAGTGCTTCGCCTTCCTCGCGGCCGTCCTTGCCGAAATGCGCGTGCAGCAGGTAGACCATGGCCCAGAGGTGGCGGCCTTCCTCGACGTTCACCTGAAAGATGTTTCTCAGGTCGTAAAGCGAAGGGCAGGTGAGGCCGAGATGGCGCTGCTGCTCGACCGATGCGGGCTCGGTGTCGCCCTGCGTGACGATGATGCGGCGCAGGGTCGAGCGGTATTCCCCCGGCACCTCCTGCCAGGCAGTATCGCCCTTGTGCGCGCCGAAATTGACCTGGCGCCCGGCTTCGGCGGGCGCGAGGAAGATGCCCCAGCGGTAGTCCGGCATCCTGACGTAGTCGTAGTGCGCCCAGCCCTTGGGATCGACGCTCACCGCGGTGCGCAGGTAGACGTCGAAACTGGTGGACTTGTCGGGCCCCATGTCGGCCCACCATTTGAGGTAATTGGGCTGCCAGTGCTCGAGCGCCCGCTGCAGCGTCCTGTTCGACGCCAGGTCGACGTTGTTGGGGATCTTTTCGGAGTAGTTGATGCCGGACATGGTCAGATGCGCTCCCAGTTGAATTTTGCCTTCGCGCCGGTGCCGTACACCTTGAGCGCGCCCTGCTCGCCGACCGCGTTCGGCCGGTTGAAGATCCAGTTCTGCCACGCCGTCAGGCGGCCGAAGACGCGCGTCGCCAGGTTCTCGCGGCCGCTAAAGCGAAGCGAGGCCTCCATGCCGGTGAGCGCGTCGGGCGACAGGCTGGCGCGCTCCTCGATGGCGAGGCGGATTTCGTCTTCCCAGTCGAGGTCGTCGGGAGTCGAGGTTACGAGCCCCAAATCGCGCGCCCCGCGCGCACTGAGGGGTTCGCCGATGGTCTGGCGCGCCGCTTCCACAGGTGCCTCGTCCTCGCAAAAGCGAGCCGCGATGCGCGTAGCGCCGCTCACCGCGGGAAACGTGCCGAAGTTGAGTCCACTCAAGACAATGTGCGGTGCGTCCTTGTCCTCCTCCGGCAGCTGCAGCATGAACGAGCGGTCCGCCGCGAGCAGGAGTTCCGCGAGCGTGCCGGCGAAGCAGGAACCCTGGTCCACGATCGCGAACAGCGAGCGCGAGGAGACATCCA
>MERE01000099.1 GCA_001771975.1 Betaproteobacteria bacterium RIFCSPLOWO2_02_FULL_68_150 | reverse complement strand
CTCCTCGCCCTCGCCGGCTGCGAGACGCTGTCGTATTACGCGCAGGCCGTAAGCGGCCATTTCGATCTGACGGCCCGCGCGCGACCGGTCGACGAATTGCTCGGCGACGCGCAAACGCCGCAGCGGCTGCGCGAGCAGCTCGCGCTGGCGCAGCGGCTGCGCGAGTTCGCCTCGCGCGAGCTCGGACTGCCGGACAACCGCAGCTATCGGCGTTTCGCCGATCTGGCGCGGCCCTACGCGGTCTGGAATGTGTTTGCCGCCGCGGAGTTCTCGCTCGAAGCCGTGCAGTCCTGTTTTCCGGTCGCCGGTTGCGTGGGCTATAGGGGATTTTTCGCGCAAGCGGATGCCGACAACCACGCCGCACGCCTGCAGCAGCAGGGCTTCGACACGGCCGTGCTCGGCGTGCCTGCCTATTCGACGCTGGGTGCGTTCGACGACCCGCTGCTGTCGACCTTCATCGCCTGGCCCGAAGCGGAGCTGGCGCGCCTGCTGTTTCACGAACTGGCGCATCAGCTCGTGTACGTGAAAGGCGACTCGACCTTCAATGAATCGTTTGCCGTCGCGGTCGAGCGCGAGGGCGTGCGGCGCTGGCTCGGCGCAGTCGGCCGCGAGGCCGACCAGCGCCGCTATCGGGAAGCGCGGCAGCGGGAGCGGGAACTCGCGCAATTGCTCGAGACCACGCGTACGCGCCTCGCAAGCCTTTACGCCCCGGGGCTCGCGCCTCAGGCAATGCGCGAGCGCAAGCGCCTGGCGTTCGCGGAACTTGCCGCCCATCCGGTCTATCAGCGCTACGCCAGCCGCATGGGGGCGGCGCCGAACAACGCGCTGCTCGCTTCGCATGCGATCTACTCGCAGCGCGTGCCGGCGTTCGAGCGGTTGCTTGCGGCGCTCGGCGGCGATCTGGAGAAGTTCTATGCCGAAGTGAAGGTTCTGGCCGCGCTCGAAAGGACCGAGCGCGATCGCCGGTTGGACCGCTACGAAATCGGAATGTCGACGACCTTGCGATAGGGTGCGCGCTCGAGCAGGCGCGCGAACCAGGCTTCGAGATGGGGCTGCCGCGGCCGCTCGATCGGCAGCCGCAGCCAGAGGTGCACGTGGCAGCCGATCGGGATGTCGCCCATGGTCAAGGCCCCTCCGGCAACGTAGCTGCGCTCGGCGAGCGCCGCGTCGAGATGGCCGAGCAGCTCGGCGGCTTTCCTTCGGCCGTCCTCGATTGCGACCGGGTCGCGCTGCTCGGGTGGCGTGCGGATCAGGCCCCAGAATACCGGCCGGAAGGCCGCCTGAAAGGTGAATGCCCAGTCCATCCAGCGGTCGGCGTCGGCGCGCTGTTTCGGATCGAGCGGCCAGAGCGTGCCGGCGCCGTGCTTCGCGGCCAGGTAGCGCACGATGGCGTGCGATTCCCAGAGCACGAAGCCGTGGTCCTCGATTGTGGGCACGAGACCGTTCGGGTTCAGTTTGCGGTACTCGGCCGTGTCGACGACGCCGAACTGCAGCCCGGCATCGATACGCTCGTACGCGAGGCCCAGCTCTTCGGCGCACCAGAGCGCCTTCTTGACGTTGACCGAGTTGGTGCGGCCCCAGATCCTGAGCATGTCTTTCCCCTTCAGAAGCCGACCGCCTGGCCGTCACGCCGCGGGTCGCTGGCGGCGAAATAGCCGTCGTCGAGCTTCCAGATGAGTTGCGCGCTGCCGAACTGGTTGTAGTCGTCCACGGTCACGATCCTGTGGCCGCGGCGCTGCAATTGTTCCAGCGTGGCCGGCGCGAATCCGCCCTCGACGCTCACTTCCATGCCCTGCACGAAGCGAAACCGGGGCCCGTCGCACGCCGCCTGCGGATTCTGACCGTAGTCGGCGATGCGTACCATGATCTGCGCGTGGCCCTGCGGCTGCATCGTGCCGCCCATGACGCCGAAGCTCATCACCGGCCGGCCGGCGCGCGTGACGAATCCCGGGACGATCGTCTGATAGGGGCGCTTGCGCGGTCCGACGCAGTTCGGATGCCCGGGACGCAGGACAAAGGTGGCGCCGCGGTTCTGCAGCGAAATGCCGGTGCCCGGCACGACGATGCCGGAGCCGAAACCCATGTAGTTCGACTGGATGAACGAAATCATCATCCCCGAGGCATCGGCCGCGGTGAGGTACACGGTGCCGCCTTGCGGCGGGTTGCCGTGGCCGAAATCCTGCGCTCGCTTCAGATCGATGAGTTGCGCGCGCCGTTGCAGGTAGCCCGGATCGAGCAGCTGCTGCGGCCGGATGTCCATGTGCTCGAGGTCGGCGACGTAGCGCCACGCATCGGCAAACGCGAGCTTCTGCGCCTCGATCTGCAGGTGCAGGCTGTCGGTGCCGTCCACCGGGTGGCTCGCGAGATCGAAATGCTGCAGGATGCCGAGGGCGATCAGCGCAACGATGCCTTGACCGTTGGGCGGCAATTCGTGCAGCGTGTAGCCGCGGTAGTCGATTTCGAGCGGCGCGATCCAGTCCGCGGCATGCGCCGCCAGATCGGCGGTGCTCATGACGCCGCCGTGCTGCGCCGCGTGCGCGGCGATCCTTTCGGCCAGATCGCCGCGATAGAACGCGTCGCCGCGGCTGGCCGCGATGCTCTCCAGCGTAGCGGCGTGCTCGGGAAAGCGGAATACCTCGCCCGCCTGCGGCGCGCGTCCCCGCGGCATGAAGGCCTGCGCGAAGCCGGGTTGCTCGCGCAGTTCCGCGATCTGCCTGGCCCACTGGCCGGCAATGGTTGGCGATACCGGAAAACCGTCGCGCCCGTAGCGGATGGCCGGCGCGAACAGCTGCTCGAACGGCAGCTTGCCGAAGCGCTCCGAGAGCAGGCGCCAGGCCGACACGCAGCCCGGCACCGTCACCGTGTTCCAGCCGCGCGCCGGCATCGCGCTGCGCCCGGCGAAAAAATCGGTCGACCAGCCGGCGGGCGCGCGGCCCGAGGCGTTGAGGCCGTGGAGCTGCTTGCCGTCCCACACGATCGCAAAGGCATCCGAGCCGATGCCGTTGGAGACCGGTTCGACCAGCGTGAGCGTGATCGCGGTGGCAATGATCGCGTCGGCCGCATTGCCGCCGGCAGCGAGCATCTGCAGTCCGGCCTGCGCGGCGAGCGGTTGCGAGGTGGCGACCACGTTCTGCGCCAGCAACGGCTTGCGCGGCCAGGGGTAGGCGTTGGCCCAGGAGAAGGTCGACATGATGGCTTCGCTATGCCGCGACGTGCTCGAGATCGAGCACCACGCGGCCGAGAACCTTCCCCGCCTTCAGTTCTTCGAGGATCGAATTGACCTGGTCCGCAGGCCGCGTGGTGACCGGCGTCGGCTTGAGCTTTCCCTTTTTTGCCAGCGCGACCACCGCCTTGAGCTCCTGCAGGTTGCCGACGTAGGAACCCATGACCGCCACGGCACGCTGCGCGATCGGCGGCAGTGCGAGCGTGATCTCGCCGCCGAACAGCCCGCACACGATGTAGCGGCCGCCCTTCCTCAGCGCGGGATAGGCGAGCGAGTGGGTGGCGGGCAGGCCTACGAAATCGATCGCGGCGGCGAGATAACCGCCGGACAGTTGCTGCAGCTGCGCCGTTGCGTCGGGCGCGCGCGTATCGAGGGTCTGCTTCGCGCCGAGGCGCTTCGCGGCGGCCAGCTTGGTCTCATCCACGTCGCAGGCGATCACGTTGCGGATGCCCATCGCCCTGAGGATTGACACCGCGACCAGCCCAAGGCCGCCGCAACCCAGCACCGCGACCCAGTCGCGCGCATTGAGCTTCGGCCGCTTGTTGATGGCGCTGTAGGCAGTGAGGCCCGAGCACGCGAGCGTAGAGGCGAATGCATCGTCTATGCCGCGGCTGTCCACCAGGTAGCGCGGGTGCGGCACGAGCAGGTGCGTCGAGTAGGCGCCCGGCCGCATCACGCCGACGAAGCGCTGGTCGAGGCAGTAGTTGTCGAGCCCGTCCTTGCACACCGGGCATTTGCCGCAGCCGATCCACGGAAAGACGAGCCGCCTCTGGCCGATTTTCGCGCCCTTGGCACGCGGCCCCACTGCTTCCACCACGCCGAACGGTTCGTGCCCCATGGTGAAGGGCGGCACGCAGCCCCGTTCCTTGACGTAGAAGCGCTTGCCGCCGCCGAGGTCGAAGTAGCCGTCCCAGATGTGCAGGTCCGAGTGGCACACGCCCGAGCGGGTGAGGCGCACCAGCACTTCGGTGCCGGTGGGCCTGGGTGTCTCCTTGATGACCTTCTGCAGCGGTCGGCCGTGTTCCGTGATCTGCCAGCTGAGCATGCTTTTCTCCCGGCCGCGCTGCCGCGCGCCCATCCAGTCCACGCCATTGATCCAGGGCAAACCCCGGAAAGAACGTAAAGGTAGCATTTTCGGGACCACTTATCCCCCCGGAGCAGGCACATGAGCAGGCGACTATTGGCAGCCGCTGTGGCGAGCGCCTTCGCCTTGCCGACGGCCGCGTTGGCGCAATCGAGCGTCACGATCAGCGGCGTCATCAAGATGGCGTTCGAGAATGTGAAACTCTCCCGGAGCGCGAAATCCCCCGCCAGCGAGTCGCGGGTCGCGGACGAATCGTCGAAGATCGTGTTTCAGGTCGTCGAGGACCTGGGAAACGGTCTGCACGCGATCGTCCAGGTGGATTGGCGCGTGACGCCCGATTCCGGCGCCGACGCGGCCTCCGGAAACAATTGGGTCGGCCTGCGCAGCCGGAACTGGGGCACGCTGGCCCTCGGGCGCTTCGACCTGCATTACCACAATTCGCCCTCCGAGATCGCCGCGAAAGGCGGTTCCTACAAGGCGCAGAACATCGCCCTGCTCGCGTTCGCCGGAGGCGGCGGAACGGCGATCGCGGGAAATACCCGGACCACGAATGCCGTGCGCTACGACTCGCCGGGCTGGAACGGCCTTGCCGTGAGCGTCGCGTACTCGATGAATCCGGCGGCTCCCGAAGCGGATCTGGGCAGCGGCGTGCGCAAGGGACGCGCCTGGAACGTGGTACCGACCTATACCGCCGATCGCTGGCAGGTCGGCTGGAGCAACTGGAATTCGAAACCGGACGCGTTCGCCTCGAGCGACCAGCGGGGCGACCGGCTGTGGGGCTACTACGCATGGGGAGGCGTCAGGCTGGGGCTGGTCTGGGATCGAGCAAAGCTGACCACCGGAGCCACCGATGTCGTGACCAGCAACCGTACCGCCTGGTCCGTGCCGTTGCGCTATACGGCCGGCCGCCATAATTTCTACGCCGAATACAGCAAGGCGCGCGATGACAAGGCGACCGTTGCGCCGGACGGTGCGCGCATGTTCGCGATCGCCTATGCGTACGACCTCTCGAAGCGCACTTCCGCCGGAATCACCTACGCCAGGATCGCGAACGATGCCGGCGCCTTCTACAACCTTTACAACTCGGCGGCAGGGCAGGGCAGCGCCTCCGCCGCCGTGGCGGCAGGCGAAGACCCGCGCATCTGGTCGTTCGCGCTGCGCCATGCCTTCTAGGCCGCTGCGCCGGTAGTGGGCGCGGGGCGCGGTTCAAGCGGCGCGCGCCGCTTCGCACAAGGCCTGGTCGATGTCCCAGAGGATGTCGTCGAGCGACTCGATGCCGACCGACATGCGGACCATGTCCGGGGTGACGCCCGCCTTCAACTGGTCCGCGTCGCTCATCTGCCGGTGTGTGGTCGAGGCCGGGTGGATGAT
>MERE01000098.1 GCA_001771975.1 Betaproteobacteria bacterium RIFCSPLOWO2_02_FULL_68_150 | reverse complement strand
CGCTGGTGCGGCGCCGCGCGCGCGCGCTGCGCCTGCTGGGGGTGCCCGTGCTCGGTTTTTGCGCCGACCTTCTCATCGGCGCGGGTTGCGTTGCATCGGTCGAATCGAGCGCCGTGTCGCTGGGCGAGGCGGGAGCCGCGCCGCGCTTTACCGAGGCTGCCGAATCGGGCGCACTGCGCGTGATCGACGCCACCTGCCCGATGGTGCACAGCGGCCTGCAGGCGAGCGAGAAGGGCGTGCCGTTCATGCCGCTGCGCGGCGTGCTCGGTTCGGACCTGATGGCGCGGCGCGCCGACTGGAAAGTGATCCAGAATCCGCTCTCGACGCAGCCCGATCCGATCGTGCTGGCATCGGCCATCGAGCCCGAGGTGGCGCTGTTCCACGCGCGCTGGGCCGACCGCTGCGGCAACGTCTGGATCGGGCGCCGGCGCGAGCTGGCGACCATCGCGCACGCGGCGAGACGCACCTGCGTGACCTATGAAGCGCTGCGCGAGGGCGACATGCTGGAGGACGAGCTGCTTGCCCCGGGCGTGCTCGCTTCGGTCTACGTGAGCGCGCTCGCACCGGCGGCGCGCGGCGCCTGGCCGCTCGGGATGGCGGATCTTTACGCCATCGACGATGCCCATCTCATGCAATACGCGAAGGACGCGCGGACGCGCGAGGGCTTCGAGCGCTATCTGAACGATTTCGTATGGCAAGCTGGGCCCGGGAAGAGCTCCTCGCCTGCAGCATCGCGCGCCTGATCGGCGACGCCGCCCACGTCGCGGTCGGTGCCGCCTCGCCGATCCCGGCCACGGCGTGCGCGCTGCTGCGGGCGCAGGGCCGGCCGCTGCGCGTCTCGCTCCTGCACAAGCGCGCCGGCAATCCGTTCACCGAAGGCTCGCGCGAGCTGTTCGATCTCGCCGGACAGGGCCGCATCGACGTCTTTTTCCTCGGCGGCGCGCAGATCGACGGTGCCGCCAACGTGAACCTGGTGCAGGCCGGCGCGCATCGCTTTGCGGGATCGTTCGGTTCCGCGTTCATGTATTTCACGGCGCGGCGCACGATTCTTTTCCGCGAGGAGCACTCGCCGCGCGTGCTGGTGCCGAAGGTGGATTTCATCTCCGCGCCCGGCAGCAGCCCGCCGCAGGTGTGGCGGCGCGGCGGAGCGCAGGCGCTGCTGACCGGCAAGGCGCTGTTCGCCTGGCAGCCGCAGGGAAAACGCTTCCGGCTGGCAAGCGTGCACCCGGGCAGCAGGCCGGCCGAGATTCGCGAGCTGACCGGATTCGATTACGACGCTCCCGAAAGCGTGCCGCTGACGCCGGCGCCTTCGAGCGAAGAAATCCGGCTGCTGCGCGGGCCCGTGGCGCGCGAGATCGCGCCCGACTATCCGGACTTCGCGCGGCGCGTGTGGGCGAGCGGTGCCGCGGCCTGAATCAGGCGAGCTCGGCCCAGCGTAGCGACCGGTGCACGGCGCCGTGCCAGCGCGCGACCAACTCGGCCGCGGCCGAAGCGTCCATCTGCGGCTCGAAGCGCCGGTCGGCTTCCCAATGCGCGGCGATCGCCTCACGCGAGGACCAGAGGCTGGTCGCGAGCCCGGCCAGATAGGCGGCGCCGAGCGCCGTTGTTTCGAGCACGCGCGGCCGCACCACGGTGACGCCGAGAATGTCGGCCTGGAACTGCATCAGCAGATCGTTCACGGCAGCGCCGCCATCGACGCGCAGCTCGGCGAGTTTCACGCCGGAGTCCTTCTGCATCGCCTCGAGCACGTCGGCGCTCTGATAGGCGATCGATTCGAGCGCCGCACGCGCGATGTGCGCGCGCCCGGAGCCGCGCGTCAGGCCGATGAGCGTGCCGCGCGCGAACGGATCCCAGTGCGGCGCGCCCAGGCCGGTGAACGCCGGCACCAGATAGACGCCGGCGTTGTCGGGCACGCTGGCGGCCAGCTCCTCGATCTCGTGGGCGGAGCGGAAAAAACGCAGTTCGTCGCGCAACCACTGCACCACCGCACCGCCGACGAAGACGCTGCCTTCGAGCGCGTATTCCTTGTCGGCGTCGCGCGCATCGCGCGCGCGGCCGAGCTGTGCTGCCGCGGTGGTGAGCAGGCCGTTGGCCGAGGCCACCGCCCGCTCGCCGGTGTGCATCAGCATGAAGCAGCCGGTGCCGTAGGTGTTCTTCGCCATGCCGGCGTGGTGGCAGGCCTGGCCGAACAGCGCCGCCTGCTGGTCGCCCGCGATGCCCGCGATCGGCACCGCCGCGCCGAGAATGTCCGGCGCCACCATGCCGAAGGCATGCGCCGACGGATAGACCTCGGGCAGGATCGCGCGCGGCACCCTGAGAAGGCGCAGCAGCTCGTCGTCCCAGTCGCCGGTGTGGATGTTGAACAGCATCGTGCGCGATGCGTTGGAGGGGTCGGTGACGTGCGTGCGGCTCTGCGACAGCTGCCACACGAGCCAGGTATCGATGGTGCCGAACGCGAGCTCGCCGCGTTCCGCGCGCACGCGCGCACCGGGCAGGTGATCGAGCAGCCACGCGATCTTGGTGGCCGAGAAATACGGGTCGATCACCAGGCCGGTCTTGGCGCGCACCGTTTCCTCTGCGCCCGCGGCGCGCAGGTCGGCGCACTGCGGCGCAGTGCGCCGGTCCTGCCAGACGATGGCGTTGTAGAGCGGCTCGCCGGTCTGCCGGTCCCAGAGCACCGTGGTCTCGCGCTGGTTGGCGATGCCCAGGGCGCGCAAACCGTCGGCGCCGATGCCGGCCTTTTCCAGAGCCTCGCGCGCGACGTTGCGCTGGGTCAGCCAGATTTCCTGCGCGTCGTGCTCGACCCATCCCGGCTGGGGATAGAGCTGGCGCAACTCGCGTTGTGCGCTCCCCAGCGCAATGCCCTGCTCGTCAAACACGATCGCGCGCGAACTGGTGGTTCCCTGGTCGAGCGCGAGGACGCACGGCATGATCAATTCTAGCAGGGGGGCGGATGCTA
Organism: Betaproteobacteria bacterium RIFCSPLOWO2_02_FULL_68_150; assembly: GCA_001771975.1. GTDB lineage: Bacteria > Pseudomonadota > Gammaproteobacteria > Burkholderiales > SG8-39 > 2-02-FULL-66-14. The sequence goes on along the minus strand of MERE01000098.1, from coordinate 9,178 downwards.
GAATGCGCGCCCCCGTGCCGCTGCCCGTTTTGCGCGCGAGCTGACGCGCACGCGGCGCGCCGGACAGCCGGTGCGCTATCCGAAGTGGTACACGGGAGAGGCGAACGCATGAAGATCCACGAATATCAGGGCAAGGAGCTGTTGCGCCAATTCGGCGTCGCGACGCCGCGCGGCATCGCCTGCTTTACGCTCGACGAGGCGGTGGCGGCGGCACGCACGCTCGGCGGCAGCGTCTGGGTGGTGAAGGCGCAGATCCACGCCGGCGGACGCGGCAAGGGCGGCGGCGTCAAGGTCGCCAAATCGCTCGACGAGGTGCGCGCGAAAGCGCGGCAGATTCTCGGCATGCAGCTGGTGACGCACCAGACCGGGCCCGCTGGCCAGAAGGTGCGGCGCCTGCTGATCGAGGAGGGGGCCGACATCCGCAAGGAACTCTACGTCGGCATGGTGGTGGACCGGCAGACGCAGCGCGTGTGCCTCATGGCTTCCTCGGAAGGCGGCATGGACATCGAGCAAGTCGCCGCCAACCACCCGGAGAGGATCCACAAGATGTTCATCGATCCGGCTGCCGGGCTGAACGATGCCGATGCGCAGGTGCTCGCGCGCAGCATCGGCGTGCCGAAGACTTCGGTCGCGCAGGCGGCACAGCTGCTGCAGGCGCTCTACCGTTGCTACGAACAGACCGACGCCTCGCTCGCCGAGATCAATCCGCTCGTGGTGACCGCGGACGGGCGCGTCGTGGCGCTCGATGCCAAGCTCAATTTCGACGACAACGCGCTCTTCCGTCATCCCGAGATCGTCGCCCTGCGCGATCTCGACGAGGAGGACCCGCTCGAGATCGAAGCCTCGAAACACGACCTTTCCTACATCTCGCTCGACGGCAACATCGGCTGCATGGTGAACGGTGCCGGCCTCGCGATGGCCACCATGGACACGATCAAGCTGTTCGGCGGCGAGCCGGCCAACTTCCTCGACGTCGGCGGCGGCGCCAGCGCGGAAAAGGTCACCGCCGCGTTCAAGATCATGCTGCAGAACCCGAAGGTCAGGGCGATCCTGGTCAACATCTTCGGCGGCATCATGAAGTGCGACACCATCGCCGCGGGCATCGTCGCCGCGGCGCGCGAGGTGAAGCTCGCGGTGCCGCTCGTGGTCCGCATGAAGGGCACCAACGAGGACATCGGCAGGAAGATCCTCGCCGATTCCGGGCTGCCGATCATTTCGGCCGACAACATGGGGCAGGCCGCCCAGAGGGTGGTCGCGGCGGTGAAGGCCCTGCAGGCGAAGAAGAAGGCGCCGAAACCCAAGCCCAAGCCCAAGCCCAGGCAGAAAGCAAGACCGAAGGCGAAACCGGCAGCGAAGGCGAATGTCGGGCGCATTCCCGGGGCGCGGCCCGAGGCGAAGCGCTCGAAGGGGAAGAAGAAATGAGCATCCTCATCAACCGCAGGAGCCGCGTGGTCACGCAGGGCATCACCGGCAACACCGGGCAGTTCCACACGCGCACCAGCCGCGAGTACGCCAATGGCCGCGAGTGTTTCGTCGCCGGCGTCAACCCCAAGCGGGCGGGCGAGAATTTCGAGGGCATTCCGATCTTCGGCTCGGTGCGCGAGGCGCGCGACCGGACCGGCGCCACGGTCTCTGTGATTTACGTTCCACCGGCCGGAGCCGCGGCCGCGATCTGGGAGGCGGTGGAAGCGGATCTGGACCTGGCGATCTGCATCACCGAGGGCATCCCGGTGCGCGACATGATCGCGCTGCGCGATCGCATGAAGAGGGAAAACCGGAGGACGCTGCTGCTCGGGCCCAACTGTCCGGGGGTGATCACGCCGGGCGAACTGAAGATCGGCATCATGCCGGGACACATCCACCGCAAAGGCCGGGTCGGCGTCGTATCGCGTTCCGGCACGCTCACCTACGAGGCGGTGGCGCAGCTCAGCGAACTCGGCATCGGCCAGTCCACCGCCGTGGGCATCGGCGGCGATCCGGTGAACGGCCTGAAGCACATCGACGTGCTGAAACTCTTCAATGACGACCCCGACACCGACGCCGTGGTGATGATCGGCGAGATCGGCGGCTCGGACGAGGAAACCGCCGCGCGCTGGGCGAAAGAGAACATGAGGAAACCCGTGGTCGGGTTCATCGCCGGCGTCACGGCCCCCGCGGGCAAGCGCATGGGCCACGCCGGGGCGATCATCTCCGGCGGCAAGGGCACGGCGCAGGAAAAGCTGGCGGTGATGGAAGAGTGCGGCATCCGGGTGACGCGCAATCCGGCCGAGATGGGCCGCACGCTCAAGTCGGTCCTCGGCTAGCCCGACCAGCACCTTGTCGGCCGTCTCGCACGCTGGCCGCGCCGCGGTCACGCTGGCCACCGTGTTGCCCTACGCGGCGACGATCTTCATCTCGTCGTTCCTGCTGTTCCTGGTGCAGCCGATCATCGCCAGGCAGATCCTGCCGTGGTTCGGCGGCTCGGCCGCGGTGTGGACGACGTGCCTCGTCTTCTTCCAGAGCGCGCTGCTCGCCGGCTACGCGTACGCGGACCTGACGACGCGTCTCGGCCCGCGCCGCCAGGCGCTGCTGCACGTCGCGCTGCTCCTGGCGTCGCTCGCGTTTCTGCCGATCATTGCCTCGGGCAGCTGGAAACCGCAGGGCGACGAGACGCCGATGCCCGCCATTCTGCTGCTGCTCGGCGCGACCATCGGCCTGCCCTATTTCCTGCTCTCGACCACCACGCCGCTGCTGCAGGCGTGGTATTGGCGGCGTTTTCAGTCGGCGGTGCCGTATCGCCTGTTCGCCCTCTCGAACTTCGCCTCGCTCACGGCGCTGCTCGGATTTCCGCTCGCCTTCGAGCCGTTCCTGACGCTGCCGCAACTCGGCTGGATCTGGTCGGTGCTGTACGCCGTGCTCGTTGCCCTGTGCGCGGGCATCGCCTGGCGCTCGATCGAGGAGCTGCCGGCGGCTGCCGCCGCGGCGCGCGTCCACGGCGCGCCGCCCGCGGCGTCGGCCCAGGTGACGTGGTTCGCGCTCTCGGGCATGGGTTCGGTGATGCTGCTCGCGACCACGAATCACGTCACCCAGAACGTCGCCAGCGTGCCGTTTCTCTGGGTGCTGCCGCTGTCGCTGTACCTGCTCAGTTTCATCCTCGCGTTCGACCACCCGCGCTGGTACCGGCGCGGGCTGTTCCAGCTCGCGCTGGCGGCTTTGCTGCCGGCGATGGCCTGGTACCTCAATTCGCTCGACCTGTGGATCGCGGTGCCGGTCTACTTCGCCGGTCTGTTCGCCGCCTGCATGTGGTGCCATGGCGAGCTGGCGCTGCTCAAGCCCGACCCGCGGCACCTGACCCGGTTCTATCTCATGCTTTCGCTTGGCGGCGCGGCGGGCGCCGTGCTGGTGGCGATCGTGGCGCCGCTCGCGCTCCACGGCTACTTCGAACACGGTGTCGCGCTGGTGCTGCTCGCGCTGCTCGCCACGGCGCGCCTGCAAGGCGCGGCGCGCATCGCCTGCGCCGCGGTGCTGGCGGCGACGCTGGTACTGGTTGGACGCGGCATCGCGGACTACACCGACAAGGTGCGCGTGATGGAACGCGATTTCTACGGTGTGGTGCGCACGCGCGATCACGCCAGCCCGGTGCCCTACCGCGCCATGTACCACGGCGCGATCATGCACGGCGGTCAGCTGCTGGGCGACGAGCAGCGCAACGTGCCGAGCGACTATTTCGGACCGACCACGGGATACGGGCGCACGTTCCGGGCGCTGCGCGAGCTGCGCCCGCGCCAGCCGCTCAACATCGGCGTCATCGGCCTCGGCGCGGGCGTGATCGCCGCCTACGGCCGCCCGGGCGACCGCCTGGTGTTCTACGAGATCAGCCCGCGGGTGGTCGAGATCGCGGCGCGCGAGTTCAGCTTTCTCAGGCATACCGCCGCGACCAGCTCGGTCGTGATGGGCGACGGGCGTCTGTCGCTCGAGCGGGAGACACCGCGCGGCTACGACGTCCTCGGCATCGACGCGTTTTCCGGCGATTCGATCCCGATGCACCTGATCACGCGCGAGGCCATGGCGATCTACGTCAAGCACCTCAGGCCCGACGGCGTGATCGTGTTCCAGGCGACCAACCGCTTCGTCGACCTGATGCCGGTGGTGAAGCGCCTCGCGGCGGAATTCGGCTTTGAGGCGATGCTGGTGTCGGACTCGCCGCCCGATGGCGACGGCGCCGACTACTGGTATTCCTCCACCGACCAGGTCATCGTGACGCGCAGCCGGGCGCTGCTCGAGACGCCGCTGGTCGCCGAGGCGGTGACGCCGATCGAGGACCGGCCCGAGCTGCCGACGTTCACCGACGCGCACCACAACCTGCTCAGGATCCTGAAGTAACAGGCGGCGAAGGGCGCTACACTTGGCGCTCAAAGAGGAGAGCCATGCCCAATTTTCCGATTCCGGTCACTGCGGTTTTTGCCGCGCTGCTCGCGCTGATGCTGGTCGCGGTGAGTATCCGCGTCACGCTGCTTCGCGCGAAGAAGAAGGTCAATCTGTTCGACGGCGGCGATCCGGATTTGGGTCGCGCCATTCGTGTCCAGGGCAATTTCATCGAGTACGTGCCGCTGGCACTGGCCCTGATGGGGTGCGTCGAGTGGCTGGGCGTCAAGCCCTGGGTCGTGTACCTGTTCGGTTTCGCGCTGCTGGCGGCGCGGCTGTTGCACGCCCTGGGAATCTATTCCGGCGTCTTTCCTGCACGGGTGATCGGGACCTCAGTCACCTGGATCGTGCTCGCGGCAGGCGCACTGCTGGTGCTATGGCTGGTCGTCTGATGCGTCGCGCGGTGCGCCCGCTGGAGCGAGATCCGGTTCACCGCAGGCCTTGAGGATTTCCGCGCGCACCGCGTTGCGCAGTTCGATCGCCGCGCTCCAGTCGGCTCCCCTCGCCGCGATGGGCGCGCTCACGGTCACCGCCACCGCGGCGCGCCGCAGATACCAGGTGCCGTCGCGCAGCACCGAGCGCACGCCGCGCAGCGCCACCGGTATCACCGGGATGCCCGCCTGCGCCGCCGCCTGGAAGGCGCCGGTGCGAAAGGGCATCAGGCCGGTGATGCGCTTCAGCGTGCCTTCCGGAAACACGATCAGCGACGCGCCCTGCCCGGCGGCGCGCGCCATTTCGCCCGCATGCTCGGCACTTTTCGCGACATCGAAGCGTTCGATGAACCGGGTGCCGAAACCCGCCAGCAGCGTGCGCATGAAAAAATTGCCCTCGAACTCGCGCTTGGCGACGAAGGCATAGCCCCGATATTCGAGCAGCGACAGCAGCACCACCGCATCCAGAAAGCTGGTGTGATTGACCGCCAGCACCACCGGTTTGCCGAGCGCGAGGTGTTCGAGTCCGCGCGCGACCACCGGGATACCCGAGAGCTGCAGGAACCAGCGCGACACGCTGCTGCCCGCGCTCCAGCAGGCGCGCACCGGGGCGAGCGCCGCGGCGAGGAAGGCGACGGGAAACAGCGCAGCGAAGACGAGGTAGGCGCGCAGCGCGAAGAGCACCCCGCCCGCGGCGCGCAGCCCGCGGCGCAGTTGCGGCGCGGCGCCCGCCAGCACCAGGCGCAGGAACTGCAGCCACACCGCCTGCGGCCCGACCGAAGCCGGGCCGCGCTCGTAGAACTCGCGCGCCGCGACGCGCCGGATCTTGCCGCTCGAGGTCTTCGGCACGGTCGCCGGCGGCGCCAGCACGATGTCGTCGGCGGGCGAGCCGATCAGCTCTACGGCGAACTCGTTGATCATGCGCTTCAAACTGTCGTGGCGCGAGGCGTCAGGGTCGCGCATTTCGGCGAGTACCACGACGCGCTCGGTGCCGGTCGCCGCATCCTTGCTGCCGAACACGGCGACGCAGCCGCGGCGGATGCCGGCCAGGTCGCCGACCGCCTGCTCCAACTCGTAGGGGCTGATGTTGCGGCCGCCGCGGATGATGATGTCCTTCTCGCGGCCGGTAATGAAGAGCACGCCTTCCGAGAGATACGCGCGGTCGCCGGTATTGAGCCACTCGCCGGCGAACAGCGTTCGCGTCGCCTCCGGATTGCGGTAGTAGCCCGAGGTCGACGAGGGCCCGCGGAACTGCAGCAAGCCCTCCTGCCGGTCGGGCAATTCCAGTCCCGCCGCGTCGACCACCCGGAGGTCATGCCCGGGGATCGGCGTGCCGCAGCCGATCACGATCAGCGGGGAGGGATCACCGGGCGCCGCAATCACCGCCTCGCCCGAGCGCGAGAAGCGATCGCGGTCGAGACGATCGGCGCGCCACGCGACACCCGGCGTGGTGATCGCCACGCCCACCGACGACTCTGCCAGGCCATAGGACGGCGACAGGCAGTTCTTGCGCAGTCCGTACCGGCCGAAGCGCCGTTCGAACGCGACGATGGTCTCCGGGCTGACCGGCTCGGCCGCGTTGAAGGCGAAGCGCCAGCACGAAAGGTCGATCCCCTGCATGTCTTCGTCCGCAATGCGGCGCAGGCAAAGCTCGAAGGAAAAATTCGGGCCTCCCGACATCGTGCCGCGGTGGCGGTGGATGGCCCGCATCCAGCTCACCGGCCGCGACAGGAAAGCGAGCGGCGACATCAGGACCACCGGGAAGCCCAGCACCAGCGTCGCGAAGTTGGCGCCGATCAGACCCAGGTCGTGGTAGAGCGGCAGCCAGCTGACGAACACGTCCTCGGGATTGGCGTTCACCGCCGCGCCCATCGCGCGCACATTGGCCATCAGATTGGCGTGCGACAGCACCACGCCCTTGGGATTGCCGGTGCTGCCCGAGGTGTACTGCAGGAAGCCGATGTCGCGGGGCTTGCCGTGCACCGGCGAGAAGCCGGCGCCGCCGCCCTCGAGATCCGCGGGCACCAGCACCGTGCGCAGCGTCTCCACCTGGGCACGCAGCAAATACGCGAGCGCCTTGGCCTCGGGGACGGTGATCATGAGGACCGCGCCGGCGTTCCTGAGGATGCCGACGTGACGCGTCATGTGATCCTCGATCGTCGTCAAGCGCGCCGGGGGGTAGAGCGGCACCGGCACGCCGCCCGCAAGCAGCACGCCGTAGAACGAGTAGAGGTACTCCTTGCAGGTCGGAAGCATGATCGCGGCCATCTGCCCGGGCTGCAAGCCGGCTTCGGCGAGGCGCGCCGCATAGCTCAGCGCGCCGTCCCACAGCGCGCGATAGCTCAACGAAAACTCGGCGTGCTCTTCGTACATGAACACGGTCAGCCGGTCTGGTTGGCGCGCGACGTGGTATGCGAGCGCCTCGGTCAGCGTCCGTGCCTGGGTTTCCGACGGCGCCCGCACGCCCTCGCCCTGCACCAGGCTGGTGACGCTCGTGTCCGCGACCTGCGGCGCATGCCCGGCGCTGCCCAGGAGAAAGCGCAGCAGGTCGCGGGGCGTCTCGCTGGTGGCGAGCGCCTGCTCGGGCAAGCTGGTGGAAAATTCGCGCTCCAGCCGCAGCACCAGCTCGACGCGCGCCAGGCTGTCGAGGCCCAGTTCCTTCTCCAGCGAGCTGTCGAGCGCGACGTGCGGCTTCACGTTCGGGCGCGCCTCGCGCGCGACTTCGGCGACGACCGCGAGCAGCCGCTCGGGGCTGATCTCCTGCGGAGATTTCGTCATCGTGATTGTGGCCGCGAGTGTACACGTCCGCGCCGTGCGCTTGAGCTCCGGGCCGCCGTGGTGCTAGACTACCTTGATACACATCCGGAGGTGTATCGTGAGAACCAATATCGTGCTCGACGACAAGCTGGTCAGGGAAGCCATGCGGCTCGCGAATGTGCGCACGATGCGCGAGGCGGTGGATGTCGCGCTGCGGCGTTTCGTGCAAAGCGGCCGGCAGCGCAAGCTCCTCGACCTCCACGGCTCGGGCGGGGTGCGCGAGGACTACGACTACAAGCGGACGCGCTCCACCGCCTGATGTATCTCGTGGACACCTCGGTCTGGGTGGACTACCTGCGCGGCACCGCGACGCGGCAGGTGGCTGCGCTCAGAGGGCTGCTCGCGGGGGACGAGATCGTCGGCGTGGCGCCGATCATCGTGCAGGAGATCCTGCAGGGGGCCGATTCGGACGAGCGCTTCGAGAAGTGGCGCAAGTGCTTTTCGGGCTTGTGCTGCTATGCGCCCGCCGACTCGCTCGAGACGCACATTGCGGCCGCGCGGTTGTACCAGTCCTGCCGGCGTTCCGGCAGGACGCCCCGCAGCAGCAACGATTGCCTGATCGCGCAGATCGCGATCGAGCACGGGCTGATCCTGCTGGAGGACGACCGGGACTTCGCCGCGATCGCGTCTGTCGGAAACGAACTGCGCCTGTTTTCTGCCCGCTGACGCGCCACGCCGGCCGAGGCGCTTCGCCCAGCCGCGCATCCGGACGTGGTGCGCGTTCCGCGGAGGTAGAATTGAACCCGAAGCCCTGCACCCGGGAGCCCGTGTCATGAAATTCACCCGCATCACCGTGAATCCCCAGCAGATGGGAGGGGCGCCGTGCATCCGCGGGCTGCGCGTTCCCGTGGCCACCGTGGTCGGCATGGTGGCGGACGGCATGTCCGAGGCCGAGATTCTCAAGGCCTATCCGGATCTCGCGCTCGCCGACATTCACGAAGCCTTGCAATACGCCGCTGAAGCGGTGCGCGAACGCGAACTACCGCTCGCGGCACCGTGAAGTTTTTGGTCGACAACGCGCTCTCACCCGAGGTAGCGGAGGGGCTGCGTAAGGCGGGACACGACGCAGTGCACGTTCGGGATTACGGGCTTCAGAAAGCTGCCGACGAGGTCATCTTCGCGAGAGCGGCTCGGGAAGACCGGAACATCATTTCCGCTGACACCGATTTCGGGACTCTGCTCGCGCTGAGAGGCGAATCGAAACCGTCGCTGGTTCTGTTCCGGCGCGGAACCGGCCGCCGCCCCGGGAGGCAGGTCGCGTTGCTTGCGGCGAATCTGCCAGCCGTGGCGGAGTCCCTGGACAAGGGAGCGGTGGTGGTATTCGACGATGCGCGCATCCGCGTGCGTGCGTTGCCAATCGGCGAAAAATGACCGGACGAACGGCGCGCATCGTCCAGAAACTCTGAAACTACTGCGACGTCTTGGCCAACCCCATGTTGCGGGAAGGGATTGACCGGCGTCAAGAATGATTAAGATGAGAGCGCCGGATAATCCCTGCAAATGAAAACACGCCCAACTCCGAAGGG
>MERE01000097.1:2139-7808 GCA_001771975.1 Betaproteobacteria bacterium RIFCSPLOWO2_02_FULL_68_150 | reverse complement strand
GCCCGCGCCAAGAGTCAAAAGGAAATTGCGCCGCGAAAGGCGCCGAATTCGCTCGCTCATAGGGCCTCCTCTTTGTCGTTGCGCGCCGGTGAGCCATTCCGCGCGCGCCGCTTCTCGGTGAACCACTGCGCGAAGATTCTATTCCATCTCAATCGCGGCGTGCTCGAGTTCGAAGAAGGTTCGTGCCAGGCGCGCGGCGTGGCGATAGAAGCCGGCCTTCGGATGATTCGATATTGCGTCGCACAAGACGGGCCCCGCCTGCGCGAGGTAGCCCTGAAAGAACTCTCGCTGCGCTGCCGCATCGCTTCGCACGATGAGATGGCGCATCACTTCGCACAGCGCAGCAATGTGGTCTTCCGGTTCGTGAACCGCATGCCGGCGCGCGAGTCCATGCGCCAAGAGAAAATCCCTCAATTGCACGAGGGGATTGTCGAGCACGCCTTGCAGAGTGTAGGCCCCGGTGTAGAGCGTGATTTCGGCCCTGCCCGTGCCTACGAACAGCAGTTCGTACTCCTCGCGCACTGCATCCGGCCGGGCGCCGGAGGCGCTCTGCGCCAACGCCTGCCACGCCTCGGCGAGCGCGCTCGCGGCCGCCTCCGCGACAACCGCATCGCCGCGCGCGAGCAGCCGCAGCAACTCGCCCTCCGGCGGCGCATAGAACAGCTGCGCGAGCAGCCCATACAGATTGGCGCGCGCCTCGTCTTCCGGCGCCAGCGGCAGCGTCATTTCGTGCCGGGAAAATCGAAAATCGACGCTTCGTTCTTCGCGTCCATCATGTCCACCACGCGGCAATCGCCGCACATCTGCAGCCGCCTCACTCCGGCACCGGCAAACATGGCGTGGCCGCCGATCTTGGCGAGCATCGCCTCGACCATCGGTTTGGTGCCGAAGGGCTTGCCGCAGCGCACGCAGTTGAACGGCTCGGCCTCGTTCAGCGTCACGGCCTCGCGCGCCTGCGCGGTGAGCAGCAAGCGGGGCACGAGGCGGATCGCATCCTCGGGGCAGGTCTTGGCGCACAGGCCGCACTGCACGCAGTTGCGCTCGACGATGCGCAGGCGCGGCGCATCCGGCGAGTCGAGCAGCGCCGATTCCGGACAGGCGCCGATGCAGGCCTTGCACAGAGTGCACTTCGCCCTGTCGACCGCGAGCGTGCCGAACGGCGCGCCGGAAGGCAATTCGATCAGGTCCTTCGGCGCCGGCGCGTGCTTCGCCAGGTGATCCAGCTCGAAATCGAGCGACGTGCGCTTTTCCGGCGACAGATTGAATACCGCAGTCGCGGCAGCCTTGGCCGCAGCCGGTTGCTGCCAGAGACTTTGCTCGAGGGTCGCGGCATCGATCAGCTCGCTATGCCGGCCCTCGAAGCCGAGGGCACCCAGCACGATGTTGGCGAGGCGCATCTGTTCGCGCAGCGCTTGCGCATACTCCGCTGCAACGTCTTCCGTGGCGAGCACCAGCACCCGGCTCGCGCCATAACAGATCGCGCCCAGCAAGGTGTCGATCCCTACCGAAGCCACATGGTGGCACTCGACCGGGATCGCTTTCGCGGGCAGCCCCTTGCCGCGCCGGCCGAGCGCGAGCATGGCAGCGCGCCCGCCCTCGGCGTCATGGAACACGATGCAGGCATCCTCGCCGCCCGCCTCGCGATAAGTCGACAACAGCGTCTTCAGCCGGACGCCGACATCGGCTACGCTCGGGTAGACATAGGTCAGCGCACCCGACGGGCAGACGGTAGTGCAGCCGCCGCAGCCCGAGCAAAGGTGCGACTCCACCTTGACGTGATCGCCGTCCGCCGCGATCGCCTGCGTGGAGCAGACCTCCAGGCAGCGGCTGCAGCCCGTGATCCCCGAGCGCGCGTGCGCGCAGATGCGCTCGCGGTACTGCACGAAGCGCGGCTTCTCGAACTCCCCGACCAGGGCTGTCAGTCTCTGCGCCGCGAGCGCCTGTTCGAGAGGATCGGCACCCGGCGCGAGATAGCCCTGCGGCAGCCCGTGAAGCTTGAGGACCGGTTCGCGCTGCAGATCGAGCACCAGGTCGAAGCGTTCGGTTCTCGGCTCCGCTGCCCGCGCGAAATCGATCGCGCCGACCGCGCCGCACGCCTTCACGCAGGCGCGATGCGCCTTGCACTTCGCGAGATCGATCTGGTAGCTGAAGTCGATCGCCTGCTCCGGGCAGGCGCGCACGCAGGCGTTGCAGCGCGTGCAAAGCTCGAGGTCGATCGGGTTTTCCTGGCGCCACTCGAGCTCGAACGCCCCCAGCCAGCCCGTCAGGCGCAACACACGCCCCGACCAGACAGGGAAATCGCGCGCCGCCGGCAGTTCGCCGCGGTTCGCCGAAGTCAGCAGCACGCTCACTTCAAGCGAGCCGGCCAGCCGCTCGGCCCAGGCAATCGCAGCCTCCGACGGACCGATCACGAGCAGCTGTCCGCCCGATTTGAATGCCACGGCCGGCACCGGTTCCGGTTCCGGCAACGCGGCCGCAGCAAGCAGCGCCGCGATTTTCGGCGTCGCCGCGCTGCCCTCGGCGGACCAGCCCGCGAATTCGCGGATATTGGCGAAACCGAGACGCGCGTTGGATTGCGCGGACTCAGCCAGTTCGGCGAACAGCGGCGCTTCCTGCGTGCACGCGACGATCACGTCGGGATCGGCCAGCGCAGCCTGGAACGCGCTCGCCTCCTTGCGGCACAGTTCGGTGTGGATTCTCAGCGGCTGCCCCCCACCGAGCGCCGCGGCAAGCCGTTTCGCGTCGAGCGCGATGGTGCCGTTGCAGCTGCAAACCTTAAACGTCTTGTTTGCCGGCGCCATCCTCGAGTTCCGTGGGTGCATCCGCGCGCGGTTCGGTTGCGGCCTGCGCGACGGGCTCGTCGAACGCAATCCTGCGCGCCTGATTGAGCGTCTTCAGCATCTCCTCCGGAATCGTCTCGCCGCCCGTGTAGTCCTCCGCGTAGGCTTCGAACGAATCGGGGACATTGAAGTGCGCATCCGCAAACAGCCGCTTCAGCGCCGCGCGCCGCGTCGCCGGCTCGACCCGCGCATCCATGAACGGCCTGAAGTCGGATTCGGGCGTGAGTTGTTCCACGCACGGCAGCGGCAACGGCGCGCCGGCATCTGCGGCAGGCAGCGCCGCTGCCGGTTCCGGCACCTCTGCCGCAGCCGGCGGCGCTTCACGCGCCTCGACCTTGCGGCGCGACCAGCGCTGCAGAAAGCGTTCCTGCTCCTCGCTCATTGCGCGGCGCGGTCCTTCGGATGCATGAACGAGCGCGGCTTGATCCGTTTCCTCGGCTCGGGACGGTAGTTCTGCTCGACGTACTCGCCGACCCACGCGAACAGCTCCTGCGGCATCGCCACGCTGTCCACCGACTGGCCGCCGTCGAGCCAGCGCCCGCCCTCGTTGTAGCTCACGGTCACCTCGAGCGGCACGCCACGCTCGCCGTCCATCTGCCACAGCACGAACACGCGCGGGCTGCCCGAAGAGACGTTGAGGTAGTAGCCCTCGGCCTCGTCGCGGTACAGGCGCAGCGTAAAGCCCGGGTGCAGCCACTGCTGCACGCCTTCGCGATCGACCAGCATCTCCGGCTCGCCGCCGCCGACGTGCCCGGAAAGCACGCCGTGCGGCTCCCAGACTTGCGCCTGCCAGCGGTTCGATGTAAGGCGGCGCTGCATGACGACGGCGACCGGAAAGCTCGGTTTTTCCATTCCGGCAACTATACCCTCTGCTATGATTTTGGGGCGCAAGTCATCATGATCGAAAAGGTTATTCCGATTCGTCTCGAGAGCGGGGCCGCGGCCGCGGCGCCGCCCTGGGACGGCACGCCGCCGCGCGACGCGCTGGCGCGGCCGCTGCGCGACCTGCGCATCTCGGTCACGGACCGCTGCAACTTCCGCTGCGTCTACTGCATGCCGCGCGAAGTGTTCGACGCCAACCATGCCTTCCTGCCGCATTCTGCGATCCTCAGCTTCGAGGAGATCGCGCGCACGGCGCGCATCTTTGTCGGCCTGGGGGTGAAGAAGATCCGCCTCACCGGCGGCGAGCCGCTGGTGCGCAAGGACCTGCACAAACTGGTCGCGCTGCTCGCGCCGCTCGGCGCCGACCTGACGCTGACCACGAACGGGTCTTTGCTCGCGCGCCAGGCGCCCAAGCTGCGCGAGGCGGGCCTGCAGCGCGTCACGGTGAGCCTCGACTCGCTCGACGACGCCACCTTCCGCAGGATGAACGACGCCGACGTGGCGGTCACCACGGTGCTCGAGGGCATCGCCGCCGCTGCCGCCGCCGGGCTTGCTCCGGTCAAGATCAACATGGTGGTGAAGCGCGCGATGAACGATCACCAGATCGTCGACCTGGCGCGCCACTTTCGCGGCAGCGGCCACGTCGTGCGCTTCATCGAGTACATGGACGTCGGCTCGACCAACGGCTGGCGCATGGACGACGTCGTGCCCTCGGCCGAGGTGCTCGCGCGCATCAACGCGCACTTTCCGCTCGAGTCGCTCGACCCGCAGTACGCCGGCGAAGTCGCGGCGCGCTGGCGCTACCGCGACGGCGCCGGCGAAATCGGCGTCATCTCCTCGGTGACGCAGGCCTTTTGCCGCGATTGCAATCGCATCCGCCTGTCGACCGAAGGCGCGCTCTTCACGTGCCTTTTTGCGAGCGCCGGCCACGACCTGAAAGCCCTGCTGCGCGGCGGCGGCTCCGACGAGGCGATCCGCGACCGCATCGCGGCGCTCTGGAACGGCCGCAGCGACCGCTATTCCGAGATCCGCACCGCGGAGACCGCGCGCCTGCGCAAGGTAGAGATGTCCTATATCGGTGGCTAAAGCCTCCCGCCCGCTGCTGACCGACGCCGCCCGCCCGGCGACCTTCGAGGTCGAGGCGATCAACGAGCGCGGCGAGATGGTGCCGACCTCGATCGCGGGCGAGCATCCGCTCACGATCTATCTCGACAAGCGCGAGATCGTGACGCTCATGACGCTCGGCCACGCGCCCGAAGCGCTGGTGCTGGGCTACCTGCGCAACCAGCGGCTGGTCGATTCGATCGACGCGATCGCCGCGGTGCAGGTGGATTGGGACACCGATTCCGCGGCCGTCACCACGCGCAGGCGTTCCGTGCGCGGCCTGAAGCAGAAGATGAGCCGGCGCACCGTCACCAGCGGCTGCGGCCAGGGCACGATGTTCGGCAACCTGATGGAGGAGATCGAGCGCGTCAAGCTGCGCGACGACGTGCGTCTCGCGGATGCGCAGCTGTTCGACCTGATCGAAAAGGTGCGCCGCCATGAAACCATCTACAAACAGTCGGGAGCGGTGCACGGCTGCGCGCTCGCCTGCGCGAGCGGCGCGGCGTCCGCGGAAATCCTGATGTTCGTCGAGGACGTCGGCCGCCACAACGCGGTCGACGCGATCGCCGGACGCATGTGGCTCGACGCCATCGACGGCTCCGACAAGATCTTCTACACCACGGGGCGGCTCACCTCCGAGATGGTGATCAAGTGTGCGCAGATGCAGATCCCGTTCCTGGTTTCGCGCTCGGGGCTCACCCAGATGGGTTATGAGGTCGCGCAACGCGTGGGCCTCACCATGCTCGGGCGCGCGAGCGGCCGGCATTACCTCGTCTTCACCGGCGGCCAGCGCCTGGAGCGCGCGTTGCCGCAGCCCACCGCGCTCGCCTGAGGCGCGCATTA
>MERE01000097.1:991-2064 GCA_001771975.1 Betaproteobacteria bacterium RIFCSPLOWO2_02_FULL_68_150 | reverse complement strand
TCGCGTCGGCTGGGCGTTTGCATCGGGTTATCAGGCCGCGCTGCACGCGCTGTTTCCCGGTGCGCCGGAGGACCGCATCGCTGCGCTCTGCGTTACGGAGGCGGACGGCAACAGCCCGAAGGCGATCCAGTGCTCGCTTCGCCGGCACGGCAACGGCTGGCTGCTGAACGGCACCAAGCGCTGGACCACGCTGGGTCCTGAGGACGCGCTGTTTTTCGTCGCCGCGCGCGACGCCGCGGCCTCGGGCGAGCGCGCCGTGATCCGCGTCGCGCGTGTTGCATCCGATGCTCCCGGAGTGACGGTGCAGCCGATGCCCGCGACGCGCTTCGTGCCCGAGGTGCCGCACGCGCAGTTGCGCTTCGAGAATGTGCGTCTCGCTGGCGACGCACTCCTCCCGGGCGACGGCTACGACGACTACGTGAAGCGCTTTCGCACCGTGGAGGACCTGCACGTCAACGCCGCCGTGGTGGCGTACCTGGTACGGGAGGCGCGGCGCCTTGCGTGGCCCGTAGCGTGGATCGAGCGTGCACTGGCGGCGCTGCACGCCTTGCGCGCGCTCGCAGGCGAGGATGCAAGTGCACCCGCAGCGCACGTGGCGCTCGCCGGGAGCTTGACGTGGACTGCGACGCTCGTTGGCGAGTCGGAGTCATTCTGGAGCTTGGCGGCGGGTGATCCAGCGCGCGAACGCTGGACGCGTGATCGGGAATTGCTCGGCGTGGCCGGCGGTGCGCGCGCACAGCGCACGATGCGCGCATGGGAGCGGCTCAGGCCCGCTTGATCCTGCGCACCCAGGAATTTCAGGCGCACTACCGCAACTCACTTCCGCCGCAAGAATTCCTCCGGCGAAATCCCGGCCTGCCGCAGGATTGCGCTGAGCGTTCCCTCCGGCATGTCACCTTGGGTGATTCGGAATGGTGGTGTAACGGTCCGCGACCGGGTTGAACCAGATCTCGTGCGAGCCGCGCGCCTGGCGGTCGAACTGCATGCCGGCCTTTTTCAGTCGCTTCACGACTTCGCGATAGCGGAATCCCGCGAGTCGTCCCACGCGTCGATCCTCCGCGCTACGCGCTGAC
>MERE01000097.1:603-982 GCA_001771975.1 Betaproteobacteria bacterium RIFCSPLOWO2_02_FULL_68_150 | reverse complement strand
CGCGCTGACGATCAGCGGGTAGTCGAAGCGTCGCTTCACCGGGGCGAGCCGGATCTTGCCCGGCCGCTTCTGTCGATGACGCGGCCTTGATTGACCTCGATCTTGCTTCGAAACACGGCTCTCGCGGCATCCAGCGCAGCCACTGTCGCACGCTCGTCCGCCGCCATCAGGCGTGAGTACCCCGCTGCGTCCGCAGCCAGGATCGCCGTCAGGCGCTGCTTGAGGTCAGTAACGCTCAAGGCCTATCCCTCGCAATCGCACATGACCGCTACAGCGGCAACGCTTTCTACGCCGCGCGCGGCTCGACCTCACGCGCGATCCGCTTGCCCGCTTCGCGGAAGGCGATCTTGAGGTCGTAACTCGCCTGCAGATTGAGCCA
>MERE01000097.1:0-594 GCA_001771975.1 Betaproteobacteria bacterium RIFCSPLOWO2_02_FULL_68_150 | reverse complement strand
AGATTGAGCCAGAACTGCGGCGAGGTGTCGAAGTAGCGCGCGAGCCGCAGCGCCGTGTCCGGCGTGACGCCGCGCCGTTCGCGCACCAGGTCGTTTACGCGCGGCGCCGGCACGCGCAGCGCCTGTGCAAGCGCATGGGCGCTCAAGCCGAGGGGCTCAAGGAACTCCTCGCGCAGCACCTCGCCAGGATGGATCGGTCGCATCTTGTTCACGGCATCGTCCTTTCAGTGATAGTCCACGATCTGCACCTGCTCCGGCCCGGCCGCGGTCCAGACGAAGCACAACCGCCATTGGTCGTTGATGCGGATGCCGTGCTGCCCGGCGCGATCGCTCTTCAACGCTTCGAGCCGATTTGCCGGCGGTGCGCGCAGATCCCGCAGCTCCGTGGCGTCATCGAGCATCTCGAGCTTGCGAGTAGCCACACGCTCGATATTGCGGAACCGCGCGACGCGTCGGCCTGCAAACAGCGCTTCGGTGTCCGGGCATCGGAACGAGCGTTTCCCAGAACACCATCAGGATGTAGCGCTCGGGCGACTCGACGCCCTTGTTCACCTTGTAGCCGCGAAACCCCTTCGCCTTCGCGATCACCGTCTC
>MERE01000096.1 GCA_001771975.1 Betaproteobacteria bacterium RIFCSPLOWO2_02_FULL_68_150 | reverse complement strand
ACAGCGCGGCGTTGGCGAACACGCCGTCGAACTGCCGATCCGGCAGATCGAGATCGAGGAAATCCTGCTGCCACACTTCGCAGCCGCTGTGCGCGCGCGCCATGGCGGCGAGGCGTTCGGCGCCTTCCAGACCGGTGGCGCGGTGGCCGAGTGCGGCGAACGCGCTGAGGTCGCGTCCCGGCCCGCAGCCGAAATCGAGGATCGCGAACGGCGGCTCACCCTCGATTGCCTGCAGGAGCGCTTCGATGTTCTGGCTGACGTCGTGACTGCGGGTGCCTTCCCAGAACTCCTCGGCGCGCCGGTCGTAATGCTCGAGCGTGCGGGCGCTGATTTGCTTCAGGTCCCGCGGCTCGAGCTTCACGTCCTCGCGGCGGTGGTCGCCGCCTTCGCGGGATACTCCGAACGGATATCGAAGCGCAGCCGGCGATGCGCGCTGCGCAGCGCGTCCTCGGCTTCTTCGGGACGCGCCGCGCGGGCGAAGATGAACCCCAGGTAACTCGCCCCTTCCGGCGGCGGCGCAACGATCTGGCCCGCTTCCGCCGTGATCGTGACGCCGGCGATAGCCGGCACCGACCGAGCGGCCTCGAGGCCTTCGAGCCCGTGGAAGATGCCGCGCCGTGGAATCGGGATCATCATGACTCCGGCGGCACCTGAATTGCGTGCCAGCGCAATCGGCTCGCCCACCGCGTGGCGCAGGATCAGCTCCTCGAGGCTCATCCCCAGGACATGGGTGAGCACCCTCCCGCACAGTCCGCCGATCGAGCGCGCCGCAATCTCCAGCAGCCAGATCCCGCGATCATTGATCCGCATTTCGGCGTGAACCGGCCCGTCGGTGAGTCCCGCATGGCGACAGACGCGAACCACCACCTCGCGGATTTGATCCTGCACCTCGCCCGGAAGGCGTGAGG
The DNA here is from genome assembly GCA_001771975.1 of Betaproteobacteria bacterium RIFCSPLOWO2_02_FULL_68_150. Lineage (GTDB taxonomy): Bacteria > Pseudomonadota > Gammaproteobacteria > Burkholderiales > SG8-39 > 2-02-FULL-66-14. The sequence goes on along the minus strand of MERE01000096.1, from coordinate 4,781 downwards.
GCGTGACGTAAAGCGTTTCCTCGAAATACGGCCCGTCGAGCGGATCGGGCTTGTCGAATAGCGCGAGCGTGGTGAGCGTTCCGCGCTCCAGGAGACCTTCCAGCGCATACTCGCGTCCGGGAATGAAATCCTCGATCACAAGGCCGAGCGCCTCGGCATCGCGATCGGCGAGCGACTGAATCGCGCGCACCCGGTTCACCGCCCGCGCCAGCGCCTCGGCATTGTCGGCACGCACCACGCCGCGGCTCCCCGACAGGCGCCGCGCCTTCACCACCACCGGAAAGGTCAGTAGCGCAGCACGGGGGTCTTCCCCCTCCGGCAAGTGCCGGAAGGCGGGACACGCAAACGCGCCTTCCTGCAGCAGCCGGCGAAACGCCAGTTTGTCGCGCATGCAGCGCACAGCGTGGGCCGGATTTGCGGACAGGCCGAGGCGTTCCGAGAGTAGTGCCGCCAGCTCGACGCCCGAATCGTCCACCGCCAGCACGGCGTCGGGGCGGCTGTCGATCTCGCGCAGCACCGTCTCGGCTGCCTGCTCCGGCCGGTCGAAATGCAGCGCCATGATCGGAGCGAAGCCCCAGGCGGGCGCCAGTCGATGGCAGTAGTTGGCAGCCGCCACGATTTCGACGCCGAGCTTTGCCGCCGCCGCAAGAAAATCGCTGTTGCGGTAGCTGGTAGTCGGCAGGAGCAGCAGAACCCGCTTCATCGCCTGGCCGGGTCAGAAAGCCTGCAGCTGCTGATCGGTGGGCTCGGCGCAGCAGTACCACGGCTCCGACAGGCGGTGGATCGGCGATCCCAGATCCGGCGGCAGGTCTGGTGCGCTGCGTGCGGCAGCTTCATGGGCCATGCGCCAGATCGCGCCGAACGTTTCGCGGCGCGCAAGTTTTTCCTGCTCGCAACGCGCCACGAGCGCTTGCAGCTCCTGCTGCAGCCGGTCCACCCGGCGATCGCAATGACGCCAGGGATAGCCGAGCGACCCGGGGTCGAAGGGCATCAGTTTTTCCCTGAAACCGGGCAGCTCGAGCAGCAACGATCCTTCGGGCACGAGCAGCCGGATGATGAGCTGCACGGGGGGCACGCACTCCACGAGCTGCAGCTTGACGAGCCGCTCGAGTAGCGCGAGGTAGCCCTCCAATGTCGTCCAGGGCGTGAATGCCACGAAGGTCGGCGCGAGCGCGATGCCGGCCTCGCGGGTGAGCGCCACCGCGCGGTCGAAATCGCCGCTGCTGTGGTGCTTGTCGAGAAGGCCGAGGATGTCGTCGTCCACCGCTTCGACCGCGGAGGTGATGAACAGGCACCCGCAGGCACGCAACTCGGGCAGCAGGTCGGCGTGATCGATGAGGTGCTGGATCTTGATCGTGGCGTCGAAGGTCAGCTCCGGGAAAGCTTGGTGCATCGAGCGCGCGAGCCGCAGCCCGTGAGTCGGACCGTTGAAGAAGTCCGGATCGCCGAAAGAGATGTGCGCTGCCCCTTGGCTGACCTGTTGCCGGATGTCGTCCATCACCCGGTCGACGGGAACGATGCGAAACTTCCCCTGGTACACCGGGACCACGGGACAGTGCCGGCACCGGTGCTTGCAGCCCCGGCTGCCTTCGGCAAACCCGGCGACGCGCCTCGAGCCGTCGGGCAGCACCAGGTGAGCGTAGCGCGAAAGCTCCGGCAGTCCGCTGCGGTCCGGCACGAAGAACGGCAGCCGCGCGAGACTGATGACGGGTTCGCTCTGGGTCGATGCGCTTGCCGGCAGGCGGAGCCTCCGACAAAGCGATAGCAGTGCCGCCTCCACTTCCCCGCCCAATACGGTGGCCACGCCCAGTGCGCGCAGCAGCGTCTCGTTCATGGGGGCGTACAGGCCGTAGACGCACAGATGGGCCTTGGGGGCGAGCTGCCTGATGCGAGGCAGTGCCTCGATCGCGATGCGCGCAGCGGTATGCATGCCCACATGAATCGCCACCAGATCCGCGTGCTGCAGAATTGGCGAGTCGAGCCGCTCCAGCGAAAGGTCCAGGCATTTCACCGCGCAGCCCTCGCGTTTGAGCCACGCGGCGGGCTCGGCCAGCGCGAACGGCTGCCGCCCCAGCTCGTAGGGGCTGACGAGGACTACCGTGAGCGGGCCCGCCAGAGGGATTTCGCGCCTACTTCTGCGAGGGCGGAACGAATCCGGCCGCTACTTCGGCGCCGCCGCCGAAGAAATGGCCTTCCATCTGCTGCGCGAGGTAGTCGCGCGCCTTCTTGTCGGCGAGGTTGAGGCGGTTCTCGTTCACCAGCATCTTCTGATGCTCGAGCCATTGCCGCCACGCCTCCTTCGAGACGTTGTCGAAGATGCGCTTGCCGAGTTCGCCCGGATAGGGCGGGAAATCGAGCGCCTCGGCCTCGCGCCCGAGCTTGATGCACTTGACCATGCGGGCCATGACTGAACTCCGTTGCAGGGCCGTCGACGTGCGACGGGCTGACAATTCAGTATAGCAATGCAAGACATGGGCAAAGTTGTGGGTATTCGAGCGGCGCGCGTCCACCCGATCGGCGCCGCGCCGCCGCGACTGCCGGCCTAGTTGCTTGCGGCAGCGATGGCGGGACCGGTTTGGTTGCGCCGCGCGGTGACTACGACGCGCGCGATGGGGGCTTCGGCCGCGTCGGCATGCCCCCGGCGCGCGGTGATCACCACGCGGGGAATCTCCGGCGCGGCGGTTTCGGCGCATTCGGCGGCGCCAGCCGCACGCGGCGTTTCGACCGGCCCGTGCTTGAGCGCCGCAACGGTCGCGCCGGCGGCGAAAAGGAGCGCGAGCGTCACGATCAAGTGCCTGGCATTCATCGTCGTTCTCCCGGTGCAGGTGCGATTCATGGCGAGCACTTTAGGGGTGCGTCCTGGCCCACGCCAGCGGATTGCGACGAACCGCCGCAGCCGCGGTGTGAACCGCTCTGGCGGCGGATGAACCGCAGCCGCGAGTGACGCAAGGCGCTTGCCACGGTCGAAATGCTTGACGCCGCGGGTTGCACGATTGGCCGGAATGGGTAACGTAGGCGCTGCCATGGACAGGCGCTTTTTTCCGCGCGAGCACGGAGCCTATGCCGAGCTGGGATTTCCACTGCTCAGCGGCCTCGTGCTCGGCTCGCCCGGTGCTTCGTCCTGTCTTTTCGCCGCCGCCGCGGTGTTGCTCTTTTTCGCCAACGAGCCGCTGGTATTGCTCCTCGGCGTGCGCGGCAAACGAGTGCAGCACGAATTGGCCGCGCCGGCGCAGCGCCATCTCGCGCTGTACGCCACGCTGGGCGGTGCAGCGGGACTCGCGGCGCTCTGGCTCGCGCCGCCGGCCGCGCGCGCTCTTGCGCTGGTCCCGGCGGTCTTCGCCGCAGGTCTTGTGCCGGTCGTGCTCGCAAAAAACCTCAAGACGCTGCCGGGAGAGGTAGTCGCCGCCGCCGCCTTCTCCTCGATGCACCTGCCGGTCGCCGCTGCGGGCGGCGTCACGGGAACCCTCCTCTGGGGGCCGTCAGGGATGTGGTTTGCAACCACCGTGGTCGCCACGCTCTGCGTGCATGCCATCAAGGCACGGCGCAGCGGGCTCAGACCCTGGACCATTCCGGCGGCCACCTGGTCGGCGCGGCTGGCGCTCGCCGGTGCCATAGCCCTCGGGACAATGCTCCCGGACTGGCGCGCGGTCGCCTTGGCGGCATGTCTGCCGCTCGCGGGCGTGGTCATCCTGAACCACCTTGCCGTTTCTCCGAAACGGCTCAAGCAGGTCGGCTGGACGCTGACGGCGGCGAACGCGCTCGCGATGACCCTCCTCGCCGCCGGCGCCTGATCCGAGCGCAGGCGGCGCCGGGGCCGCCCGCTCTCAACGTCGCGCGCGGCGATTTCCTGCTGCCGATCCCGGTCCGCTAGGCGGGCTTGGTGGCGCGGATGAACGCGCTCATGAACTTGCCGTCCACCTGCGGCGCGATCGCGCGGGCATCGATCCCCTGGGCGTCGAGAAAGCCCTGCGCGTCCTCGACCCGGTAGATGCGCGTAGGCTCGATGTCCACCGCTTCGAAGCCGGCCGACACGAGCTTGGCGCGGTATTCGGCCTCGTCGAGTGCGCCGGCCACGCAGCCGACCCAGAGCAGCACGCTCTTGCGGATCTCGGCGGGCACTTCGCCGCGCGTCACGACGTCGGATACGGCAAAGCGACCGCCGGGCTTGAGAACGCGGAAGGCTTCGCGCAGCACCTGGCCCTTGTCCGCCGACAGGTTGATGACGCAGTTCGAGATGATCACGTCGACCGAATCGTCCGGCAGCGGGATATGCTCGATCTCACCCTTCAGGAATTCGACGTTCTCGAGCCCGGCCTTGCTTTGGTTTTCCCTGGCCAGCGCGAGCATCTCATCGGTCATGTCGAGACCATAGGCCTTGCCGCTCGGGCCGACGCGTCTGGCCGACAGGAGCACGTCGATGCCGCCGCCGGAGCCGAGGTCGAGCACCGTCTCGCCGGGCTTGAGCTCGGCCAGCGCGGTCGGATTGCCGCAGCCGAGCGAAGCGAGCACCGCCTTCTCCGGCAGCTGGTCCACCTGCACGCCCTGGTAGAGGTTGCTCGTGATCGGATCGGCGCAATCGCTGCGACCGCTGCAGCAACTGCCCCTGGCGCCTGCGGCGACGCTCAGCGCAGCGCGCGCGTACCTGTCCCTCACTGCGCCCTTGATATCGCTCGTGTCCATGTTGTCTCCTATTTGCCGGCCTTGAGGATGGCCTTGGGGTTGACCGCGCTGCTGCGAGAGCAGCACTCGGCATAGAGAAACGCAAGCAGCTGCTGCAGCGC
>MERE01000095.1 GCA_001771975.1 Betaproteobacteria bacterium RIFCSPLOWO2_02_FULL_68_150 | reverse complement strand
GAGCAGGTTCTCGCCACGCACTTCGCTCCAGCGTTTGCCGGCCAGCATCCCCCAGAACATGGTCGACAGGAGCGACGCGCCATCCACCATCGCGGCATCCACCACCTGGCCCCGGCCCGAGCGCTGCGCCTCCACCAGCGCGCAGGCAATGCCGAACGCGAGCAACATGCCACCGCCGCCGAAGTCGCCTATCAGGTTCAACGGCGGAACCGGCGCGCCGCCGGCGCGGCCGATCGCATGCAGCACCCCGGTCAGGGCAATGTAGTTGATGTCGTGGCCGGCGCGCGCCGCAAGCGGTCCGTCCTGTCCCCAACCCGTCATGCGGCCATAAACCAGCTTCGGGTTGCGCGCCGCGAGCGCATCGGGCCCGAGACCGAGCCGTTCCATGACGCCCGGCCGGAATCCCTCGATCAGCGCGTCGGCACGCGAAGCCATCAGCAGCGCCGCTTCGACGCCGCCCTTCGACTTCAGATCGAGCGTTACCGAGCGCCGGCCGCGCAGCATGACGTCGAACCAACGGTCTCGGCCCAGGCCCAGCCTTGGGTCGTCGGGGCGATCGACGAGCAGGACATCGGCCCCCATGTCCGCGAGCATCATGCCGCAAAACGGTCCCGGTCCGATCGCCTCGAACTCCAGGATCCGAATCCCAGCCAGTGGCCCCAGCGTCGTTCTCATGGCGCCGCCGCGTACGGCTCGTCGGCGGCCACAAATTCGGTTTCCTGAACCGCAGCGGCGCACCACTCGCGTACGGCTGGTGCCTCCAGCAACGCAAGCTGGTACTCCTTCGCCCCTCCGGCGAGGGCCACGTCATAGGTCACGAAGCGCGTCGCGACCGGAGCATAGTAGGCATCCGCGGCCGAGAAGGCACCGAACAGGTAAGGGCCGGCCCGGCCGTATTGGCGACGCGCGCCCTTCCAAAGTGCGCTGACGCGGGCGATGTCCCTCGCCACCTCCGGGTTCATGCCCTTGCCCGGATAGCGGCCGCGGATATTCATCGGCATGGCGCCGCGCAGGGCGCGAAAGCCACCGTGCATCTCGGCGCAAATCGAGCGCGCCCGGGCACGCGCCTGCGCCTCCTCAGGCCAGATGCCCTGCGCTGGAAAAAGCTCGTGCGCGCGCTCGATGATCGCAAGCGTGTCCCAAGTCGGAAAACCGGCGCCGGGCTCTCCCTCCCAGAGCACCGGCACCAGGCCCGAGGGCGAGAGCTTGCCGATGTGTGCAGCCCAATCCTGCGACTCGAACTTCAACTGCCGCTCCTGAAGCCGAACCTGGGCCGCGCGCAACGCGACCCACGGCCGCATCGACCAGGACGAGTAGTTCTTGTTGCCGATGACCAACGCAAGTGGAGTGCTCATGGGAACCGATTTGAACGGCTTCGCCGCGCTTAGGCAAGCGCGTGCCGAAGCGGACGGCGGCAGCCGGCACCAATCCCCCGGCCTCCTTTCCTGTCCGGCGCCGCCGCCGCCGCGGTTCGTCAGCGCCGCCGTGCTGCCAGCGCGAATCGCGTGTTCCGGCAACGACACCGCCGCAAGGCGGCGCGGATGGCGCGTGGGAACGCCGCAAAGCGCCGGATTGTTCCGCGGCTGGGTGAAAATGCCGCGGGCAGCGCACACTCGACGCCGAGCGCAACGTCGCCGTACTCTGCAGTCCGGTTCATGCGCGTGGCGCCACCGCGTTGATCGGGACCTGGGGCAACGCGCTGCCTGCATCGGTGCCGCCGGCCAGCAACAGCGCGGCGCCCGCCAGCACGAGGCTCACGAACAGCCCGATCGCCAGCGCGAGCGCCACCTGGGCGAGCAGTTCGATCGCGATCAGCCTGGATTTGGTCATGCGGGTGCTCCTCCTGTAACTGCAGGCATTGGAACCGGCGAAAGCGCAACCGGCGGGCGGCTGCTCTGACAGGGCGAAGAAGAAAAATGCGGAAAAAATGACACTGCAGCTTCCGGTATATTGGCTGCATGCCACGCCGTATCGCGCTGGTCGAAGACGAACCCGCCATCCGCGCCAACTATGCCGAGGCGCTCAAACGCCATGGCTACGAAGTCGCCGCCTACGAGGGCCGCCGCGCCGCGCTGGAAGCGTTCCGCGCGCGCCTGCCGGATCTTGCGATCATCGACATCGGGCTGGGCGACGACGCCGAGGGCGGGTTTGCGCTTTGCCGCGAGCTGCGCACGCTTGCGCCGCAGCTGCCGATCGTGTTCCTCACCGCGCGTGATTCGGATTTCGATGTCGTCTCCGGCCTGCGCATGGGAGCCGACGATTACCTGACCAAGGGAGTGAGCCTGCCGCACCTGCTGGCCCGCATCGGCGCCCTTTTCCGTCGCGTCGACGCACTGCGCGAGGAGCGCCCGGTAGAGGAGAAGATCCTGCGCGGCTCGCTGGAGCTCGACCTCAAGCGCTTCAGCGTGCACTGGAAGGCAAGCCGGCTCGATCTGACGCTGACCGAATTCTGGATCGTGCATTCGCTGGCGCGGCATCCCGGCCACGTCAAGAACCGTGAACAGCTGATGCGCGACGCCGAGCTGGTGGTTGACGATGCCACCATCACTTCGCACGTGAAGCGGGTGCGTGCCAAGTTTCTTGCGGTGGACGCCGAGTTCAAGGCGATCGAGACCGTTTACGGCTTGGGCTACCGCTGGCAGGGTTGACGTGAATCGCCTGACGCTGCGAGCAAAGCTCGCGCTCGTGGCGCTGGTATTGCTCGCGCTGCCGTGGGCTGGATACCGCTACGTGCGCGAGATGGAACGGTTCATGCTCGGGGCACAGGAAGCCGCGCTCGCGGCGACCGCGCGCGCCATGGCCACGGCGCTGCACGACCGCCCGCAGCTGCTGGATTACCGGTCGGCCGACGAGTCCGCTTTGCGTCGGGAAGCGGAGCGCGAGCTGCAGCGCCTGGCCGGCGGAACTTCCGTCTTGGGCGAAAGCGAATTGGTGCCGCGCGAACAGGTCGCGAATCCGGAGATTGCCGCGATCCTGAAAGGCGTGGCGCGCGCCAGCTCCAGGGTCTGGGTCGTGAGCCGAGACTACCGCGTACTGGCACTGGCCGGATCGTTGCACCGCTCAGGCGTCGAAGCACCCACGCCCGTGCAGCGGGTGCTCGGGTGGTTGGTGGGTGCTCCGACCGAGGATTTCGACGAGGCTATCGCCGACGAGGCCATCGGCGCCGGGCGCGAGATCGCGTCGGCCTTGCAGGGTGCGGCCGGTGCCCGCACCCGCAACACGCGCGACGGCCGGGCCCTGGTCGTCTCGGCAGCGCATCCGATCTGGGTGGGCGACCAGGTGCACGGCGCGGTGGTCGCCGAGGAAACGACCAACCGCATCGCGTCGCTCACCAACCAGGCGCTCGAGCGCCTGGCGATCGTGACGCTGGCGGTGTTCGCGCTGGTTGCGGTCGTGCTGCTGTGGTTTGCGACGCGCATCTCGACGCGGATTCGCCGGCTGCGCGATGAGGCCGAAGCGGCCATCGACGCCCGCGGCCGCGTCACGCGGCTGCTGACGGCATCCGGGGCGGGCGACGAGATCGGCGATCTTTCGCGCAGCTTCACCACGGTGCTGCAGCGCATGGGCCGCTACAACGCCTACCTGGAGGGCATGGCCGGGCGCCTGTCGCACGAGTTACGCACGCCCATTGCCGTGGTGCGCTCGTCTTTGGAGAACCTCCACGAGGCGCGCGGCGCGGACGAGGCGCGCACCTACGTGGCGCGCGCGGAGGAAGGCCTGGCGCGCCTTGCCGCGATTCTCGCGCGCATGGCGGAGGCGAGTCGGCTGGAGCAAGGCCTGTCGGCAGCGACTCGAGAGCGTTATGACGCGGCACCTGTGGTGCGTGGTTGCGTCGAAGGCTACCGGCTCGCCTATGCGCAAACCGCCTTCGAGTTAACCTTGCCCGAGGCGCCCGTGATGCTCGAGGGCAGCGCCGATCTGCTGGCGCAGATGCTCGACAAGCTGGTCGAGAATGCGGTGGATTTCCACACCCCGGACACCGCGGTGCGCGTCGCTCTCGACGCCGAGGCCCGCCTGCGCGTGGAAAACGACGGGCCAGGGCTGCCGGAGGCGATTCGCGAGTCGCTGTTCGAGTCGCTGGTTTCGCAGCGCGCCACGCGCGCCGGCGCCGCGCCGCACCTTGGCCTCGGGTTGTACGTGGCCCGCCTGATCGCCGAGTTTCACGGCGGCCACCTGCGCGCCGAAAATCTGCCTGAGAGACGCGGGGTGGCGTTCGAGGCGGCGCTCGGAGCGTCCTTATAATCGACGGCTTGCGAACGCAAGCTCTCCCGGGCATGAGCGTCGACCTGCTGGTCGTGGGCGGCGGCGTCAACGGCGCCGGCATCGCGCGCGACGCGGCCGGCCGCGGCCTCTCGGTGCTGCTGGTGGAAAAGGATGACCTGGCGAGCGCCACCTCGTCGTGGTCGTCCAAACTGATCCACGGCGGACTGCGCTATCTCGAGCAGTACGAGTTCCGCCTGGTCGCCGAGGCGCTTGCCGAGCGCGAGATCCTGCTCTCGATCGCGCGCCACCTCGTCTGGCCGGCGCGCTTCGTCATGCCCCACGTGCCCGAATTGCGGCCGCGCTGGATGATCCGCGCGGGCCTGTTCCTGTACGACAACCTTGGACGATTCGGCGCGGCACTCGAGTCGCGCCGACCTTCGCTGCCGGGCTCACGCGGCGTGCGGCTCGATTCGCCGCCGCTCAACTCGGGGCTCAAGCCGCAGTTCAGGCACGGTTTCGAATATTCGGATTGCCGGGTCGACGATGCGCGCCTGGTGGTCGCGAATGCGTTGAGCGCAGCCGAGCTCGGCGCCACGGTATTGACGCGCACCGCGTGCGTCTCGGCCCAACGGCACGACGGCGCGTGGCGTGCCGTCCTGTCGAATGGCGCGACCGTGGGGGCGCGGGCGATTGCCAATGCCGCGGGTCCCTGGGTCAAGCAGACGCTGAACGAGCGGCTCGGGCAACCCTCGCGCGACGCCGTGCGCCTGGTCAAGGGCAGTCATATCGTGCTGCCGCAGCTGTACCAGGGTGAGCACGTGTTTCTGCTGCAGAACGACGACCGGCGCGTGGTCTTCATGATCCCGTATGAGGGACGCTACACCCTGGTCGGAACCACCGACGTGACGGTGACGGATGCGGCGCATCCCGAGGCGAGCGCCGAGGAAGTGGACTATCTGTGCCGCGCCGTCAATCGGTACCTCGCCCAGCCCGTCTCTCCGGAGCAGGTGGTGTGGCGCTACGCGGGCGTGCGCCCGCTCTACGATGACGGCACGAGCGACCCCTCGGCCGTGACGCGCGATTACACCCTGCTGTTGGACGACGCGGCGGGTGCGGCTCCCGTGCTCTCGGTGTTTGGCGGCAAGATCACCACCTATCGCAGACTGGCCGAGCAGGCGCTCGACAAGCTCGCGCCCTATTTTCCCGGCCTAAAGGCGTCCTGGACCGCAGGCGCTGCGCTCCCCGGGAGCGATTTCGGCGCGGGCGGACGGGCCGCCGCCCGTGAAACGTTGGTGACGCGCTTTCCGCGGGCCGCACAGGAGACCTTGCGCGGCATTTTCCGGCGCCATGGCACCCGCGCGATGGAACTCGTTGGCGACGGCGATCTGGGCGAACACTACGGCGCCGGCCTGCACGAGCGCGAACTGGCTTACCTCGTCGAACGCGAATGGGCGGGCAGCGCGGAGGACGTGCTTTGGCGCCGCACCAAGACGGGGCTGCACATGAGCAGCGCGCAGCGCGCGCGCGTTGCCGAGCGCATGGGTCGCTGATGCGGCCGCTGGCCGAACTTGTCGCGCAGGGCATTCGCGGACTGCTCTTCGATATCGACGATACGCTGACCACGGCGGGCCGGCTCACGGCCGAGGCCTACGCCGCGCTGGAGCGATGGAAGGCGGCGGGCAAGCTTGCGGTGCCGATCACCGGCCGCCCGGCCGGATGGTGCGACCAGATCGCGCGCCTGTGGCCGGTGGATGCGGTGGTCGGCGAAAACGGCGCCTTCTATTTCCAGCACATCGAGGGCCGGCTGCTGCGGCGTTTTCACGACCCCGAGGCGTTGCGTCGGGAAAAGCGCGCCCGTCTGGGAGCCATCGCGCGCCGCGTACTTGCCCAAGTGCCCGGTTGCGCGCTTGCCTCCGACCAACCCTATCGCGAAACCGATCTCGCGATCGACTACTGCGAGGACGTGCCGGCGCTCCGGCTCGAGGACGCCGAGCGCATTGCCGCACTGATGCGCGCCGCGGGGCTCACCGCGAAGATCAGTTCGGTCCACGTCAACGGCTGGTTCGGTGATTACGACAAGCTCGGCATGACGCGCCAGCTTTTTACCGAGCGCTTCGGCGTCGATCTCGCATTGGCCAACGCGCAGTTCGCTTTTGCAGGTGACTCGCCGAACGACGCGCCCATGTTCGCGTTCTTCGAGCATTCGGTGGGCGTGGCCAACGTGACGCGCTTCTCGGCGAAGCTCGAGGCAGCGCCGAAATACGTCACGCTGGGCGCATCGGGCGCCGGATTCGCCGAGACCGTCGCGCACCTGCTCCGGGGCGTCTGAGCGAGCGCCACCGGCTGGTTGCGCAGTAAAGTGTCAATTACTGACAGCGCGTGCTGCGGCAAGCGCGTATCGTCCATTGCTGTTCGAATCAGCGAAAGGAGAGTCCGATGGCTGGGTACCGGCGCCATGTGTTCGTGTGCCTCAACGAGCGAGATGCAAGTGATCCGCGCGGCTGCTGCAAGCACCGCGGCTCCGAGGAGATTTTCAAGGCGCTGAAGGAAGGCGCCGGGAACGCAGGGCTCGCCGACGTGCGCATCAACCGCGCGGGCTGTCTCGACCACTGCGCATACGGCCCCACCGTGGTCGTCTATCCGGAAGCGGTCTGGTACCACGTGCCGTCCGTCGAAGACGCGCAGGAAATTCTGCGCAGCCACGTTGTAGAAGGAAAGATCGTCGTTCGCCTGCTGATTGACACGATCGCGTAGTTTTCAACGCCAGGAGGAACCGAAATGGGCCAGCCAGCGCGCAAGGAAGTACCGCGTGACGCGATGCTGCCAGATGATTGCGTCGTGACGTGACTTGGTGGTTCGTCTATCTGGCAATCGGCGCCGCGGTTGGTTTTCTCGCCGGGCTGCTCGGCATCGGCGGCGGCATGGTCATGGTGCCAGCGCTGGTGTTCATCTTCACCGCGAAGGGTTTTCCCGCCGAGCACATGATGCACTTCGCGCTTGCGACCGGGATCACGACCATCGTGTTCACCTCGATCGCGAGCGTGCGCGCACATCACCGCCACGG
>MERE01000094.1 GCA_001771975.1 Betaproteobacteria bacterium RIFCSPLOWO2_02_FULL_68_150 | reverse complement strand
AGCCCGCGCGCGCCAGTTCGGCGAGCGGCGGGACGTTCACGGCCTTCAGCCTGGCGACGGATTCGAGGTCGCCGAGCTCGAGCTTCGGCATGCCGCAGCAGGCTTCCTTCGCCACCACCACGTAGGGAATTTCGTTGTGCTCGAGCAGCGCGATCAGGTCGTGTCCGATGCCCGGCTCGTTGTAGTTGACGTAGCAGGTGGAGAAGATCGCGACCTTGCCCGGTGCGTTCTTGCCGTCCCTGACCGCAAACGCCGGCGAGGTTGCGGCATGGGGCCGGAATTTCGCGCTCGCGTACGGCGGCAGTTCGCGCTCGCGGTGCACGCCGAGGGCCTTCTCCATCAGGTTGCGCGCGGCGCCGTTTCGATTGAGCGCGTTGACCGTCTGCACCACCACCGGAATCGTGGCGAGCTTGCCCAGCGCGTCGGTCGAGGACAGCACGCGGTCGCGAAAGCTCGCCCCGTGGGCGCGGTATTTCAGCGCCTTGGCGCGCAGCATCAGGTGCGGAAAGTCCACGTTCCAGGGGTGCGGCGGCACGTACGGGCACTTCGTCATGTAGCACATGTCGCACAGGTAGCACTGGTTGATGACTTTCCAGTAATCGTCCTTGGCGACGCCATCCACCTCCATCGTCTGCGATCCGTCCACCAGCTCGAAGAGGGTCGGAAACGCGGTGCACAGATTGACGCAGCGCCGGCAGCCGTGGCAGATGTCGAACACGCGCCCGAGTTCCTTGAAGAGCGCGGCTTGGTCGTAGAAAGCCGGGCTCTGCCAGTCGAGCGGGTGGCGGGTCGGGGCTTCGAGGCTGCCCTCGCGGGCGCCGGCTGGGGCGGGTGTCATGGTGGCGCCAATCTACGGCGTGCGGCTTCGATCGGGCAAATGGAATCTGGCAATGACAGCGATGAGGATGCCCTATGACGGCGGCGCATCCTTGACTCAAGTCAACACGTCCCGCGCCGCGCGCACTAGCATGCTTGCAGTGGGCGGGAAAGCCCGATCTAAGCGGTAGAAAAGGAGACCACGGATGGCAAACATTCAACGCTATGGTGGACTGCTGGACGATTTCTTCGGCGACTTCGACAAGGGGTTCTGGGTGAAGCCCTATGCGATGCCTGGCGAGCCCGCGCTCAAGATGAAGGTCGACGTCAAGGAAACCGACAAGGCCTACACCGTGCACGCGGACATTCCGGGCGTGGTCAAGGACGACATCCAGGTGGACGTGAACGGCGATCAGGTGTCGATCCGCGCCGAAGTGAAGCGCGAGAAGGAGAAGAAGGACGGCGAGAAGCTCCTGCACAGCGAGCGCTACTACGGCATGGTGTCGCGCAGCTTCACGCTGCCGACCGACGTCGACGCCCAGGGCGCGATCGCCAACTACAAGGACGGCGTGCTCGAGTTGACGCTGCCCAAGAAGGCGGGCGCGCAGACGCGGCGCCTCGCGATCCACTGATGCAGCCGGGGGCGGGCTAAGTGCCCGCCGTCGAGGGCGCCGCCGTGGCCGCGGCGGTGCCGTGCTGTTTTCACTGCGGCGCCGCGGTGCTCGAGGCGCACCGCTGGCGTTCGCCCGTGCTCGGCGCGGAGCGCGAATTCTGCTGCGCCGGCTGCCAGGCGGTGGCGCGCACCATCGTCGCCGGCGGCTTCGAGAAATACTACGAAACGCGTTCGGCCGCGGGCCCGCAGCCGCAGGACCTGCCGCCGGCCGAGATCTACGATGATCCGGCCGCGCAACAGCAGTTCGCCTTGCGCACCGGGGAGCACAGGCGCTCCGCGACGCTGATTCTCGATCGCATCCGCTGCGCCGCCTGCCTGTGGCTGAACGAGCAGTGGCTGCGGTGCCTGCCGGGCCTCACGCGCGTCGACGTCAACTACGCTACGCATCGCGCCCAGGTGGAGTGGGACGAGCGCGCAACCCGGCTGTCGCGCATCCTCGAGGCGGTGCGCGCCATCGGCTACGACGCCTACCCGTTCGACCCGCAGCGCCAGGCGGGCCTGGAGCGCGCCGCGCGCCGCGCGGCGCTGTGGCGCCTGTTCGTCGCCGGTTTCGGCGCCATGCAGGTGATGATGTACGCAATTCCCGCCTACCTGGACGACGGCGGCACGCTGCCTCCGGAGAGCGCGCAGATGCTGCGCTGGGCGAGCCTCGTGCTCACGCTGCCGGTGATCCTGTTCAGTTGCGGCCCGTTCTTCTCGGCCGCGTGGCGCGACCTGCGGCTGCGGCGCATCGGCCTCGACACGCCGATCGCGCTCGGCATTGCGGCCGGTTTCGGCGCCAGCGTCTGGGCGACGCTGACGGCGTCGGGCGAGGTGTATTTCGATTCCATCAGCATGCTCGTGTTTCTCCTGCTCGGGGCGCGTTATGCGGAACTGCTCGCCCGCGGCCGCGCGGCGCGCGGGCTCGACCGCCTGTCGCGCTGGATGCCCTCGTTCGCGCTGCGCCTCGACGGCGAGGCGACCGAGAAGGTCGCCGCCCACGCGCTCGCGGTGGGCGATCGGGTGGTCGTGCCGGCGGGCGAGCGCGTGCCCGCGGACGGCGTCGTGGAGCGCGGCTGTTCGAGCGCGGATGAATCGCTTCTCACCGGAGAGTCGGTGCCGGTGGCCAAGGCGGCCGGCGCCACGCTGACGGGCGGCTCGGTCAACGTCGAGCAGCCGCTGGTGATGCGCGTCACGCGCGTGGGCGCGGAGACCGCGGCGGCGTCGATCGTGCGCCTGGTCGAGCGGGCGGCGGCCGCGAAGCCGGCGCTGGTGGCGGGTGCCGACCGGATCGCGCACGTTCTCACCTACGTGGTCATTGGCGTGGCGTTGTTGGCGTACCTCGGCTCGCGCGATCCCTGGATCGCGGTGGCGGTGCTGGTGGTCACCTGTCCCTGCGCGCTCGCGCTGGCGGCCCCGATCGCGCTCACCGCGGCCGCGGCGCGACTGCTCGAGCGCGGTGTGGCGTTGACGCGTTCGGGCGCGCTGGAGGCTCTCAGCCGGGCAAGCGATATCGTGCTCGACAAGACCGGCACGCTCAGCAGCGGCAAACTGACGCTGGCGCACACCGAGGTGCTGGGCGAACTCGACGCGCCCGGCTGCCTCGCGCTGGCGCGCGCGCTCGAAGCATCGAGCCGGCATCCCATTGCGCGCGCGTTCGGCGCGGGAGCGCACGCCGCGCCGGTGAAGGAACTCGTGAACTATCCGGGCCACGGCGTGCAGGCGCTGGTCGCGGGGCGGCGGGTGCGCATCGGCAAGGCGGCGTTCTGCGCCGAACTGGCCGGCAGCCCGGCGCGCCACGACGACCTTCGCAGCTCGGCCTATCTGGCGGGCGAGTCCGGCTGGCTGGCGCGCTTTGTGCTCGAAGACACGTTGCGGGGCGATGCCGTGAGCCTCGTGCACGAGCTGCACGCGGCGGGGCTGCGCGTGCACCTGGTGAGCGGCGACGAGCCGCGCGTGGTGGCAGCGCTCGCCCGCACGCTCGGCATCGCGTCGCACGCCGGCGGTGCCACGCCGCAGGACAAGTTCGCCTTCGTCGAGCGGCTGCAGGCCGAGGGACGCGTGGTCGCCATGCTGGGCGACGGATTGAACGACGCGCCGGTGCTGGCGCGCGCCGACGTCTCGATCGCGATGGGCGGGGGCTCCGAGATCGCGCAGCTGCGCTCGGATCTCGTGCTTCTCGGCGAACGCCTCGCGGCGGTGCCCGAAGCGCTCGCCGGCGCGCGGCGCGCGATGCGCGTGATCCGCCAGAATTTCGGCTGGGCGCTGGCCTACAATGCGCTTGCGCTGCCGGCCGCTGCCGCCGGCTGGGTCGGCCCCTGGGAAGCTGCCGTGGGCATGGCGGCGAGTTCGTTCATCGTCGTGCTGAACGCGCTGCGGCTGGCGGCACGAGGCGGTGATCCCGGCACATGGAAAGCAGTCTCTACCTCCTCGTTCCTCTCTCGGTCGCGCTCGTATTTCTGATCGGCTGGGTGTTCTGGCGCGCGCTGCACGGCGGCCAGTTCGACGACCTCGAGCGCCCGGGCTACTCGATTCTCGAAGACGATGACCGGAAATCGGGGTCGGAGCCCGATTCCAGACCACCCGAAGCGTGACGCAAGTGAAATCGGGCTCTGACCCCGACGGCACGATGCGCGCGATGCGCTTGCACGCCGCGCACACGCCACTGCGGGAGGAACGGCTGCCGATACCCGAACCGGCACCGCGCCAGCTGCTGCTCGCGGTACGGGCCTGCGGCGTGTGTCGAACCGACCTGCATATCGCCGATGGGGAACTCCCGGGCGGCCGCAGGCCGATAACGCCCGGGCACGAGATCGTGGCACGCGTGGTCGCAGCCGGCGCTGCGGCAGAGCGGTTCGCGCCGGGAGACCGGGTCGGAGTTCCATGGCTGGGCGAGACCTGCGGCGTTTGCGAGTACTGCCGCAACGGGCGCGAGAACCTCTGCGACGGCGCGCGCTTTACGGGCTATGACCTCGACGGCGGCTATGCCGAGTACGCGCTCGCCGACGAGCGCTTCTGCTTCGCCATTCCGGAGCGCTATGCCGACGAGGCCGCGGCGCCGCTGCTGTGCGCGGGCCTGATCGGCTATCGCACCCTGGCGATGGCGGGAGAGGCGCGCCATCTGGGGGTCTACGGTTTCGGCGCCGCCGCGCATATCCTCGCCCAGGTGGCGCGGCATCAGGGCCGCAGCGTGTACGCCTTCACGCGCGACGGCGACCGCGAAGGCCAGGCGTTTGCGATGCGTTGCGGCGCAACCTGGGCGGGAGGCTCGGGCGAAACGCCGCCCGAGCCGCTCGATGCCGCGATCATCTTCGCGCCGGTCGGCGCGCTCCTGCCGCAGGCGCTCAGGTGCGTGCGCAAGGGCGGCAGCGTCGTGTGCGGCGGCATTCACATGAGCGACATTCCCTCTTTTGCGTATGCGTTGCTCTGGGGCGAGCGCCGCGTCCAGTCGGTGGCGAACCTGACGCGCGCCGACGGGGAGCAGTTCATGCGCATCGCGGCCGAAGTGGCGCTGCGCATCGAGACCACGCGCTACGCGCTCGGCGAGGCGAACGCGGCGCTCGCTGCGCTGCGCACGGGGACCTTGAGAGGCGCTGCGGTCCTGGTTGCGGCCTGATCTGATTCCGGTCAACCGGCGTGCGCTCGCTTCCTCCCACGCGAGCCCCCCACGTCTTTGATGCAGATCAATCGCCAGGGGCGCTACAAACCTAGCATTCCTTTCAGTCACGGCGATCCGGGGAGCGAATCGATGCAAAGCGAAAACACGTACAACTACACCGTCGTGCGCCAGTTCGCGATCATGACCGTGATCTGGGGCGTGGTGGGGATGCTGGTCGGCGTGATCATCGCCGCGCAGCTGATCTGGCCGGAGCTCAATTTCGAGATTCCCTGGTTGAGCTACGGGCGGCTGCGCCCGCTGCACACCAACGCGGTGATCTTCGCCTTCGGCGGCTGCGCGCTGTTCGCCACCTCTTATTACGTGGTGCAGCGCACCTGCCACGCGCGCCTGTTTTCGCCGGGACTCGCGGCGTTCACTTTCTGGGGCTGGCAGGCGGTGATCGTACTCGCGGCCGTCACGCTGCCGCTCGGCTACACGTCGGGCAAGGAGTACGCCGAGCTCGAGTGGCCGATCGACATCCTCATCGCGCTGGTGTGGGTCGCCTACGCGGTGGTGTTCTTCGGCACGATCTTCAAGCGCAAGATCCCGCACATCTACGTCGCCAACTGGTTTTTCGGCGCCTTCATCATCACCGTGGCGGTGCTGCACATCGTCAACAGCGCCGCGATTCCGGCGAGCTTCTGGAAGTCGTACTCGGCGTACGCCGGGGCGCAGGACGCGATGGTGCAGTGGTGGTACGGCCACAACGCGGTCGGTTTCTTCCTCACCGCGGGCTTCCTCGGCATGATGTACTACTTCATCCCGAAGCAGGCCGAGCGTCCGGTGTACTCGTACCGCCTGTCGGTGGTGCACTTCTGGGCACTGATCTTCACCTACATGTGGGCCGGCCCGCACCATCTGCACTACACGGCGCTGCCCGACTGGGCGCAGTCGCTGGGAATGCTGTTCTCGCTCATCCTGCTGGCGCCGTCCTGGGGCGGGATGATCAACGGCATCATGACGCTGTCGGGCGCGTGGCACAAGCTGCGCACCGACCCGATCCTCAAGTTCCTCATCGTGTCGCTGTCGTTCTACGGCATGTCGACCTTCGAGGGACCGATGATGTCGATCAAGACGGTGAACGCGCTTTCGCACTACACCGACTGGACCATCGGCCACGTGCACAGCGGCGCGCTCGGCTGGGTGGGGCTGGTCACCTTCGGCTGCATCTACCACCTCGTGCCGCGCCTGTTCGGCCGCACCGAAATGTACTCGATGCGCCTGGTCAACACGCATTTCTGGGTCGCGACCATCGGCATCGTGCTGTACATCGCCGCGATGTGGATCGCCGGCGTGATGCAGGGCCTGATGTGGCGCGGCGTGAGCGCCGACGGCACGCTCACCTACACTTTCGTGGAGAGCGTGAAGGCGACCTATCCGTTCTACGCCATTCGCCTCCTCGGCGGTCTGCTCTACCTCGCCGGCATGCTGATCATGCTCTACAACGTGCTGAAGACGGTGGCCGGCGCCCAGGCGGTGGACGCGGCGATTCCGCTGCCTGCCGCGGCGCACGCCTGACGCCGACCGAAAGACAGGGGAGAAGAACATGCTCACTCACGACAGGATCGAGCGCAACCAGGCGCTCATGATCGTCCTCATCATCCTCATCATCGCGGTCGGCGGGCTGGTCGAGATCGTGCCGCTGTCGTTCATGAAGACGATGACCGAGCCGGTCGCGGGACTCAAGCCCTACGCGCCGCTCGAACTCACCGGGCGCGACGTCTACATCCGCGAGGGCTGTTACAACTGCCACTCGCAGATGGTGCGGCCGTTCCGCGCCGAGGTGGAGCGCTACGGCCACTATTCGGTGGCCGGCGAATTCGTCTACGACCATCCGTTCCAGTGGGGCTCGAAGCGCACCGGGCCCGACCTGCACCGCGTCGGCGGGCGCTACAGCGACGAGTGGCACCGGCTGCACCTGATGAATCCGCGCAGCGTGGTGCCGGAGTCGAACATGCCCTCGTACTCCTGGCTGGCGAAGGCCGCGGCCGACGCCGAGGACATCGAGGCCAAGATGCGCGCCCTGCGCGTGGTCGGCGTGCCGTACCAGGACGACGCGATCGCGCAGGCCAAGGGCGAGCTCAAGGACAAGACCGAAATGGACGCGCTGATCGCGTACCTCCAGGTGCTCGGCACCGCCCTCAAGGCCAAGCAGTGACCGCCATGGACATCAACCTTCTGAGAAGCTTGATCACGGTCGCCGCGCTCGCGGCGTTTCTCGGCATCGTGTGGTGGGCCTACGCCCCTGCACGCAGGGAGCGCTTCGAGCGCGACGCCCTGCTGCCCCTCAACGACGACGGAGACCGGTCATGAGCCAGTTCACGAGCGGTTTCTGGGACCTCTACATCGCGGTGATCAGCCTGCTGTCGATCGTCGCCTGCGGCGTGTTCCTGAAGATGCAAAGCGTGCGCAAGGCGGTCGAGGCCGATACCACCGGCCACGTGTGGGACGAGAACCTGCAGGAATACAACAACCCGATGCCGCGCTGGTGGGCGTGGATGTTCTACATCACGGTGGTGTTCTCGCTGGGCTACCTGGTGGTGTATCCGGGACTGGGCAGCTACCAGGGCACGTTCGGCTGGAGCCAGATCGGCCAGCTGGAAGAAGAAA
Organism: Betaproteobacteria bacterium RIFCSPLOWO2_02_FULL_68_150; assembly: GCA_001771975.1. Lineage (GTDB taxonomy): Bacteria > Pseudomonadota > Gammaproteobacteria > Burkholderiales > SG8-39 > 2-02-FULL-66-14. Next base: position 1,735 of record MERE01000094.1, on the reverse strand, counting down.
CCCGGGTCGCCAACGCGCAATTCGGCCCGCTCTACGACAAGTACGCCAAGCTCGACGTGGCGGAGGTGGCGAAGAGCCGCGAAGCGCTCGCGATCGGGCAGAAGCTGTTCCTCAACAACTGCGCGCAGTGCCACGCCTCCGACGGCGGCGGCAGCCGCCACTTTCCCAGCCTGACCGACAAGGACTGGCTGTGGGGCGGCACGCCGGAGGCGATCAAGACCTCGATCACCGACGGCCGCAGGGGCGTGATGCCCCCGTTCGGCCCGACGCTGGGAGTGCAGTCGACGCAGGATGCGGCGCACTACGTGCTGTCGCTGTCGAAGGGCCAGCATGACGCTGCGCGCGCGGCGCGCGGCAAGGAGAAATTCGACCAGCTGTGCGTGGCGTGCCACGGCGCGGAGGGCAAAGGCAACCCGGCGCTCGGCGCTCCCGACCTGACCGACGGCATCTGGCTGCACGGCTCGGGCGAAGCGGCGATCGTCGAGCAGATCACCAAGGGCCGCCAGAACCAGATGCCCGCGCACAAGGACATCGTCTCCCCGGCGAAGATCCACCTGCTGACCGCGTACGTGATGTCGCTGTCGGCGCCGCCCAGATAAACGCAGGACGGAAGGCATGGCTCGACCTTCCACCCGGAACATAACTCCAATAAACGCAGCACCCGCGGCCCCGGCGGCAGCCGGCGGCCCGGGCGCCGTCGTCATCACCGAACTCTACGCTGCCGACGAGAAGATCTACCCGCGCGCGGTGAGCGGCTGGTTCGCCGCCTGGCGCTGGGCGCTGGTGTGGGCGACGCAACTGGTGTTCTACGGCACCCCCTGGCTGACGTGGAACGACCGCCAGGCGGTGCTGTTCGACATCGTGCACCGCAAGTTCTTCATTTTCGGCCTGGTGTTCTGGCCGCAGGACGTGATCTACCTCTCGGTGCTGCTGATCATTGCGGCGCTCGCGCTGTTCCTGTTCACCGCGGTCGCCGGCCGCCTGTGGTGCGGCTACGCCTGCCCGCAGACGGTCTACACCGAAATCTTCATGTGGATCGAGCGCGTGATCGAGGGCGACCGCAATCGGCGCATCAAGCTCGACCGCGGCGCACTGGACGCGCGCAAGCTCGGGCTCAAGGCCGCCAAGCACGCGGCGTGGATCGCGCTCGCGCTGTGGACCGGGTTCACCTTCGTAGGCTACGTGACGCCGGTTCGCGACCTGTGGGCGGAGGTGGCCGCGCTGCCCGGCTGGATCGGCGGCGGGAGGGCGCCTGCGCTCGGACCGTGGGAGACCTTCTGGATTCTGTTCTACGGTTTCGCCACCTACGGCAACGCCGGCTGGATGCGCGAGCAGGTCTGCCTCTACATGTGCCCGTACGCGCGCTTCCAGAGCGCGATGTTCGACAAGGACACGCTGATCATCACCTACGACCGGGAAAGAGGCGAGCCCAGGGGCTCGCGGGCGCGGCACGCCGCGCGGCCCGAGCTCGGCGACTGCGTCAATTGCGGCATCTGCGTGCAGGTCTGCCCAACGGGAATCGACATCCGTGACGGGCTGCAGTACCAGTGCATCGGCTGCGCCGCGTGCATCGACGGTTGCGACCAGGTGATGGACCGGGTCGGTTCGCCGCGCGGGCTGATCCGCTATTCGACGCAGCACGCGATGGAGCGCAAGCTCACGCCCTCGCAGGTGCTCAGGCGCGCCCTGCGGCCGCGCGTACTCGTGTACACCGGGATCGTCTGGGCGGTCATCG
>MERE01000093.1 GCA_001771975.1 Betaproteobacteria bacterium RIFCSPLOWO2_02_FULL_68_150 | reverse complement strand
ATAGAAGAACTCGACCTTGCTCACGGTGTAGCCTTGCGTAGCGCTTGCCGTGGCGCTGAGCGTGATATTGGCGCCAGCGGTAAACACCGCCCCGTTCGTTGGGGCAATGAGCGTCACCGTCACCGCCGCAAAGGCCGTACCCAAGGGCAGGGCCGCCAGCATGAACGCGAAAACGGATCTGGCAAGCCTTGCGTGCAGTTTCATGTCCTCCCGCCGTCCTTCCCCGGTCCCACGACCCCGCCGATTTGTTCACGCCCACCTCCCCGCTGGCAATCATTCGAAAGTCGTACGACCAAGGTCTAAGTACAGCACGCGCCGTGTGACATCATTCGCGCGGCGCGCCAGATCCGTAAGATCAGCAAACCAAGCAAATGCGAGGAAACGTGTTTCACAGACAGATCGTCTTGGCCTTGATCGCCAACGTGCTCGCGATGACGGCCAACGCACAGGCACAGGTGAGCGTGAACGACGACTACGGCAACCGCGTGACGCTGCGCCAGCCCGCGCGCAGGGTGGTGAGCCTCGCGCCGCACCTCACGGAACTCCTTTACGCCGCGGGCGCCGGCGAGCGCATGGTCGCGGCCATCGAGCACAGCGACTACCCGGAGCAGGCGAGCAAGCTCCCCCGGATCGGGAGCGAGGCCGGCATCAATCTGGAGTCTCTCCTGCGCGTGAAACCGGATTTGGTGGCCGCCTGGCCGAACGCGGGCAGCCGCCGCCAGATCGAGCGCATCGCCGCTCTCGGCATTCCCGTTTACCGCTCCGAGCCGCGCGAGCTGGACGACATCGCGCGCACGCTGCGGACCTTGGGCGAACTCGCCGGAACGCGCGCGGCGGCCGATGCCGCGGCCCAAGCGTTTCGCCAACGCGCCGCCGAGCTGCAACGCGTTCATTCAGGCAAGCCTGCGGTGCGCGTGTTCTATCAGGTGTGGGACCGGCCGCTCATGACCGTCAACGGCGCGCACCTGATCAGCAAAGTGATCCGCCTTTGCGGCGGCGAAAACGTGTTCGCCGGGCTGCCGGTGATTGCACCGCCCATCGACCGCGAGGCGGTGCTGCGCGCAAACCCCGAGGTGATCGTCGCCAGCGGCCTGGATAGCCGGCGCCCGGCCTGGCTCGATGATTGGAGCGTATTTCCGGGTCTCGCCGCGGTCGCGCGCGGCAATCTGCACGCCATCGCACCGGAGCTGATGCAACGCCACACCCCGCGCATCCTCGACGGCGCCGAGCGCCTGTGCGCGATCCTGGACCAGGCCCGGGCGCGCCGCTAGCATGGTCAGGAAACACTTTCACATTCCGACGCTATTTCTTGACCTTGCGACGGTTTTGCAAGATATTGTGCGACCGTGGAAGCCGAGTTCGCATCGCTCGAAACCAAGGTGGCGCAGTTCGTCAGCCTGTGCGAGCGGCTTCGAGGCGAGAATGTGGAACTGCGGCAGCAGCTCGCCGCCGCTCAGCAGGAAAGCCATCGCCTGAGCGACCGCATCGAATCGGCCAAGGCGCGGCTCGAGCAACTCATCGCCCGCCTGCCCGACTGAAAGTCCGCATGCCGACCGGCGCCAAATCGCTCGAAGTCAGCATCTTCGGCCGCAGCTACAAGGTCGCCTGCGAGGACGGCGAGCGCGAGGCGCTGCTGCAGGCGGTGGCCTACCTCGACGGCAAGATGAACGATGTGCGCAAGGCCGGCAAGGTGTCCGGCACCGAGCGCATCGCGGTGATGGTGGCGCTCAACCTGGCGCACGAGCTGCTTGCGACCAAGCTCGGAGCCGGATTCGATCTCGGCCAGGCGAAGCGCCGCATCGCCGCCATCGAGTCGAAGCTCGATGCCGCAATCGCCAGCCAGGAGACTCTTTTCTAAGGGTACAATTCTGCCGCCCCCTGCGGTGCGCGACACGGACCCTATTTTTCCGAACCGATAGCTTCCTGAGGTTGCGGATCCTGGTGTCACTGTTGTGATCGTCCCACGCATGGCGTGCCGGACGAACCTGATGTGACCGGCAAGCAACCACCCTGTTTGGCGGGGTTCGGGAGCCGGGTCCACCGGCACCGGCGGGGGGCATTCCCCCTCAAAAGTACTACGATGCGCCGCAAAGCAGCAGTTCCTGCTGCATTGCGGCGCCAACGTTCGGGAAAAGCGAAACGGTGAATTGCTGGCTGATGAAATCGGAGCCGCAGGACTGCTCGATCGACGACGTGCTCGCTGCGCCCGGCGCTACGGTCCCGTGGAGCGGCGTGCGCAATTATCAGGCGCGCAACTTCATGCGCGACGCGATGCGCGTCGGCGACGGCGTGCTCTACTTTCACTCGAGCTGCGCCGAGCCGGGCATCGCCGGTGTCGCTGAAGTCGCATCGACGTGCTACCCGGATGCGACGCAATTCGATCGCAGGAGCCCGTACTACGACCCCAAGTCCCTGCGCGCCGCGCCGCGCTGGCTGAACGTCGACGTGCGCGCCCTGCGCAAGACGCGCCTCGTCGGCCTGGCCGAGCTGCGCCGCCAGCGTGCGCTCGCCGCGATGTGGGTGCTGCGAGCGGGCAATCGGCTTTCCATCACGCCGGTGAGCGCAGCCGAGTGGCGTTGCATCACCGGTAAACTGCTGGCGTGAGCCCGCTCTACAACGACACGCTGCTGCGCGCGCTTGCGCGCGAACCGACCGAGTACACGCCGATCTGGCTGATGCGCCAGGCCGGACGCTACCTGCCGGAGTACAACGCCCTGCGCGCGCGCGCCGGCAGCTTTCTCGCACTCGCCAAGACGCCGGCGCTCGCCTGCGAGGTGACGCTGCAGCCGCTGGAGCGCTTTCAGCTCGATGCCGCGATCCTGTTTTCGGACATTCTGACGGTGCCCGACGCCATGGGGCTCGGACTCTTTTTCGCCGCAGGCGAGGGTCCGCGCTTCGAGCGCCCGTTGCGCGACGAGACTGCCATCCGCCGGCTCGCCGCCCCGGACCCGAGCGCCGAACTCGGCTACGTGCTCGAGGCCGTGCGGCAGATCCGCAGCGCCCTCGGCGGCAGGGTGCCGCTGATCGGCTTCTCCGGCAGTCCCTACACGCTCGCCTGTTACATGGTCGAGGGATCCGGCAGTTCGGATTTTCCGGTGTTGAAAACGATGCTGTACCAACGCCCCGACCTGCTGCATCACATCCTGGAGGTCAACGCGCAGGCCGTAGCGCATTACCTCAATGCGCAAATCGCGGCGGGCGCGCAGGCGGTCATGCTGTTCGATACCTGGGGCGGCAATCTCAGCGCTGCCGGCTACGAGGAATTCTCGCTCGCCTATGCGCGCCGCGTGCTGCGCGAGCTGAGGCGCGAGTGCGACGGCCGCAAGGTGCCGGCGATCCTGTTCACCAAGGGTGGCGGCCAGTGGCTCGAGGCCATGGCATCGAGCGGTTTTGATGCGATCGGCCTGGACTGGACCGTAGACCCGGGCGACGCCCGCCGCCGCGCGGGAGCGCGGGTCGCGCTGCAGGGCAATCTCGATCCCGCGGTGCTCTACGCACCGCCGGAGCGCGTGCGCGCCGAAGCGCGCCGCGTGCTCGACCAGTTCGGCGCGCTCCCCGGGCATGTGTTCAACCTGGGGCATGGAATCACGCCGCTCGCCAGCCCCGAGGCCGTGGCTTCACTGGTGGACGAAGTGCGCACTTACAGCCGTGCGCAGCGCCATGCCGTGCCAGCTTCGCGCGCCGCAATACCCGGGTCGACCTGAACTATTCACAAGCTGAGTCGCTCGCCAAGGTGAATCGCCTGCGCGAGCCCGTTTCCGCACGGTTCGTGTCCAACTTATTGAATAATCGAGTGAAAAAACATGACCCGAAAAAGCCTCCGATTGCGGGGGCGAGCCTCTGTGGATAAAGGCGGGATCTCGTCAAGATTTACCCACAAATTTATCCACAACTGCTTTCCATGCCCACGAAATCCCTTACGCGGCAACAGCTACGCGGCCGATCCCAATGCTGGATTTGAGGTTCAGTGACTAAGTCATTGCAGGCACTTGAGAAGATGAAGCGCTTTGGTGGCCGCTCCCTCAGCCGATGAATCTGGTGCGGGTCGCCCTCGATGTTCCGCTTGCGACGCTGTTCGATTACTTGCTGCCGGAGGCCATCGAAGCGCAATGCGGCGACCGCGTCGTGGTGCCGTTCGGCACCCGTTCGCGTGTAGGCATCGCGGTTGAAACGGGGCTCGAAAGCGCGCTCGCTGCCGAGAAGCTGAAGTCCGTCACGCGCGTGCTGCACGACGCGCCCCGGCTTTCGTGCGCGTGGCTCGATTTCATGCGGTTTCTGGCGTCGTACTACCAGCGCCCGCTCGGCGAGACCCTGGTGCACGCACTGCCGCCGCGCTTGCGCAGCCTGAAGCCGCTGCCGCGGCAGATTCGCCAGGCCGATCCCCTGCCGCCGTCGGGCACGCGTTTCGTGTCCGAACATGTGCTCACCGAGGCGCAGGCAAATGCGGTCGATCGGATGCGCTCGAGGCTCGGGCATTTCGATGCCTTTCTGCTGCACGGCGTCACCGGCAGCGGCAAGACCGAGGTCTACTTGCGACTCATCGCCGAGGTGCTTGCCCGCGGCGCGCAGGCGCTGGTGCTGGTTCCGGAGATCGGGCTCACGCCGCAGCTCGAAGCGCGCGTGCGCAACGCGTTTCCGCAAACTCATATCGCGGTTCTGCATAGCGGGCTCGAGGAGCTGCCGCGCACTGCGGCCTGGCTCAGCGCCGCGCGCGGCGACGCCGGCATCGTGCTCGGCACGCGCCTCGCAGTGCTGGCGCCATTGCCCAGGCTCGGACTGGTGGTGGTCGACGAAGAGCACGACACGTCCTTCAAGCAGCACGATGGCCTGCGCTACTCCGCGCGCGACGCCGCGGTGGCGCGCGCCAAGCTGGCCGCCTGCCCGGTGGTGCTCGGCACCGCGACGCCGTCGCTCGAGTCCTGGCACAACGGCCTCGCCGGACGCTACCAGGCCATCGCCATTCCACAGCGTGCGGTGCCCGGTTCACGGATGCCGCAAATCCGCACGGTCGACCTGCGCGCCGAGCCCCACGAGCACGGCCTCGCGCGATGCGTGTTCGAGGCGATCGGCCAGCGGCTCGCGCGCCGCGAACAAAGCCTGGTGTTCATCAACCGGCGCGGCTACGCGCCGGTGCTCGCCTGCGAGGCCTGTGGCTGGGCGGCGGGCTGCGAGCGCTGCAGCGCGCGGCTGGTCCTGCACGCGGCCGACCGGCGGCTGCGTTGCCACCATTGCGGCGACGAGGCGCCCATTCCGCATGCCTGTCCGACCTGCGGCAACGTCGACCTGCGCGCGATCGGGCGCGGCACGCAGCGCGTCGAGGAAACGCTCGGCGCGGTGTTTGCGCAGGCGCGCGTGCTGCGCATCGACCGCGACAGTACGCGCCGGCGCCACGAACTGGCGCGCACGCTCGAGGGCATCCAGCGCGGCGAGGGCGACATCCTGGTCGGTACCCAGCTCCTCGCCAAGGGCCACGATTTCCCGGATCTGACGCTGGTCTGCGTCCTCAACGCCGACAGTGCGCTGTTCTCCACCGACTACCGCGCCGCCGAACGCCTGTTCGCTACGCTGGTCCAGGTGTCGGGCCGCGCCGGCCGCCGCGAGCAACCCGGTGAAGTGCTGGTGCAGACGCGCTTTCCGGATCACCCGCTGTTCGCGGCGCTCGCGCGCCATGACTATGCCGGCTTCGCCGCAGCGCAGCTTGCCGAACGCAAGGCGGCCGGCTTCCCGCCATTCGTGTTCGAGGCCGCCCTGCGCGCCGAGGCGCGCAAGCTCGAGGCCGCGCTCGAATTCCTGCGCGCGGCGGCGCGCGCCGTGCCTGCGGGCGAGGAAGTGCTCGTTTACGACCCGGTGCCGCACGTCATCACGCGGCGCGCCGGCGCCGAGCGCGCGCAGCTGCTGATGCAGTCGGCGCAGCGCCCGGCGCTGCAGGAATACCTGCGCTCGCTCAGCGAGCACCTGTATGGTGTGCGCGCGCGGGGCGTGCGCTGGCATCTGGAGGTCGATCCGATCGAGTTCGATTGACGCGCCGCGCCGCGGCCCGGCGCGGGCGCGGTTTATAATTCGCGCCCTTTTCCATGGATACCAAGAGCCAGATCGCCGCGCTGCTGCGCGAGGCGCTCGAGCGCGTTGCGCCCGAGGCGCACGACGCGCAAATCGTGCTCGAGCGGCCGCGCGACCGGGCGCACGGCGACTTCGCCTGCAATCTCGCGCTGCAGCTTGCCAAGCCGCTGAAGAAGAGCCCCCGCCAGCTCGCCGAGGCGCTCGCGGCGGCGATGCGCAGCCTGCCCGCGTTCGCCGCAGGCCCGCTGGAAGCGGTCGAGATCGCCGGACCGGGGTTCATCAACCTGCGCCTGGCGGCGCGCGCCCGGCATGCGGTGATCGAAGAGGTCCTGCGCGCCGGGGCGCGCTACGGCTGGGCCGCGGTGCGGCATCCGGGTCGTATTCAGGTCGAGTTCGTGTCGGCCAATCCGACCGGCCCGCTGCACGTCGGGCACGGGCGCCAGGCCGCGCTCGGCGACGCCATCGCGAAGCTGCTCGAGGCGCAGGGGCACGCCGTGACGCGCGAGTTCTACTACAACGACGCCGGCGCGCAGGTCCACAACCTCACGCTGTCGGTCCAGGCTCGCGCCAAGGGCCTCGAACCCGGCGACGCCGGCTGGCCCGCGGAGGCCTACAACGGCGAATACGTGCTGGACATCGCGAGCGATTTTCTCGCTCGCGGGACGGTGCGCGCGCAAGACGGCGCGCCGGTGAGCGCGAGCGGCAACGCCGACGACCTCGAATCGATCCAGCGCTTCGCCGTGACGTATCTGCGCCGCGAGCAGGACGGCGATCTGCAGCGGCTCGGCGTGAAGTTCGACGTCTATTACCTCGAATCGAGCCTGTACGCCGACGGCAGCGTGGCGGCCGTGGTGCGCCGCTTCGTCGACAACGGCAGAACTTACGACAAGGACGGCGCGCTGTGGCTGCGCACCACCGACTACGGCGACGACAAGGATCGCGTGGTGCGCAAGTCCGACGGCAGCTACACCTACTTCGTGCCCGACGTGGCCTACCACCTCACCAAGTGGCAGCGCAGCTTCACCCGCGTGATCAACGTGCAGGGGAGCGACCACCACAGCACGGTGACGCGGGTGCGCGCCGGGCTGCAGGCGCTCGAGCTCGGCATCCCCTCCGGCTATCCGGACTACGTGCTGCACAGCATGGTGCGCGTGATGCGCGGCGGCGAGGAAATCAAGATCTCGAAGCGCGCCGGCTCCTACGTCACGGTACGCGACCTGATCGACTGGGTCGGGCGCGACGCGACGCGGTTCTTCCTCGTCTCGCGGCGCGCCGATACCGAGTTCGTGTTCGACGTCGACCTGGCGCTCGCGCAGAGCGACGAGAACCCCGTGTACTACGTGCAGTACGCGCATGCGCGCGTGTGCAGCGTGTTTGCGCAGTGGGGCGGCGACGCGCGGGGGCTGCGCGCGAGCGCGCTCGATCCGCTCGCGGGCGAGCGCGAACTCGCCCTCATGCAGCGGCTGGCGGAGTTCCCGGAGCTGGTGCAGGCCGCGGCCGAGGAGTTCGCGCCGCATGCGATCGCGTTCTACCTGCGCGAGCTCGCAGGCGAATTCCACAGCTACTATAATGCGGAGCGGATCCTGCTCGACGACGAGCGGGTTCGCGCTGCGCGCCTGGCGCTGTGCGCGGCCGTCCGGCAGGTGCTGGCCAACGGGTTGGCGCTGCTCGGCGTGAGCGCGCCGGAGAAGATGTGATGGCCAAGCCCGTGAAGAACCCTCCGCGCAGCCGTTCCGGCGGCGGTTTCCTGCTCGGCGTGTTCGTCGGCCTGATCCTCGGGCTCGGCATCGCACTCGGCTTTGCTTTCTACGTCAACAAGGCCCCCCTGCCATTCATCGGAAAGGCGAAACCCCCCGCGACCAAGGACGGCGCTGCGGGCGCGCCGCCCGTCGTGGCCGGGCTGCCGCAATCCGATCCTGCGCCGGCCGGCAAGGGGCCGGAAAAGCCGCGCTTCGATTTCTACCGGATCCTGCCGGGCAGCGAGGAGCCGGTTTCGGAAAAGGACCTCAAGGAAGCGGCGCGCGGCGTGAAGAGTCAGCCGGAAAGCGCGAAGGACGTTTATTACATCCAGGCGGGCTCGTTTCAAAACCCGGCCGATGCCGACAACCAGAAGGCGCGACTGGCCATTCTGGGGTTCGAGTCGAGCATCGAGGCATTGAACCTGCCGGACAAGGGAACCTGGTACCGCGTGCGGCTGGGTCCGTTCCACCAGGTCGAGGAATTGAACCGGGTGCGCCAGACGCTCGCCCAGAACAGCATCGATGCAAGCCTCGTCAAACTGAAGGAAAGCCGGACCAACTGAGCCATGAACAGATTACGCCGCAGTACCCTCGCTGCACTGGCGCTCGCTGCACTGGGCGGCACGCGCATCGCGCAGGCGCAGAGGCCCGGGGTCAACTACACCGTGCTCAAGCCCGAGCAGCCCGTCAACGCGCCCGGCAAGATCGAAGTGCTGGAGTTCTTCTGGTACGGCTGCATCCACTGCTACAACCTCGAGGCGGTGCTCGAGCCATGGATCAAGGGTCTCGCGCCCGACGTCCGGTTCCGCCGCGTCCCGGCGATCTTCAACGCACGCTGGGGGCACGATGCCGCGATCTACTTTTCGCTCGAGTCGATGGGCGTGCTCGAGAAGCTGCACCGGCCGCTGTTCGACGCCATCCACCGGGACCGCCTGCGCACCGACGACGCCAAGGCGCTCAACGCCTGGCTGCAGAAGCAGGGCGTGGATACGAAGCGCTTCGAGGAAGTGTTCAAGTCCTTCGGCGTGCAAAGCAAGGTGCGCCAGGTGCAACAGCTGACGGTGGCGTATCGCATCGACGGCACCCCGGCGATGGCGGTGCATGGCCGCTATACGGTGAGCCCCGAGCAGGGCGGCAGCCAGCGCGGAATCCTGTCGGTAGTCGATCACCTGGTGGCCCTGACGCGCAAAAGCCTCCCGGCCAAAGGATGACGTTCAGGGCGCGGGCTTGCGCCAGCTGAAGCGCAGCGGCGCGAGCGTCTCGCCTTGCGCGAGCCAGGCTTCGATGCCGCCGCGGTACCAGTACACCTCGCGATAGCCGAGCGCAGCCGCGCGCAGCGCGGCGTTGTACGACAGCCAGCAGCGGGTTCCCTGGCAGAAAAAGACCATCGCGCGCCCCGCTTCGCCCTTCGTTGCGGCCTGCAGCAGCCGCGCCAGCTGCGCTTGCACCGCATCGTCGTACGAATTGCCGCGGCCCGCTCCCGGCAGCCAGATCGCCCCGGGCAGGGAGTCGTGCTGCTCGCCGCCCAGCACGTCGAAGAGCAGCGGCCGTTCTGCTTCGGTCGCGCGCAGCCGGTCGCGCAGCTCCGCGGCGCGCATGGTCTTCGCACCGGGGACCTCGCGCGGCGTGGGTGCCGAAAGATCGGCAAGGCGAAGCGTGGCGATCGGCGCGATCCCGAAGTCGACATCCTCGTTGGCGCCGGCGGTCGCCGCGGCCAGCAGGGCGCCGGCCAGAATCCATCGCGAGATGTTTCGCATGCGCGCAGGCTAGGGCTTTCGCCGCGCCGGCGCAATCCGGGTAGACTGCGCGCGTCGCATGGCTCCGGAAACCGCATGAAAACCCTGTTTGCGAAGGCTTGCTGGCTGATCCTGCTCGCCGCCGCCAGCGCGGCGCTCCAGGCGCAGCCGGTGGCGGGACGCGAATACCTGGTGCTCGATCCGCCGCGGCCGGTAGCGCTCGGCGAGCGCATCGAGGTGATCGAGTTTTTCTCCTACGCCTGCCCGTTCTGCTACGAAGCCGAGCCGCACATCACGCGCTGGCTGATGAAGCGCGCAGCCGAGGTCGAACTGAAGCGCGTGCCCTCCGCCCTGCCCGCCGCCTGGCTGCCGTTTGCGCGTGCCTACTATGCGCTCGAGGCGACCGGCCTGCTCGAACGCCTGCATTGGCCGGTGTTCGACAACCATCACTTCGACGGCAAGCGCCTCAACAACGAGAAGAACCTGATCGACTGGCTGAGCGCCAACGGCGCGGATGCGGTCGTCTTCAAGCAGGCGTTCGATTCCCCCGAAGTCCGCGCCAAAGTCGAGGCGGCGCGCGCGATGCTCGATACCTACAACATCCAGGGCGTGCCGACCTTCGTCATCGACGGCCGCTACGCCACCTCTTCGCGCCTCGCCGGCGGAATCCCCGAGATGATGGTCGTGGTCGACCACCTCGTCGGGCTCGCGCGCGCCGCGCGCGCAAAGAAATAGTACGGCCCTGATCCCGATTTTCATCAGCGGGGCTTCGTCGGGCATCGGCGAGGCGCTCGCCCGGCATTACGCGAGGGACGGGGTCGCGCTCGGTCTCGCGGCCCGGCGCAGGGACGCGCTGGATGCGCTCGCAGCCAGCCTCCCGGGCGAATGCGCGGCCTATCCGCTCGACGTCTCCGACAGCGCCGCAGTGGAGCGGGCGGCGCAGGATTTCATGTCACGCTTCGGCGCGCCGCAGCTCGTCATCGCGAACGCCGGCGTGTCGGTCGGCACGCATGGCGACGACCCTCGCGACATCGCCAAGCTGCGCCGCCTGCTCGAAGTCAACGTGATCGGCCTCGCGGCAACGCTGGCTGCGTTTGCGCCTGCGATGCGCGCTGCGCGAAACGGTACGCTTTGCGGCATTGCCAGCGTGGCCGGCATGCGCGGCATTCCAGGCGCCGGGGCGTACAGCGCTTCCAAGGCCGCCGCCGCCACCTGGCTCGAGGCACTGCGTGTAGAACTGCGCGGCAGCGGCGTTGCCGTGGTGACGATCTGCCCGGGCTATATCGACACGCCGATGACGCGCGTCAACCGTTACCGCATGCCGTTCCTGCTGTCGGCGCCGGAGTGCGCGCGGCGTATGGCGCGCGCTATCGCCGCGGGACGCCGTCTGGCCGTGATTCCGTGGCAGATGGCGATCGCAGGCCGGATCTTGCGGCTACTCCCGGTGCCGCTCTACGACCGGCTGTTCGCGCGCGCCGGGCGCAAGCCGCGCGACCTCGCGATCTAGCGCGCGCCCTCCGGCACGCTCACGCTAGCGGCCTTCTTCGCCCCGAGCCGCAGCATGGCGTAGCTGCCCGGCGCATCTTCGAGCACTTTCAGTGCGCCGTCGCCCGGCACGCGCGCCGGCACCTTCGAGGAGCCGCCGCTCTTTTCCCCATTGCGCGCATCGATCCACGCCTGCCAGTCTTCCCACCAGGATCCGGGGCGCTGCGTAGCGCCGTCGAACCATTGCTCCGCCGTCTCGGGCAGCGCGTCGCTGGTCCAGAAGTGATATTTCTTCGCCGCCGGCGGATTGACGATGCCGGCGATGTGCCCGGAGCCGCCGAGCACGAAGCGCACCGGGCCGCCGAGGTAGCGGGCGCCGCGGTAGGTCGTCTTCCAGGGCGCGATGTGATCCTCGACCGTGGAGATGAAGTAGGCGGGCGCAAGCACCTTCTGCAGATCGACCGGCTCGCCGGCGAGCGTGATGCCGCCCGCAACGCCGAGCAGGTTCTTCAGGTACATGTTGCGCAGGTAAAAGCTGTGCATCTTCGCCGGCATGCGCGTCGAGTCCGAATTCCAGTACAGCAGGTCGAACGGGAACGGGTCCTTGCCGAGCAGGTAGTTGTTGATCACGAACGACCACACCAGATCGTTGGCGCGCAGGATGTTGAACGTGCTCGCCATCTCCGAGCCCTCGAGGTAGCCGCGCTCGTTCATCTTCTTCTCCAGGCTCTGCACCTGCTGCTCGTCGATGAACACGCCGAGCTCCCCCGGCGCCGAGAAATCCAGCAGGCTGACGAAGAAGGTGCTGCAGCCGACGCGCTCGTCGCCCTTCGCCGCGAGGTGCGACAGCGTGCAGCCGAGCAGCGTGCCGCCGAGGCAGTAGCCGATGACGTTGACTTTCTGCTCGCCGGTGGCGCGCTGCACCGCATCGAGCGCGGCGAGCGAACCCTCCAGCATGTAGTCCTCGAAGCCCTTCTGCGCGAGGCGCGCGTCCGGGTTGACCCAGGAGACCACGAATACCGTGTGCCCCTGGTCGGTGGCCCACTTGATGAACGAATTCTTCTCGCGCAGATCGAGGATGTAGTACTTGTTGATCCAGGGCGGAATGATGACCAGCGGCCGCCGGTAGACCTCGGTCGTCGTCGGCTGGTACTGGATCAACTGCATCAGCTCGGTCTGGAACACCACCTTGCCGGGCGTGGTGGCGACGTTCTTGCCGAGCTGGAAGGCGTGCTCGTCGGTCATGCTGATGCGCAGCTGCCCCTCGCCCTTCTCGATGTCGCCGAGCAGGTTGTTCAAGCCCTTGAGCAGGTTCTGGCCGCCGCTTGCCAGCGTCTCGCGCAGCACCTGCGGGTTGGTGAGCGCGAAGTTCGAGGGCGCGAGCGCATCGACGTACTGGCGCGTGAAGAACGCCACTTTCTTCTGCGATTCCTCCGGCAGGCCGTCGACGCTGGCCACCGCGTGCTGGATGTGGCGCGAGGCGATCAGGTAAGACTGCTTGACGAAGTCGAACAGGAAATGGTTGTCCCAGTCCTCGTCCTTGAAGCGCGAGTCGCTGCGCAGCGGCTGCGCGACCGGTGGCGACTGCACGCCGAACAGCTTCAGCCAGCTCGACTGCCACAGCTGCATGTAATCGAGCATCATGTTGGTCGAGTTGCTCGCGAGGGCGAAGGGGTTGGCGAGCATGCGGGAGTACAGGTCCATGTAGGCCTTCGCGATGCCCAGCTCGTCGCTCACCGCCGCCGTGACGCTGTTGGTGACGTGGCGCTGCGCGAATTCGCCGAGGATGTGCGCCGAGCGCTCGGCGACCTCGCGGCAGACCTGGTGCATGTCATCCGGGTTCACGCCCGGCTTGGCAATTTCCATTTCCACTCCCCCTGTCAGGCAGCGGCGTAACGGATCACGCCGTCGCTGCCGGTTGCGCGGCGCAGCCGCCCGGCATGATGCAGAAAATGCAAGTGGGCGATCGATTCGCCCATGGCGAAGAAAATCTGGTTCGATTCGAGCCGCCGCCGGAACAGCACTTCGAGCGCGTCGGCGGCGCTCTGCGGCGCCCTCCGGCAGGCCGCCTGCAGCGCATCCAGCCGCGTTGCGTGATGCGCTTCCAGCGCAGCGACCCGCGCCTGCGCGCCGCGAAACGGCACCCCGTGCGACGGCAGTACCAGCACGTCCTCGCCGAGCTCGCGGTAATGGCGGATCGACTCGAGGAACAATCCCAGCGGATTGCCGCCGGGATCGATCGGGCGCACGGCGACGTTGGTCGAGATCTTCGGCAGCAGCATGTCGCCGGAGATGACCACCCCGAGCTCGCGGCAATGCAGCGAAGCGTGCTCGGGAGCGTGGCCGTAGCCGATGATCACCTGCCAGTCGCGGCCGCCGATGCGGATGCTCGCGCCGTGCAGCAGCCGCCGGTGCTCGGCCGGAAATTCCGGCACCAGCTTGCGGTACAGGTCGCCCCGCGCGAGCAGCTGCGCCGTGTCCTGGTCGCCGAGGCCGTTGGCGCGGAAAAGCGCCGCCGAGGCTTCGGCAGAAAAACTGGCGACGCCATGCAGCACGGCATGCGCGGTGAGGAATTCGGCGCGCGTCATCCAAAGACCCGCGCCGAAGCGCTTGCCGAGCCAGGCCGCGTTGCCGGCGTGGTCCGGGTGGTAGTGCGTCACGACGATGCGATGCAGCGGGCGTGCGCCGAGAACTCGGTCGAAGACCTGCTCCCAGAGCGCCCGCGTGGCGGCGCTGCCGAGACCCGTATCGACCAGCGTCCATCCGCCTTCATCCTCGAGCAGCCACAGGTTGATGTGGTCGAGCTCGAATGGCAACGGCATGCGCAGCCAGTGCACCCCCGGCGCCACTTCGGTTGCGCTACCCGGCGCCGGCAGGCCGGGGAAGGGGTATTCGATCGGCGGACTGTCGGCCATGGGCTAGAATTGCGAGCAGTCGAGAGTGCCGCGCGGACTGCCCAGCGGCAGGCATTGTAGATTGTTTTTGCGCATTGCAGCATCGTCCAGCGTCGCTAATCCCACCGTGACCACAGAACTGTCCTACGGCGACGAAAAGGAGCGCTCCGAGTACTCGATCAGCGAACTGGCGCGCGAATTCGACGTCACGCCGCGCGCGATCCGGTTCTACGAGGCCGAGGGGCTGCTCGCGCCGCGCCGCGCCGGCCAGCGCCGCATCTACGCGCCGCGCGATCGCACCCGGTTGAAGCTCACGCTGCGCGGCAAGCGGCTCGGGCTGACGCTGTCGGAAATCAAGGAACTGGTGGAGATGTACGAGCCGGGACGCGACGAGCGGCCGCAGCTGGAGCGTTTCCTCGCCGTGCTCGCGCAGCACAAGGAGGCGCTGGCCCAGCAGCGCGCCGATATCGAGGCGCAGCTCGCCGAGATCGCGACGTTCGAAAAGCGCATCCGCCAGCGGCTCGGCGGCCCGAAGCGTAGTTGACGTTTACGTAAACGTAAAGTAGGGTAGCCGGGCGATGAACGTCCCCGCCGAGTGCTTCCAGCCCCAGGACCCCGGGTTCGCCGCGCGCGTCCGGGCGAGTTTCAGCCGCCAGCGCGCGATGCAGCTCATCGGCGCCGCGCTCACCACGGTCGAGGCCGGCTGCTGCGAGATCGAGCTGCCCTGGCGCGAGGACCTGACGCAGCAAAAGGGCTACGTGCACGGCGGCATCATCGGCATGATCGCCGACTCGGCCTGCGGCTACGCCGCCTACTCGCTGATGCCGGCGAGCGCCTCGCTCGTCACCGTGGAATACAAGATCAACATCACGGCGCCGGCACGCCAGGGCCTGCTGGTGGCGCGCGGCGAAGTGGTCAAGCTCGGACGCACGCTCAGCATCACGAACGGCGAGGTCTACCTGCGGCACGAGGGACGCAGCGTGCTCGTGGCCGCCTTGCAACAGACGCTCATGATGCTGCCCGATACCCCCGACACCCCGGAGTGACGCCGATGGAGCTTCCCTTTCTGAGGTTCGACCATGGCGAGACCATCGCCATGCTGCGCGAGACCGTGCGCGAGTTCGCCGAGCGGGAGATCGCGCCGCGCGCCGCCGAGATCGACCGCAGGAACGAATTCCCGGCGGACCTGTGGCCGAAGCTCGGCTCGCTCGGGCTGCTCGGCATCACGGTCGATGAGGCCCATGGCGGCACGCACATGGGCTATCTCGCGCACATCATCGCGATGGAGGAAATATCGCGCGCCTCGGCCTCGATCGGCTTGTCCTACGGCGCGCACTCCAACCTGTGCGTCAACCAGATCCGCAGGAACGGCAGCGAGGCGCAGCGCACGCGGTACCTGCCGAAGCTCGTTTCGGGCGAGCACGTCGGGGCGCTCGCCATGAGCGAGCCGGGCGCAGGCTCCGACGTGGTCGGCATGCGGCTGCGCGCCGAGCGCCGCGGCGAGTGTTACCGGCTCAACGGCAACAAGATGTGGATCACCAACGGGCCGGATGCCGACGTGCTGGTGGTGTACGCCAAGACCGACGCCAACGCGGGCCCGCGCGGCATCACCGCGTTCCTGGTCGAAAAGGGCATGCGGGGCTTTTCCACCGCGCAGAAGCTCGACAAGCTCGGCATGCGCGGCTCGAATACCTGCGAGCTCGTGTTCCGCGATTGCGAGGTGCCCGCGGAAAACCTGCTCGGCGCCGAAGGGCGCGGCGCCAACGTCCTGATGAGCGGCCTCGATTACGAGCGCGCGGTGCTCGCCGCAGGGCCCCTGGGCATCATGGCGGCGTGCCTCGACCTCGTCGTGCCCTACGTGCACCAACGCAAGCAGTTCGGCCAGCCGATCGGCGAGTTCCAGCTCATGCAGGGCAAGCTCGCCGACATGTACGTCGCCTTCTCCGCGGCGCGTGCCTACGTGTACGCGGTGGGCCAGGCGCTCGACCGCGGCGAGACCACACGCAAGGACGCCGCCGGCGCGATCCTGTACGCCGCGGAGAAAGCCACCTGGATGGCGGGCGAGGCGATCCAGGCGCTCGGCGGCATGGGCTACATCAACGAGACGCCGAGCGGGCGGCTGTGGCGCGACGCCAAGCTCTACGAGATCGGCGCCGGCACCTCCGAGATCCGGCGCTGGCTGATCGGCCGCGAGCTGTTT
The DNA here is from genome assembly GCA_001771975.1 of Betaproteobacteria bacterium RIFCSPLOWO2_02_FULL_68_150. Taxonomy (GTDB): domain Bacteria; phylum Pseudomonadota; class Gammaproteobacteria; order Burkholderiales; family SG8-39; genus 2-02-FULL-66-14. The sequence continues at coordinate 6,507 of MERE01000093.1, read as the reverse complement.
GCGGAGACCGCGTGACGTGAGCGGCCTGATCGAAACCTACCGCGGCACGGTCTACCCCTGGCAGTGCGATCACATGGGCCACATGAACGTCATGTGGTACGTCGGCAAGTTCGACGAGGCGACCTGGAATCTGTTTGCGCTCGTCGGCATCACGCCGAGCCTGCTGCGCACGCAGAATCGCGGCATGGCGGCGGTGCAGCAGAACATCGGCTACCGGCGCGAGCTCAACGCGGGCGACGTGGTGATGGTGCGCTCGGCGGTGCTCGAAGTGCGCGACAAGGTATTGCGCTTCGTGCACGAAATGCGCAACGCCGAATCCGGCGACATCGCGGCGGTGTGCGAGCTCACCGGCGTTCACATCGACACGGTCGCGCGCAAGTCGTGCCCGTTTCCGCCCGTGGTCCTCGCCCGCGGACGGGAAATGATCAGCGCCTACGACCTCGGATCCGGAAGATGAGCTTTGCCGTGACGGGCTATGCCTACCTCACGACCTTCGCGGGTCTCGATGCGGCGCGCAGGCTTTACGAAGAAATCGGCTTCACGTTGACGTCGGAGCACGCCGACACGACGTGGGGAGTGCCGCTAAACGAGCAACGCTTTGACTGGAAGGAGTAAACCATGCAATCCGACCCGATCGTCATCGTTTCCGCCGCGCGCACCCCCATGGGCGGCTTTCAGGGCGAGCTGAAAGGCTTCGCCGCGCCGGCGCTCGGCGCTGCCGCGATCCGCGCCGCGGTCGAGCGCGCCAAGCTCAAAGGCGAGGACATCCAGGAAGTCATCATGGGGTGCGTGCTGCCGGCGGGCCAGGGACAGGCACCGGCACGCCAGGCCTCGCTCGGCGCGGGGCTACCGCTCGCGGCCGGCTGCACCACCGTCAACAAGATGTGCGGCTCGGGCATGAAGTCGGCGATGTTCGCGCACGACCTGCTCCAGGCGGGCAGCGCCGAAGTGATCGTCGCCGGCGGCATGGAATCGATGACGAACGCCCCCTACCTCATGCCCAAGGCGCGCGCCGGCTATCGCATGGGGCACCAGCAGGTGCTCGACCACATGTTCTGCGACGGGCTCGAGGATGCCTACGAAAAGGGCCGCCTCATGGGTACCTTCGCCGAGGACTGCGCGCAACACTACGCTTTTTCGCGCGAGTCCCAGGACCGTTTCGCGATCGCCTCGCTCGAGCGCGCCCGGCAGGCCAACAAGCAGGGCTGGTTCGCCTGGGAGATCGCGCCGCTCGCGATCAAGGCCGGCAAGGAGGAAAAGTTCATCGAAATGGACGAGCAGCCGTTCAAGGCGAATCTCGAAAAGATCCCGACCCTCAAGCCCGCCTTCCGCAAGGACGGCACCGTGACCGCGGCCAATTCGAGCAGCATTTCGGACGGCGCCGCGGCGCTCGTCCTGATGCGCCGTTCGAGCGCCGACAAGCGCGGCCTCGCGCCGCTCGCGACGTTCGTCGCGCACACCACGCATGCGCAGCAGCCGGGCTGGTTCACCACCGCGCCGGTCGGCGCGATCGCGAAACTGTTCGCCAGGACTGGCTGGAGCGCCGCGGACGTCGACCTGTACGAGATCAACGAGGCCTTCGCGGTGGTCACCCTGGCGGCGATGAAGGAGCACGGCCTCCCGCACGACAAGGTCAACATCCACGGCGGCGCCTGCGCGCTCGGCCATCCGATCGGCGCCTCCGGCGCGCGCATCCTGGTGACGCTCATCGGCGCGCTGAGGAAAACCGGCGGCAAGCGCGGCGTGGCCTCGCTTTGCATCGGTGGCGGCGAGGCCACCGCGGTGGCGCTGGAGCTGGCGTGAAGGCCACGCGCGCCGCGCTGCAAAAGATGATCGACCGGGCGCGCTTCGTGCGCTTCTATGGCTTTCGGGTGATCAAGGTCGGCGACGGCAGCTGCACGCTGGAACTGCCGCACCGCAAGAGCCTCGAGCGGCCCGGGCGCATCATCAACGGGCCTTCGCTCATGGCGGCCGCCGACTGCGCCATGTGGCTCGCAATCAAGGGCCGCTTCGGCATCGAATTCGACGCCCTCACCTCGGAGCTGAATACGGCGTTCCTTGCGCCCGCCGTCGCCGAACACGTCTATTGCACGGCGCGCATCCTGAGGGCCGGCCGCCGCCGTATCTACGGTACCGCGGAGTGTCACAACCGCGCCGGCCGGCTTTTCACCCACCATACCGTGACCTACATCCAGCCCGACTGACATGGCCCCTTCCGAGCAGCACGAGATGATCCGCGACACGGTGCGCCGCTTCGCGCGCGAGCATCTGCGGCCGAACGCGGCCGCGTGGGACCGCGAGAGCCGCTTCCCGCGCGAGGCGCTGGCCGAGCTCGCGGCGATGGGGCTCGCCGGCGTGGCGATACCGGAAGAATGGGGCGGCGCCGGCATGGACCACACCTCGCTCGCGATCGTGATCGAGGAAATCGCGGCCGGCGAAGGCGCGACCTCGACCATCGTGCAGGTGAACAATCTCGCCGCCGGCATCCTGCTCGGCTACGGCGACGCGGCGCAAAAGGAGCGCTGGTTGAAGCCCCTTGCGCGCGGCGAACTGCTCGGCGCCTTTGCGCTCACGGAGCCGCACACCGGGTCGGACGCGAGCGCGATCACGACGCGCGCCGAGCGCTGCGAGCGCGGCTGGCGCCTGAACGGAGTCAAGCAGTTCATCACCTCGGGCAAGAACGCCGACCTCGCGATCGTGTTCGCGGTCACCGACCGCGCCGCGGGCAAAAAGGGCATCAGCGCTTTCGTCGTGCCGACGCGCACGCCCGGCTACGTCGTCGCGCGCATCGAGGACAAATCCGGCCAGCACGCCTCCGACACGGCGCAGATCGTGTTCGAAGACTGCATCGTGCCGCCGGACCACCTGCTCGGCGAGGCGGGCATCGGCTATCGCATCGCGCTCGCCAACCTCGAGTCGGGGCGCGTCAACGTCGCGGCGCAATCGGTCGGCATGGCGCAATCGGCGCTCGAGGCCGCGCTCGCCTACGCGAGGGAGCGCCGCACATTCGGCAAGCCCCTCATCGAGCACCAGGCGGTCAATTTCCGACTCGCCGACATGGCCACGCAGATCGAGGCCGGGCGCCACCTGTACCTGCACGCCGCGCGGCTGCGCGATGCCGGCGAGCCCTGCCTCAAGGAAGCGTCGATGGCGAAACTTTTCGCCTCCGAGATGGCCGAAAAGGTGTGCTCGGACGCAATCCAGATTCATGGCGGCTACGGCTACGTGCAGGACTTCCCGGTCGAGCGCATCTGGCGCGACGTGCGCGTGACCCAGATCTACGAAGGCGCGAGCGACATCCAGCGCCTTGTGATCGGACGCAGCCTGGCGGGCGCGTAGCGGCGTGCGGTAACGCGCCCGATGCAGTTGCTACTGTGATTTTGATCTTCATAGGTCTCCCGACTTGGGCTGCCGATGCACGCATCGCCAGCCCAAGTCGGGAGACCGGGGAAAATCAAATACGCGCCGACCGTCCGATCCAGTTGCTTCCGCCATATACCCTACGCGATTTGCTGGCACGCGATCCGGGCGCGTTGACTCACTCGCAGTTTCTCCTCTGACTCTGTGCGTGCATTGGTAAGGGTCCAGCGGAAAGCGATCTCCCAGGCCGATAGGACCACTCAGAATTGCCATGGCAGAGTTCCGTAAGAGACCCAATCCACTTCGTTAGTACAGCATATAATTCCGACGATCGAGTACCGCGCTACCACCAAGAGGGAGGCGCAGAGATGAATCCCAATATAGACGGTGAACTGTATCAGGGTTCATTTGTAAGCACGTACGGTTAATGTCGGAACCCTTTTTGCGGTGGGCCGGAAGCAAGCGGCAATTGCTTCCCATACTCGACGAGTATTGGTCTCCCAAACATCGTCGATACGTCGAGCCTTTCGCTGGCTCGGCATGTTTCTTCTTTCATCTACGCCCACACCGCGCCTTGTTGGGCGATATCAACACCGAATTGATCGCGACATTTCAGCAAGTCCGCAATCAGGTATCGGATGTAATTGCCGAGCTTCGTCACCTCAGGAAGGGTAAACGAGAGTATCTCGCCCTTCGCGCATTACGTCCGGAGTCTTTAAATCCCGCGGCGCGGGCGGCACGCTTCATCTACCTGAATCGATACTGCTTCAATGGCCTATTTCGTACCAACGAGGCGGGCGACTTTAATGTCCCATACGGTGGCAGGCGGACAGGCAGCATTCCTTCCGAGGCTAAGCTGCGAGAATGCTCTCTTCAATTGGTCGGTGCCGATTTGACCGCGACCTCTTTCGAAATCACGTTGCGCAAGACTAAGAAGGGCGACTTTGTCTATTTAGACCCACCGTATTCTGTTGCTGCAAAACGTGTGTTTCGCCAATACGACGCCATGGCCTTTGACGCGGCTAAGATTGAGTTGCTCAGATTTTGGCTTCACAAGCTCGCCACAAAGTCAGTACAGTTCCTCGCCACATACGCCGATTCACATGAAGGACGCTATCTTGCTGAGGGATTTAATGTGCGCCGAGCTCGCGTGCGGCGCAATATTGCCGGATTCGTGGCTAAGAGACGACACGCCTACGAGTTATTAATCTCGAATTAGCGTCGCCACAACCGCCGATAAGTTTGTAGGGGGTTTCATGAGCACTGTACAGAAAGAACCATTGGCCACGCATCCGGTTAAGCCGAAGCTTGTCGCTACGAACCGACTCGAGCCCAACCCGTACAACCCTCGCAGGCTTTTTGACCGCGAACCACTGGACGTTCTCCGTCGGTCCATAAAGAAGGTCGGGGTCCTTGTCCCATTAACGGTTTATTGGAGTTCAAGAAAGGAAAAGTACGTAATTCTTGACGGTCAACGACATTGGATGTGTGCACAAGCTTTGCGATTGAAACAAGTTCCAGTCAACATTATCGCGGAACCTAGTGTCGTGCAGAACATTGTCACGATGTTCCAGATCCACAAGCTCCGCGAAGACTGGGAATTAATGCCGACGGCTCTCACGCTCGAAATATTGATGCACGAGACGAAGGAAAGGAGCGATACCACTCTGTCAGAAATGACTGGATTGGATGTCGCCGTTGTCACCCGGTGTAAGAAGTTGCTCTCGTATCCCAAACACTATCAGGAACTGATGCTGGATCCTAATCCAGATAAGCGCGTAAAGGCCGACTTCTTCATCGAGCTCTACGCGGTGCGCAATGATCGCACTGTAAATTCGATGAAATGGTTTTCCAAGAACCGCTTCACTCGAACAATGTTGGACAAATACCGCGAGCGTAAGAGCGGACTTAAGGCGGTGACCGATTTCCGGCTGATGAAGCAATACATCGGCAACGCGCGGAAAGCCGGAAAGGCGGCCCTCATATCAGCGCGCCTTAAGGAGTACGTAGAAAGCGACAGCCTTACCCTCGAGTATCTGAATATCCCCTCTGTTAATGTTTCGGCTAGCGCGCGCCGCATCAGTCAAGCAGCGGACAAGCTACACGGCTCAATAGCAGCGATAAACCCCGAGGAATACTTCGGTGAAGAGCAGATGTGGAAGGCCTTAGACCAATTGCGAAAGTTGATTCAGAGGAAGCTTGAAGAAGCCGATCGGAGAATCAAGGGATGAAAGCTCCGCGACGTCCAGGGTTCCCCATCAGCGCGGACCGAATGAATCAGTGGATCGGGGATTTTGCCGGCTATCGGATCAACATCAGCGAGGGACGCGTCGAACGGTGGCTGCAAGGCTTTCGACCGCGGCACAGGGACATCGCTGCCCGCGTCCTCGATGCCGTTGAATTTGTGTCTCATGAACAAATCGCTGCGGCGTATCGTACTGCGCTCGCCCGGCTGCCCGGTTGGCATCTGGACGCATCCAGACGCGCAGGGAAATGGCGATTTGTCCCCTTTTCCGTAAGCGCCGGGGAAAGCGGCGATAGCATGCTGCATGCATTCCGATTGGCAAATCGGCTGAATCGCAGACGCTACGACCCGTTGTTCATTGGAAAACGTGACCTTCCCGGCGAACAGCTTACAGCGGACGATTCAGTGGTTTTTGTTGATGACTTTGCTGGAACGGGAAAGCAGGCCGTGGACGCATGGAACGAGGCCCTCGAAGAGCTATTGCCAGGGCAACCTTCGGCCTACCTTGTCCTCGTCGCAACCAGCGCACAGGCGCGAAAGCGCATTAGCGAAGAAACGGGACTGACCGTGGTCCCGCAACATGTGCTCGGAGACTCCGACAATATCTTTCACGATCGCTGTACGCGTTTTTCTCCGCAAGATAAGGAGACGATTAGGGAGTATTGCCGGCGCGCAGATCAGGTTAATCCTGCAGGATACGGACAATGTGGTTTCGTAATTGTTCTTTCTCATAATTGCCCGAACAACTCTATCGCTATCCTTCACGCGTTTAACGACCGATGGGAAGGCTTGTTTAGACGACACGACTAGTGTAGTGCGTCGTAAATGATAGAACTTAAATGCGATTGCGGTGTCTGTAACATGAGGAGGCTACAGACATGCGAATCGCACCTGCCGTCACG
>MERE01000092.1 GCA_001771975.1 Betaproteobacteria bacterium RIFCSPLOWO2_02_FULL_68_150 | reverse complement strand
CCGGTGGCGGAGTTTTCGCGCCGGCTGCGCTGCTACGCCTGATATCGCGCGAGTTTCAGACCCCGCGCAATAAACCGGGAACGGCTCGGATTTGCGGTTCCCATATCTCCGGTTTTCGGACGAATCGCCGTGCGATTCGTCCGAAAACCGGAGAAAATCAAATTCACACCGATTCCAGCCCGCCGGCGTAATATCCTTCCATGGACAGCGTAGACATCGAAGTCCTGCGCAACGCGGAGGACTGGAGAAAAGCCGGGCATCGCGTCACGCTCGGCACGATCGTGAAGACCTGGGGCTCGGCGCCGCGCCCGATCGGCGCCATGGTGGCGATCCGCGACGACGGCCAGGTCACCGGATCGGTTTCCGGCGGCTGTGTCGAAGACGACCTGATCGAAAAGGTGCGGGCGAAGGCCCTGGCCGCGGCGAAGCCGCAGCTCGTCACCTACGGCGTCAGCAACGAAGACGCGACGCGCTGGGGCCTGCCCTGTGGCGGCACGCTGCAGGTGGTGCTTGAACCCGTGACTGCGGACAGCGGCATCGCGGCGCTGCTCGCCTCGATCGGCAGCCAGCAACTGGTGCGCCGCCGCCTCGACATGGAAAGCGGGCGCTCGACGCTCGAACCCGGCCGCTGGCAGGATGTGCTCGAGTTCGACGGCAAGGTGCTCTCGAGCGTGCACGGCCCGCGCTGGCGGCTGGTGCTGATCGGCGGCGGCCAGCTCACCCGGTATCTGGCCGGGATGGCGAAAATGCTCGACTACCACGTCACGGTGATCGATCCGCGCGCGGAATACGCCGACGGCTGGGACCTGCCGGGCGTGGCGCTCGATCGCGGCATGCCCGACGATGTGATCGCCGCCATGAACCTCGACGGTCACAGCGCGGTGGTGGCGCTGACGCACGATCCGAAGCTCGACGACATGGCGCTCCTGGAAGCGCTCAAGTCGGCGGCGTTCTACGTCGGCGCGATCGGCTCGAAGAAGAACAACGATGCGCGCCGCCGCCGGCTGCGCGATTTCGACCTCTCGGAGGCGGAGATCGCGCGCCTGCGCGGACCCGTCGGCCTCTACATCGGCTCGAAGACGCCGCCCGAAATCGCGGTGGCGATCCTCGCCGAGATGACCGCGGTGCGCCACGGCGTGTCCGAGCCGAGCTGGGCGGCCAAGGAAAAGAGCCGCTTCGATCCGTCGGCCTGCGAAACGACCGCTTCGCAATCTTGAAGATCGTCGGCCTGTTGCTGGCGGCCGGAACCGCGAGCCGCTTCGGCGCGGACAAGCTCCTGCATCGCCTGCCGCACGGCGTGCCGATCGCCGTGCAGGCGGCGCGCCACCTGCGCTCCGCGCTGCCGCAGGTGGTCGCCGCTGTGCGCCCCGCGAGCGACGAACTCGAGCGCCTGCTGGCCGCGGAGGGCGTACGCACCGTGGTCTGCGAGCGCGCCGCCGAGGGCATGGGGGCGAGCCTGGCGTGCGCGGTGCGCGCGGCGGGCGCAGCGGATGGCTATGTGGTGGCGCTGGCTGACATGCCTTTCGTGCGTCCCAGCTCGATCGCCGCGGTGCGCGACGCGCTCGCCGCGGGAGCGGTGCTCGCCGCGCCCTATTTCCATGCCAGACGGGGTCATCCGGTGGGCATCAGCGCGCGCTTCCGGGCCGAGCTGGAGACACTCGGCGGAGACGAGGGTGCGCGCCGCATCGTCGCCATGCACGGGGCGGAACTGGTGAAAGTGCCGGTCGGCGACCCCGGAGTGATCCGTGACATCGACCGCCCGGCCGATCTCGCGCCGCCGATCGTCGCTTGAGGGCGCCGGGGGACGCGCCGGGGCGCGCTGCTAAAATTGCCGCTTTCCCGCCGCCGCCTCCCATGTTCGCCGCCACCCCGCTTGCCCAGACCGACCCCGAGATCTGGAACGTGATCTGCCAGGAGACGCGCCGCCAGGAAGAGCATATCGAGTTGATCGCATCGGAGAACTACGCCAGCCCGCCGGTGCTCGCGGCGCAGGGGTCGCTGCTGACCAACAAGTACGCGGAAGGCTACCCGGGCAAACGCTACTACGGCGGCTGCGCCTTCGTCGACGTCGCCGAGCAGCTCGCCATCGAGCGCGCGAAAAGGCTGTTCGGCGCCGCTTACGCCAACGTGCAACCGCACTCGGGCTCGCAGGCGAACCAGGCGGTCTATCTCGCGTTCCTCAAGCCGGGCGACACGATGCTCGGCATGTCGCTCGCGCACGGCGGCCATCTCACGCACGGCGCCGCGGTGAACGCGAGCGGCAAGCTCTACCACGCCATTTCCTACGGCCTCGACGCCGACGAGGTGCTCGACTATGCCGAGACCGAGAAGCTCGCGCACGAGCACAACCCGCGCGTCATCATCGCAGGCGCTTCCGCGTATTCGCTCAGGATCGATTGGCAACGGCTGCGGCGCATCGCCGACGACGTCGATGCGCTGCTGATGGCCGATGTCGCGCACTACGCGGGCCTGATCGCAGCGGGCATCTATCCGAGCCCGGTCGGCATCGCCGACGTGGTCACGACGACGACGCACAAGACGCTGCGCGGGCCGCGCGGCGGCATGATTCTCGCCAACGCCGAGCACGAACGCGCGCTCAATGCGGCGATCTTCCCCGGCATCCAGGGCGGTCCGCTGATGCACGCCATCGCCGCCAAGGCGGTGGCGCTCGGCGAAGCGCTGCAGCCCGCGTTCCGCGACTACCAGGCGCAGGTGCTGAAGAACGCGCAGGTCATGGCCGAGACGCTCGCGCGGCGCGGCCTGCGCATCGTCTCGGGGCGCACCGAATGTCACCTGATGCTGGTCGACCTGCGCGCCAAGCACATCACGGGCAAGGCGGCGGAGGAGGCGCTCGGTGCGGCCAACATCACGGTCAACAAGAACGCGATTCCCAACGATCCGCAGAAGCCGGCCGTCACCTCCGGAATCCGCATCGGGTCGCCGGCGATCACCACGCGCGGCTTTCGCGAAGCGGAAGCGGAACGGCTCGGCCACCTCATCGCCGACGTGCTCGACCAGCCGGAGGACCTGGGCGCCGTGGCGCGCGTGTCGAGCGAGGTCAAAGCGCTCTGCACGCGATTTCCGGTCTACGCCTGAGGGCCCCGGCCGTGCGCTGCCCATTCTGCCAGTACGAGGACACCCAGGTGGTGGACACGCGCACCAATCCCGAGGCCAACACCATCCGCCGCCGGCGCCGCTGCCCGAAGTGCGATCGGCGCTTCACCACCTACGAGCGCGTCGACCTCAAGATGCCGCGCCTGGTGAAGAAGGACGGCAGCCGCACCGATTTCGACCGCGAAAAGCTCACCTCCAGCATGCGCCTCGCGCTGCGCAAGCGCCCGGTGGCGACCGAGGCGGTGGACGCGGCGGTCGACCGCATCGAGGAAAAACTGCGCTCGCTCGGCGAGCGCGAGGTGCCGACCAGCCGCGTCGGCGACCTCGTGATGCGCGAACTGGCGCGCCTGGACAAGATCGCCTACATCCGCTTCGCTTCGGTGTACCGCAGCTTCGAGACGCCGGAGGATTTTCACGAAGCCCTGCAGGAAGTGGCCAAGGGCAAGAAGCGGCGCAGGTAATGGGGTCAGAGTAACTTCTTCAGTGCCACAGGGCGCTCGTGCCGACCGTTCGCGGAGAAGTTACTCTGACCCCATTCTCGAATCTCGATCGCGCCATGATGCAGCGCGCGCTCGCGCTGGCGGAAAACGGGCTGTGGACCGCGACGCCGAATCCGCGCGTCGGCTGCGTACTGGCGCAGGGCGAACGGATCGTCGGCGAAGGCTGGCACCAGGCGGCGGGCGCGCCGCATGCCGAAGCGAACGCGCTGGCCGCCGCTGGCGGGCAGGCCCGCGGCGCGACCGCTTTCGTGACGCTCGAGCCGTGCAATCACCACGGCAGGACGCCGCCGTGCGCCGGGGCGCTGGCGCACGCGGGTGTGACGCGGGTCGTCGCCGCGGCGCGCGATCCGAACCCGCAGGCCGAGGGCGGCGGCGCTGCGCTCGCCGCCGCCGGAATCCGCTTCGAGCACGGCCTGCTGGAAGACGAGGCGCGCGAACTCAATATCGGTTTCTTTTCCCGCGTCACGCGTGGCCGGCCGTGGGTGCGCCTGAAGATCGCGGCGACGCTCGATGGCCGCACTGCGCTCGCCGACGGGCGCAGCCAGTGGATCACCGGGCCCGAGGCACGCCTGGACGGCCATCGCTGGCGCGCGCGTGCCTGCGCCATCCTGACCGGGATCGGCACCGTGAAAGCGGACGACCCACGGCTCACGGTGCGCGAAGTCCGGACGCCGCGCCAGCCGTTGCGCGTGGTGGTGGATAGTCGCCTGGAAATCTCCGCAGGCGCACGCATCCTGGACGGTGGAAATACGATCGTCTTCTGCGCGCAGCCCGGTGCCGCTCCGCAAGGCGTGGAAACCATTACTCTGCCGAATTCGCAAGGCAAGGTCGATCTCCCGAGGATGCTGGAGGAGCTCGCGCGCCGCGGCGTCAATGAACTGCAGGTCGAGGCGGGCTTCCGGCTCAACGGCTCCTTGCTGCGCGAGGGCTGCGTCGACGAGCTGTTGCTCTATTTCAATCCGAGCGTCCTCGGCGATGGCGCACAGGGCATGTTCGATCTCCCGTCATTGGCCACGCTCGAGGCGCGGCCGCGGCTCGCGCTGCGCAGCGTGGAGCGTGTCGGGGAAGACCTTAGAATCGTAGCGAGGCTCTGATGTTTACCGGCATCGTGCAGGCGGTGGGAACTGTCGAGGTGGTCGCTCCGCGGCAGGGCGGCGTGCGGCTCACGCTCGACGCCGGCGTGCTCGATACCGCCGGCATCGCCCTCGGCGACTCGATCTGCGTGCAGGGCTGCTGCCTGACCGTCGTGGCGCACGCCGGGCGCAAGCTCGGCTTCGACGTCTCGCGCGAGACGCTCGGCTGCACGGCGGGTCTCGCGCACCCGGGCGAGGTCAATCTGGAGAAATCGCTCGCGCTTGGCGACAAGCTGGGCGGGCATCTGGTCACCGGCCACGTCGACGGGGTCGGTGAGGTGCTCGCGTTCGACGACGCCGGCGAATCGCGCCTGCTGCGCGTGCGCGTGCCGCACGAGCTGGCGCGCTACGTGGCGCGCAAGGGGTCGATCTGCGTCGATGGCGTCTCGCTCACGGTCAACCGCGTCGCCGCCGACGAGTTCGAAGTCAACCTGATTCCGCACACGCTCGAAGTCACCACGTTCGGGCGGCTTGCGCCCGGGGTCAGGGTCAACCTCGAAATCGACCTGCTGGCGCGCTACGTCGAGCGGATGCTGGCGGCGTCGTAGGCTGCCAGGCTTCTCCAGCTCGGGGGACACACGCTTTTTTGCGCTTCTCGCACTTCGATGGACTCGATGCGATCTGATCCGGAATGCCGAAGCGGGAGCGCCGAGCGCAAGGATCGATCTTGCAACTTCACGCAGTCGTTCCCGGAGTGGACATCCAGGCGTCTGGATTAGGTACGATGTCGAAAATCCAGCGAAGAACACTTGAACCCCGGACAACGAAACGCCGCGGCGCTCGTCGCGGCGACCGTCGTTAACCTGCCGTTCGGCACGCTCTATGCCTTCAGCGTCTTCCTGAAGCCGATGGAGGCGCTGCTCGGCGCGGCACGCGCCGAGATGAGCTTCGTCTTCGGCCTCGCCACCGTGACGCTCACGATGGGCATGAACTTCGCGCCGCAGCTCTACCGGCGGCTCTCTCCCGCGGCGCTCGCCTTCGCGTGCGGCCTTTCAAGCGCGGCGGGGCTGTGGCTTTCCGCTTCGGCGTCGAGCTTCGTTCAGTTCGCGCTCGGCTACGGGGTGCTGTTCGGGCCGGGAGCGGGCGTGCTCTTCATCGTGTCGCAGCAGGCGGTGAACCAGACCGTCGCGAAGTCGCGCGGACTCGCCAACGGCTACGTGGTGAGCCTCTACCCCCTGGGCGCGATGCTCGGGGCACCGGTCTTGGGTTGGTCAATCCAGGTCTTTGGCGTGCGCCCCACGCTCGCCGGCCTCGGGGTCGTCGTGCTCGCCGCATGCGCAATCGCGGCCGCCATCTTGCGCACCGCCGAGATTCGCATGCTCGACGCATCCTCGACCGAGGTTGGGGGAGGGCGGCTCGGACGCACGTTCTACTTGCTGGTTGCGGTGTTTTTCCTTGCAGCGGCCGCGGGCCTCACGGTCTTGAGCCAGGCCGCTGCCATCGTGCAAGCCTACGGCGGCGTCGCCGCCCTTGCGGTGGGAGCGACGACCTTCATTGCCGGGGCTGTGGGTGCCGCGCGCATCGCCGGCGGGTGGCTCGTCGATCACTTCGCCGCCGCGCGCGTCGGCGTCGGTGCGCACGTCTGCTCGCTCGTGG
>MERE01000091.1 GCA_001771975.1 Betaproteobacteria bacterium RIFCSPLOWO2_02_FULL_68_150 | reverse complement strand
GCACCGCGACCGCGGCGACGCCGAGCGAAACGACGTAGCGTACGCCGAGCACGCGCGCGCGGAATTCGTCGGCGCAGTAGCGGCCGACGATCGCGTCGTTGAGCGGGATCTGGCCGAACACGGCGAGCATCATGAGCAGCGCCGCGCCGAGCATCGCCCAACCCTCGAGGTTGGCGGCGAGATACAGCAGCGGGATCTGGGCGAGGGCGATGCCGATCATGAGGCGGCGCAGATCGAAGCGGTCGATCAGGGCGCCCATCACCACCTGCGCGAAAGCGGCCATCGTGTACACCGCAGCCACCAGTGCGCCGATGCCGAAGTTCGATTGCGCGAGCGCCTGCAAACGCTCGTCGAACACCTTCGGCATCGAGACCGTGGTGGCATTGAAGATGATGCCGCCGCAGGCCGTCGCGACCAGGAGGATCGCGAAGATGCGCGTCATCATGCGCGTATCGACGTGCAGCCCGATCGACCGGGACGCCTTCTTCGCCTGGCCGGGATCGCGGACCAGGAAGAGGAACGCGGCGCCCGCCGCCACGCACGCGATTCCCGTCACGAAGAACGCCGCGCGCCAGCCCGCCAGATCGACCAGCGCGCCGGTGACGATCGCCGCGCTCGCCAGTCCCAGATTTCCCCACAGCCCGTTCCAGCCGAGCACCCGCCCCATGCGCTCGGGCCCGGCGACCAGCATCGCGATGCCGACGGGATGGTAGATCGCGGCGAACGCCCCGGTGAGCGTGAGCCCGGCGGCGATCTGCCACGGCGATTGCGCGCATCCGGTCAGGGCGAGCGACGCGCCGATGCCGAAATAGAAAATCGCCATCACCCGGTAGCGGCTCCAGTGATCGGCGAGCCAGCCGGCCGGAATGGCGAAGGCGCCGAAGGCGATGAAGCCGCCGAGCGCCATCGGCAGCAGCTCGGCGTACGGCCGGTCCCACTCGCGCGCGAGCGCTACCACGGCGGTCGGAAAGACCAGCATCGCGAGATGGTCGAGCAAATGCCCGAGGTTGAGGAACGGAACCAGCCAGCGGTTCGGCATGCGCGCGAGTCTCGCACGCGCCCCTGGCGTCGGCAATGGAGTTTCGCTCCCTTAGAATCCATGCCATGAGCGGCGTGACGGGTGTGGTGCTGGCGGGCGGCCAGGGTCGGCGCATGGGCGGCGTGGACAAAGGCCTGCAGCCGTTTCGCGGCAAGCCGCTCGCGCAATGGGCCATCGAACGCTTCGCGCCGCAGGTGGACGAACTGATCATCAACGCCAACCAGAACGCCGAAGCCTATGCGCGCTGCGGCCATCGCGTCGTGCCGGACGAGCTGACGGGATTCGCGGGCCCGCTTGCCGGTTTGCACGCGGGCCTCAAGGCCGCGGGCGGAGAGTTCGTCGCCACGGTCCCCTGCGACTCGCCGTTCCTGCCCTCGGACCTGGTCGCGCGGCTGCGGTGCGCGCTGGGCGACAACGACCTTGCGGTGGCCAAGACCGGCTCGCAAGCGCATCCGGTGTTCGCCCTCGCGCGCCGCTCCGTGCTGCCGCACCTGGAAGCGTATCTCGCCCGTGGCGGGCGCAAGATCGACGACTGGTACGCGACGCTCAAGGTGGTCGAGGTTGCCTTCGACGACGAGGCGGAGGCGTTTCGAAATCTCAACACGCGCGAGGAACTGGAACGGGAATGAGCCGCATCGAAGCGATCGTCAGCTGTCTCGACGGCTACGACCCGGACGCGCTGCCGGTCGACAAGGCGCGCGAGGCGATCCGCGCCTGCCTCACGCCGGTAGCCGAAGCGGAGCGCGTCGCGCTGCGCGATGCGCTCGGCCGCGTGCTGGCCGAGGACGTCGTCCCGGCGATCAACGTTCCCGCGCACGACAATTCCGCCATGGACGGCTACGCCGTGCGCAGCGCCGATCTCAGGCCCGATGGCGAGGTCGTGCTGCGCGAAATCGGCAGTGCACTGGCCGGACGCCCGTTCAAGGGCGAGGTGGGTGCGGGGGAATGCGTGCGCATCATGACCGGCGGCGTGTTGCCGCCGGGCACCGACACGGTCGTCATCCAGGAAGTGGTGCGCGCAGATGGCGGTCGCGTCACCATTCCGTCGGGACAAAAGCGCGCGCAAAACGTGCGCTATGCAGGCGAGGACCTGAAGGCCGGCATTCCCGTGCTGCGGCCCGGCGCACCGCTGCGCGCCGCGGAACTCGGACTGATGGCGTCGCTCGGCCTGGGCGAAGTGAGCGTCAAGCGACGCCTGCGGGTGGCGTTCTTCGCCACCGGCGACGAACTGGCTTCGATCGGCGCGCCGCTCGGCGAAGGCGAGGTGTACGACTCGAACCGCTACACCCTGCACGGCATGCTGGCGCGCATGGGCGTGCAGATTGACGACCTGGGCGTGGTGCGCGACGACCCGGCGCTGCTCGAAGCGGCGTTTCGCAAGGCGGCGGCGAGCGCCGACGTCATCGTCACCACGGGCGGCGTTTCGGTCGGCGAGGCCGATTTCGTCAAGCCGCTCACCGCGAAGCTCGGCGAGGTGTTGTTCTGGAAGATCGCCATGCGCCCCGGGCGGCCGATGGCCTTCGGCCGCATCGGCGACGCAATCCTCTTCGGCCTGCCGGGCAATCCGGTCGCGGTGATGGTCACCTTCTACCAGTTCGTGCGCGGTGCGCTGCTCTGCCTCTCGGGCCGCAGCGGCGACTGCGAACTGCCATTGCTCGAGGCGGCGGCCGCGGTGCCGCTGCGCAAAGTCCCGGGCCGCACCGAGTATCAGCGCGGCGTCCTCTTCCGGGAGGGTGACGCGTGGCAGGTCCGCACCACCGGACAGCAGGGCGCGGGCGTGCTGCGCTCGATGTCGGAGGCGAACTGCTTCATCGTCATCGAGCACGCGCGCGGCGGCGTCGCGGCGGGCGAGCGGGTTCAGGTGCAGCTGTTCGAAGGTCTGGTCTAAGCGCGATTTGGCCGGTGGTGACCGTGGCCGGTTGATCCGCGTCAAACCCGGCGCGCGCCATGCGCCTAAGCTTTTCGCATACCGTTTCTGAAGGGAAATTCGCTCATGTCCGCAAAGCGCCTGGTGTTCGGAGACGACGCGCGCGCGCGCCTCGTCACAGGGATGAACAAACTTGCCGACGCGGTGCGCGTCACCCTCGGCCCGAAGGCGCGCACGGTCGTGCTCGAGCGCTCCTACGGCTCGCCCAGCGTGGTCAACTCCGGCGTCATCGTGGCGAAGGAGATCGAACTCGAGGACCGCTTCGAGAACATGGGCGCGCAGATGGTGCGCGAGGTCGCGGCCAAGACCTCCGAAGTGGCGGGCGACGGCACCACCACCGCCACGGTGCTCGCGGCCGGCATCGTCACCGAAGGCCTGAAGTACGTCGCCGCCGGCATGAACCCCGTCGACCTCAAGCGCGGCATCGACCAGGCGGTGTCTGCCGTGGTGGAAGAGCTCAAGCGCATCGCGCGGCCCTGCTCGGCGCGCACCGAAATCGCGCAGGTGGCGTCGATCTCGGCCAACAACGACGCGTCGATCGGCGAGATGATCGCCGAGGCGATGGAGAAAGTGGGCAAGGAAGGCGTCATCACGGTCGAGGACGGCAAGGGCCTGCAGAGCGAACTCGAGGTGGTCGAAGGCATGCAGTTCGACCGCGGCTACCTCTCGCCCTACTTCATCAACAATCCCGAGAAACAGAGCGTTGCGCTCGACGACGCGCTGATCCTGCTGCACGACAAGAAGATCTCCGCCATCCGCGACCTGCTGCCGATGCTCGAGTACGTCGCCAAGACCGGCAAGCCGCTGCTCGTGATCGCGGAGGAAATCGAGGGCGAAGCGCTCGCCACCCTGGTGGTGAACACGCTGCGCGGCGTGATCAGGGCCTGCGCGGTCAAGGCACCGGGGTTCGGCGACCGCCGCAAGGCCATGCTCGAGGATATCGCGATCCTCACCGGCGGCCAGGTGATCGCCGAGGAAGCGGGCCTCACGCTGGAGAAAGCCACCCTCGAGGTGCTCGGGCGCGCCAAGCGCATCGAGATCGACCGCGAGGACACCACCCTCATCGGCGGTGCCGGCGACCCGAAGCTGATCCACGCGCGCGTGGCGCAGATCAAGCAGCAGCACGACGAGGCGACGAGCGATTACGACAAGGAAAAGCTCCGGGAACGCGCGGCGAAGCTCGCCGGAGGGGTCGCCGTGGTGAAGGTCGGCGCTGCCACCGAAACCGAGATGAAGGAGCGCAAGAGCCGCACCGACGACGCGCTGCACGCGACGCGCGCCGCAGTCGAGGAAGGCGTGCTGCCCGGCGGCGGCGTCGCGCTGCTGCGCGCGCGCACGCGGCTGAAGCAACTGCGCGGCGCGAATTCGGACCAGGACGCGGGCATTCAGATCGTGCTGCGCGCGCTGGAAGAGCCGCTCCGGCAGATCGTGCGCAACTGCGGCGGCGAGCCCGCGGTGGTGGTGCAGCGCGTCGCCGACGGCCAGGGCGATTACGGTTTCAACGCGGCGACCGGCGAATACGGCGATCTGGTGAAAATGGGCGTGCTCGATCCGTGCAAGGTGGCGCGCGCCGCACTGCAGAATGCAGCGTCGATTGCGGGCCTGATCCTGACCACCGACTGCATGATCGCGCAGATCCCGCAGAGGGAATCAGCGCCCTCGTCCGAGATGATGTAGCGGCCGGTTTGCGCAGCGCAGCCCCGCACCCCCGGGCCGCTGCGCCGGGCCGCCTCAATTTTGATCGCGCCTGGTGCCGGGCTTGGAGGCCTCGGGCGCAGCGCGCCGTATCCCGACGTTCATCGCTTCGGTCGCCGCCGCCATCATCTGCTGCGAGTTCTTGAGCATCTGCCCATAGGCAGTGTCGAAAGTGACCAGCGCGGTCTTCACCAGGTCCTGCGTCGCGACGCTGCCGGCCGGCGCATTCACCGCAGCCTGACCGATCGGCCGGGCACTGCCGCCGGCTTGTTCCGCTTCCTCGCGCAGGCAAGCGCAAAGGTTCGTGTTCGCCGCGGTCGCGGCATCGAACAGGCTTTTCCACAGCGCCAGGCCGCGCGTGGTGCTCTCTATCATCCAGTTGCACTGCACGGTCCACAGGTCGAGCGGTGAGCGGGCGTCGAGCATCGACTGCTGCAGTTCCGCGGCACGCGCCAGGAATTCGCCCGCCGCCGGCAACTGTGCGTCGCGCACCTTCACCGCGTTGCCCAGCGCGGCATCCATGATGCGCAGCCCGACGTTCAGCTGCCGCTGCCAGCCCTCGACGAACTGCGCGGGCACCGGAGTCCACATTCCGCTCGCCTTCAGCAAGGTATCGTAGGGCGCTGCAGGCGTGCCGGTCTTGGACGCGGTTTTCGCTTTCATGGGGTCCTCCAGGGCAACTCGAACGCCACCAGCCTACGGTGCTCACCTCGCGCAATATTGCCCGGGATCAACAATGCAGCGCCGCCGAATTGCCCAAGGTCAAGGATTGCGCAGCCCGGCTTGTGCCGCCCGCTATGGCAAGATGCCGGCGAGGACTCGATGCCGAAGCCGATTGCGGACCCAGTCAGCGCCGTTCCCGGACCGGTGAGGGAGATGGCGCACGAGTCGATTCGTGTCGCGGTCGTGGGAGCGGGCGCGGTGGGCTGCTACTTCGGCGGCATGCTGGCGCGCGCCGGGCACGAGGTCACGCTGATCGGCCGGCCGCTGCACGTCGATGCGATCCGCGAGAGCGGACTGCGCTTCGAGGGACTCAGGTTCAACGGCCAAATTCCAGTACGCGCCAGCACCGAGGCGGACGCCGTGCGCGGCGCGCAGCTGGTGCTTTTCTGCGTCAAGTCGACCGACACCGAGACGGCGGCCGCGCAGATCGCGCCCAGCCTGGACGGCGACAGCATCGTGGTGAGCCTGCAGAACGGGGTCGACAACGCCGAACGCATCCAGGTCCTCGTGTCGCGGCCCGTGATTGCCGCGGTGGTCTACGTCGCGACCGAGATGGCGGGTCCGGGGCATCTCAAGCACCACGGACGCGGCGACCTGGTGATCGGTACCCCTCCCGGCTCGGCCTTGTCCGCGCCCGCCGGCGTGCTCGCCCGCGTCCAGCAATGGTTCGAGCAGGCACAGGTCCCCGTGGTGGTTTCGGACAATGTCGCCCCGGAACTGTGGACCAAGCTGGTGGTGAACTGCGCCTACAACGCCGTCTCCGCCATCGCTCAAGTCCCCTACGGCACGATGATCGCGAGCGCGGGCATCCGCGAGGTGATGCGCGACGTCGTCGGCGAGGCGCTTGCGGTCGCCGCGGCATGCGGCGTGCACTTGGCGCCGGACCTGCTCGCCAGCGTGTACCGGATCGCCGAATCGATGCCGGCTCAGCTTTCGTCCACGGCGCAAGACCTGGCGCGAGCGCGCCCCACCGAGATCGACCATCTCAACGGCTACCTCGTGCGGCAAGGCGAGGCGCGCGGCGTGCCGGTCCCGGTCAACCGCGTGCTGCATTCGCTGCTGAAGCTGATCGAGGCCAGGCAGCGCACCCCCGCCTAGGCGGCGCCGCGCGGATGGCGGGCGGCTTGCCCGGGCTATCGGGCCAGCGGCTCGCCGAGCTCGCGGCGCAGGCGCTTGCGCCGATGCGCTTCCGAAACGAATTCCTCCAGATCCGGATCCAGCGCCATCCGCGAGGAGACGATTCCGACCGGTTCCCCGTTGACGACCACCGGGACGTGGCGAAAACCATGCTCGTGCATCACCAGCAGTGCATGCCCGAAGGAGGC
This sequence comes from Betaproteobacteria bacterium RIFCSPLOWO2_02_FULL_68_150, assembly GCA_001771975.1. GTDB lineage: Bacteria > Pseudomonadota > Gammaproteobacteria > Burkholderiales > SG8-39 > 2-02-FULL-66-14. The sequence continues at coordinate 8,097 of MERE01000091.1, read as the reverse complement.
ATCCGGCGACAGTGTCCGGGGCGCGGGCGTCATCACATCGGCCAGGCATGTCGTCTGCGCGTCGCGTCCGCGTGCCATGACGCGAAATACCGCATCGCGCTCGGTGAAAATGCCGACCAGGCGCTTGTCCTCGACGACCAGGACGGCACCTCCCTTCCTGCGCGCCATCAGCTTGACGGCCTCGCGGACACTGGTCTGCGGCGGCACGAGGAGCAGCTTCTTGCGCTCCATGACGTTTTTGATCCGTTGCTCGAACATGATGGTCTCCGGAGCTTTGCCCCACGGCAAGCTCAACCTGCCCAAATGCGGAGACTAGCGGCCCGCGCCGGCCCTGCCTTGACCAGAATCAATCGTCATGCGACCGGGGGGGTGCCCGGTTCGCGCCGGGCCGCGTGCAGGAAGCCGGTCCCGCAGGGAGGATCCGGATTGTGAAGTATCCTGCGATCGAGCGGCAGTTCGCAGCGCATCGCGCGACGCCGCGGACCCACGGAGGCGGACATGGCGGAACGATTCGACGCGATCGTCATCGGTGCCGGACAGGCCGGCCCGGCGCTCGCGGTGCGTTGCGGCAAGGAAGGACTGCGGACGGCGCTCGTCGAGCGGCACCGGTTCGGCGGCACCTGCGTCAACAACGGCTGCGTGCCGACCAAGACGCTGATCGCGAGCGCCCGCGCGGCGCACGTCGCGCGCCGCGCAGCCGATTACGGCATCGCGATCGACGCGCCGATCCGCATCGACATGGCGCGCGTCAAGGCGCGCAAGGATGCGGTGGTCCGGCACTCGCGCGAAGGCGTGCGGCGCTGGCTCGACGGCGCCCGCAACGTGAGCGTGATCGAGGGGCACGCCGCGTTCAGCGGCCCGCACCAGATCCGCGTCGGCGAACGCCCGCTCGAGGCGCCGCGCATTTTCATCAACGTCGGCGGCCGCGCCGCGGTGCCGCAGATGCCCGGTATCGAAAGCGTGCCCTACCTGAACAACGAGCGCATCATGCACCTCGAGCGCGTGCCCGAGCACCTGATCGTCGTCGGCGGCAGCTACATCGGCCTGGAGTTCGCACAGATGTACCGGCGCTTCGGCGCCCGCGTGACCATCGTCGAGATGGGACCGCGCCTGATCGCGCGCGAGGACGAAGACGTGTCCGCGGGGATCCATGAAATTCTCACCGGCGAAGGCGTCGACATCCGCCTCGGCGCCACCTGTGTCGCGCTGCAGCACAGCGGCGGCCAGGTCGCGGTGTCGGTGGCCTGCGGCGACGGGCCGCCGGCGCTGGAAGGTTCGCATGTCCTGCTCGCTACCGGCCGCGTGCCGAACACCCACGATCTCGGGCTCGAGGCCGCCGGAGTCAGGACGGACGCGCGCGGCTACATCGCCGTAGACGACAGCCTCGCTACGAGCGTGCAGGGCGTTTACGCGCTGGGCGACTGCAACGGCCATGGCGCGTTCACGCACACGAGCTGGAACGACTACGAAATCGTCGCCGCCAACCTGTTCGACGGCGGGCGGCGCCGGCTGAGCGACCGGGTCACGGCGTACGCGCTGTTCATCGATCCGCCGCTCGGCCGCATCGGCCTCACCGATGCCCAGCTGCGCGCCTCGGGCAGAAAAGCGCTGGTGGCCAGAATGCCGATGACGCGGGTCGGACGCGCGCGTGAAATGGGCGAGACCGCCGGCTTCATGAAGATCGGCGTCGACGCCGACACGCGCGAAATCCTCGGTGCCGCAATCCTCGGCGTGCACGGCGACGAGGTGATCCAGGCGATCCTGGAAGTGATGTATGCGCGCCGGCCCTACACGGTGATCACCAACGGCATGCACATTCATCCTACGGTCGCCGAACTGGTGCCGACGCTGCTGGAGGGGTTGAAGCCACTCGACTGAAGAGCAGGCACAATTCCAGCCGGCTCGGGAAAGTCCTTCGCCAAACGACAAGCGAATCATGTCCTCATTCTCCTGCTCCGAAATCCTCGCCGGCCGTGCGCCCGCGGACGCCCCCGTCACCGTCAAAGGCTGGGTGCGCACGCGGCGCGACTCCAGGGCCGGCATTTCCTTTGTGCACCTGTCGGACGGCTCGTCGTTTCATCCGCTGCAGGTCGTGGTGCCGAACACGCTGTCGAACTACGCGAACGAAGTGCTGCACCTCACTGCGGGCTGCGCAGTGGAGGCGACCGGCAGCATCGTGCCCTCGCCTGCCAGGGGACAGCCGTTCGAGATGCAGGCCGCCTCGCTCAAGGTGGCCGGCTGGGTGGAGGATCCGGATTCCTACCCGATCCAGCCCAAGCCGCACACGCTCGAATTCCTGCGCGAGGTGGCGCACCTGCGGCCGCGCACCAACGTGATCGGCGCCGCGACGCGCGTGCGGCACACGGTGGCGCACGCGATCCACCGCTTCTTCCACGAGCGCGGTTTTTACTGGGTGAACACGCCGATCATCACGTCTTCCGATGCCGAGGGCGCGGGGGCCCTCTTCCGCGTCTCAACGCTCGATCTCGCCAACCTGCCGCGCACCCCGCAGGGCCGGATCGACTTCGCGCAGGACTTCTTCGGGCGCGAGACCTTTCTCACCGTGTCGGGCCAGCTCAACGTCGAGAGCTACTGCCTCGCGCTCTCCAGGGTCTATACCTTCGGCCCTACGTTCCGCGCCGAGAATTCCAATACCAGCCGGCACCTGGCGGAGTTCTGGATGATCGAGCCCGAGATCGCCTTCGCCGACCTGTCCGACAACGCAAGCCTCGCCGAGGCGCTGCTCAAGTACGTTTTTCGCAGCTTGCTCGCCGAGCGCCCGGAGGACATGGCATTTTTCGACGAGCGCATCGAAAAGGGCCTGCTCGCCAAGCTGCAGGGCATCGTCGACTCGGAATTCGTCCGCATGGATTACGGCGAAGCGGTCGCCATCCTCGGGCGCGCGAAGGAGAAGTTCGAGTTCCCGGTCCAGTGGGGCATGGACCTGCAATCGGAGCACGAGCGCTACCTCACCGAGCGGCACGCGAAGCGACCGGTGATCGTGATGAACTATCCCAGGGCGATCAAGGCGTTCTACATGCGCGTCAACGACGACGGCCGGACGGTGGCCGCGATGGACGTGCTCGCCCCGGGAATCGGCGAGATCGTCGGCGGCAGCCAGCGCGAGGAACGGCTCGCCGTGCTCGATCAGCGCATGCTCGAGACCGGCCTCGATCCCGAGCACTATGGCTGGTATCGCGACCTGCGCCGCTACGGCAGCGTGCCGCACGCGGGCTTCGGCCTGGGGTTCGAGCGCACCGTCGCCTACGTTACGGGGCTTTCGAACGTGCGCGACGCGATCCCGTTTCCACGCACGCCGGGCAGCGCGAAGTATTAGCCGCGCAAGCGCAAGTAGGGTGAAACCAGGCGAATACCGCGCCTTCGGATCACTCCGGCAGCGCGACCCTTCCGTCGCTGCTGAACTGGTAATCGCGGAACACGTGCTCGGCGCTGAGCAGCCGGTAGCTGCCGTCGGCGAGCCGCGTGCTGGTGTCCTTGAGCCGGTAGGCGTAGTGCCCGCAGGTCCAGCAGTCGAAGTTGCGCATATGGGTACACAGGCAGGTCTTGTCCGCAACCACCACCTTCTTCGCGCCGGGGTGCGCCGCCACTTCGCGGTTGTAGGCGGTGATGTAGGCGCAGTTGCCCGAGCCGTCGAGCAGGTAGCCGTAGGCCTCGCAGTTGGGCCGGATTCCGGCGCCGATCGCCGGGCTGCCCTTCAACATGCGCATCGGATAGCCGGTGGGCGAGATCATGTTGACTTCGATGTCGTCCTCGGCCGCCTTGAAGTACTCCTGCTTGATCGCGTCGGGCAATCCGCATTCGCGCGTCACGGTAAAGCGCGTCGCCACCTGGACCGCCGCGGCGCCGCTCTCGAGATACGACACCGCATCGCTGCCGGTGAAGATGCCGCCCGCGGGAATGAGCGGGATAGCCAGTTTCTCGGCCTGCAGGTATTGCACGATCTCGCCGGTGATGGCGCGCAGGTCGTACTGCGCCCAGTCCATGCCGAATCCGAGATGGCCGCCGGCAAGCGGTCCTTCGACGATGATGTAATCGGGAAGGCGCTTCACGCGCGCGCTCTTGCGCAGGAAAAGCTGCAGTGCGCGCAGCGACGAGACGATGATGCCGAGCTTGGCGTGGCGAAAGCGCGGATGATCCTCGATCAGCGCAAACGAGCCCAGATGCAGCCCGGCCGAGAGCGTGATGCCGTCGATGCCCGCGTCGAGCGCCGAGCACAGGCGCACGCGCAGCGTTTCGCGCGGCGCGTTCATGGTGAGCTTTTCCATGCAGTTGATGAAAATCAGCCCGTTGCCGCGCTTGGCCTGCATGGTGTGGCCGACGTGGTTCTGCGTCGCCTCGGCCAGCCGCCCGAGATCGAACAGCACCTTCGATTTATCGGAGTTCGCCGCGTTGTACTTGTACAGCTTCGCCTTCTCGCTGACGAAACGCGTCTGAAAGCGCCGGTCGGAGACCGTGGGCACCATGGCGTCGGATATATGGGCTATGCCGCCCAGGCGCGCGCCTTCGAGCGCGAGCGCCGGCGCGGAGATGTCCACGCCCATGCCGCCGATCATGATGGGCACAAGTTCGTGCTCGCCGAGCTTCAGGCGGAAATCATCGACCCGCTTCATTGTCATCCTATGCCGGGAGGGACACGGTCCTTTCCCGTCATGTTATCGCGCATTGCGGCCGGGCGGCTCTGCACGCCCTCACCCGGGTAACCAACCAGTTACCCCCACGGCCACGCGGAAAGACCCTACTGCGGACCCCGACCGATCGTAATCAGTTCGCCGCCCGTCCGAGCTGAAACACGATGGTGCGCGCGCGCCCGCGGTCGTAGCCTTGCGCGGCGAGCGGACAGCGCGGATTGCGGTAGCCGCCCTTCTCGAGCGTCACGTCGTGCGCGACTTCCTGCCACACGCTGCACCAGGTCGGGCGGAACTGCCAGCACAGGTAGCCCGTGCGGCAGGCCGCCTCGACCAGCTCCGGCCCGTCGGGTACCTCGGCGACGAACACCGGCTCGCCGTCGATCTCCTGCGACGACACCCCGAACGACGTCTCGCACTCGGCGTACTCGCGCGGCGCCGCGCCCGGCCGCGCGCAGGCACGCGCCTCGATGCGGCGCAGATCCCAGGCGCCGAGTTCCCACGCCGTCTCGAGCACATTGTTCTCGATGTCTTCGAGCCGATCCCAGCGCGGATGCACCTGCAACGCCGAACTCGGCACGCTCTGGTAGGCAACCGGACCGCCTCCGGGTGCGAGCGTGATCTCGACGAAGGCGTGCCAGTGCAGGGTGACGACCGTCGGCGTGTTCGGAAACGGCGTCGCGGCGATCGTCACCGCGGCGAGCGGCAAGCGGTTGCTCACCAACTGAGCTTCGATAACTTCGAGAAACGATTGCATCGCAGACCCTCGCGAGAGCGACGATGCACACTATCTATCATGACGCCGCGGGCGGCGGTTGCTAGCAGGCCTGCCCATCGAGTGACAGGCGGAAGGAAACCCTGCGGCCGCTACGGCATCGGCTGCCCGTTCGCCAGCCGGTACACGCCGCGGATCACGCGGTACATCAGCCAGATCCAGGTGACGAGCAATCCGGTGCCGCCGAGCGTCGCGGCGCCGATCACGGCAAAAATCGTCTCCCAGCCGATCACGATGGCACCCTCGGTCGAGGCGCTGCGCAGCACCGTCTGCACCACCGGCCACGCGCTCCACAGCAGCGCGCCGAGGCTCAGCAGATGCCACAGCAGTCCGTACCAGAAGGTGCGGATCAGCCATTCGTGGTGGCTGTCGGCGATGCCGCCGCGCGCGTCGCCGCGCTTGACGTAATTGACGATCAGGCCGGCCACCGCCAGCCACATCACGACCGAAAGGTAGCCGACCGCGTGCAGCACGTAGGCGACCCAGGCCGCGTCCTTGCCGGAGAACGCAGTGCTGGTACTGCCCGATTGCGCCGGCATCGACATGCCTCACCTCCCTCTCATTCCCACGCCGCCGGCTGGCCGGGCTGGCCGAATCAGCCGATCCGCTTGAGCTGCTTCTTGAAGATCTCCTGCCGCCTGGTGTAGCTCTCGGCGTTCGAGCGCAGCGTCGCCAGGTCCTGGTCGGTGAGCTGGCGCACCACTTTCGCCGGCGCACCGAGGACGAGCGAGCGGTCGGGAAACACCTTGCCCTCCGGAACCACCGACCCCGCGCCGACGATGCAGTCCTTGCCGATCTGCGCCTTGTTCATGATCACCGCCTGGATGCCGACCAGCGTGTGGTCGCCGATGGTGCAGCCATGCAGCATGGCCTGGTGACCGACCGAGACACCGTTGCCGATGCTGAGCGGGCAGCCGGGATCGGCGTGCAGCACCGCACCGTCCTGGATATTGGCTGCCTCGCCGATGCGGATCGGCTCGTTGTCGCCGCGGATGACCACGCCCGGCCAGACGCTGGCGCGCTCGCCGAGGGTCACGTCGCCGATCACGGTCGCCTCGTTCGCGACGTACGCCGATGGCGCGATGCGCGGCGTCTTGTCGCCGAGTTGGTACACAGCCATGGTTCCCGCCTTCCTGAGTTGGCCGAATCGTAACGCACGTGCTAGCTTGCGGGCCCATGAAACCTGCATTCCGAAAAGAATATCTGGATTTCGCGGCGCTCACTGCGCAGCTTCGCGCGTGGGCCGAAGCCTACCCCGATCTGGTGCGTCTGGAGTCGATCGGCCAGACGGCGGCCGGTCGCGATCTCTGGGTACTGACCATCGGTCCGGAGCCCGAGCGGACGCGGCCGGCGGTCTGGGTCGACGGCAACATGCATGCCTCGGAGCTGTGCGGCTCCAGCGTCGCGCTCGCCATCGCCGAGGATGTGATCGGCCTCCACACCGAGCCGGCGGCCGAAGTGCACGGCTTGCCCGCGCACCTCAGGGAGCGCCTGCGCGAAGTGCTGTTCCACGTCCTGCCGCGCATGTCGCCCGACGGTGCCGAGGAAGTGCTCAAGACCGGCCGCTACGTGCGCAGCGTGCCGCGCGACGAGCGCCCCAACCGCAACCATGCGCGCTGGCTGTCGCAGGACGTCGACGGCGACGGCACCGCCCTGATCCTGCGCCAGCGCGATCCCGGCGGCGAGTTCGTCGAATCGCGTGACGTGCCCGGGCTCATGGTGGAGCGCGCGCTCGAGGACGGCGGGCCGTACTACAAGGTGTATCCCGAAGGCGTGATCGAGAATTTCGACGGCGCGACGATCCCGACGCCGAGCTTCCTGTCCGACAACCAGACCGACCTCAACCGCAATTTTCCGTTCCAGTGGTATCCCGAGCACGAGCAGATCGGTGCCGGCAGCTATCCGATGAGCGAACCCGAATCGCGCGCGGTGGTCGATTACACCTCGCGCCGGCCGCACCTGTATGCCTGGCTCAACCTGCACACCTTCGGCGGCGTCTTCATCCGCCCGCTCGGCGACAAGCCGGACGCCAAGATGGACCAGGAGGATCTCGCCGTGTTCCGCCAGATCGCGAGCTGGGGCGAAGGCCACGCCGGCTATCCCACGGTGAGCGGCTTCGAGGAGTTCATCTACGAGCCGGAAAAGCCGATTCGCGGCGACCTCACCGAATACGCCTATCACCAGCGCGGCTGCATCGCCTACGTGTGCGAGCTGTGGGACCTGTTCGAGCAGGTCGGGCTGGAAAAGAAGAAGCGCTTCGTCGATCGCTACACACAGCTGGATCGCGCCGACATGGTGAAGATCGCGCGCTGGGACGCGGAGCACAACGCCGGGCGCGTGCTGCGGCCGTGGCGCAAATGGAATCACCCGCAGCTCGGCGAAGTCGAGGTCGGCGGCCTCGACCCGCGCGTCGGTCTGTGGAATCCGCCTTTTGAACGCATCGACGAGGTGTGCCGCGGCCAGGCGGCGGTGTTCCTGCGCGTCGCGGCGCTTGCGCCGAGCGTGCAGTTCACCGAAGTTCGCGCGACCGAAATCGAAAGCGGCCTTTACCGGCTCGACGTCCGCGTCGAGAACCGCGGCTATCTGGCGACCCATGGCCTCGCCTCGGCGCGCAAGCTCGACTGGAACGAGCCGCTCGTCGCCGAGATCGAAACCGAGGGCTGCGCGCTCGCCAAC
>MERE01000090.1 GCA_001771975.1 Betaproteobacteria bacterium RIFCSPLOWO2_02_FULL_68_150 | reverse complement strand
CGGACGCGCTCGGCTTGCTGCATGGGCTGCGGCAGGGACAAGCGGAGCTCAAAACCGGCGAAGCCTGGCAGTCGGGCCATGCCCTGCACCAGCGCGATGAGCTGCGCGCGCTTTGCGACTGCGTCGGCCGCGCGGCGGCGAGCGTGCTGCAGTTCCTGAAGATCGGCGAGACGGCGATCGAAATCACCGGCTGCTGGATGAACCTGTACGCGCCGGGCGCGGCGCACCGGAGGCACAGCCATCCCAACAATTTCCTGAGCGCGGTGTACTACCTGCGCACCTGGCCGGGGGCCTGCAGCATCAACTTTCACGATCCGCGCAGCCAGACCGGTGTCATCAGGCCGCCGGTCACGGAACTCACCGCAGCCAACACCGATCAGGTCGTGGTGCGGGTGAACGACGGCACGCTGCTCGTCTTTCCTTCGTATCTGCATCACTCGGTCGACGCCAACGCGAGCGGCGAGACCCGCATCAGCTTGAGCTTCAACCTGATGTTTTCGGAGTTTACGCACGCCTTGAGCAAGCCGTTGTGGGGCGATGAATAACGCAGCGCAGGCGCCCGACCCCCTGGAAACAGTCCTGCGCTACCACCGGGAGACGAAGCATCATTTCTCGCGCTATGCGCGCGCGCCCGGCCGCATGGACTGGGCGAATCAGCCGGATCCGTTTCGGCGCTTCGAGGGTGCCCCGGTCATTGCCTTGCCGGTCCTGAAACCGGACGGCGCCCCGCTTTCGCCTTTTTACGAAAACCTCTATCGAACAGGAGCGATCGCGAGCGTTCCGGTCACGATCGGCGCGCTTTCGCGTTTTCTCGAATTTGCGCTGGCGATTTCGGCCTGGAAGCAGGCCGGCGACGTCCGCTGGGCGCTTCGCAGCAATCCCTCGAGCGGCAACCTGCATCCCACCGAAGGCTATCTGATCATCGACAGGGTGCCGGGCCTTTCGCCATTCGCGGGTCTCTATCACTACGCGGCGAGGGAGCATGCGCTGGAACTGCGGGCAGAATTGCCGCAGGAAGGCTTCAGTTCGCTGCTGCGAGGATTTCCGCCCGATGCCTTTCTCGTGGGTCTCACGTCAGTGAACTGGCGCGAGACCTGGAAGTACGGAGAGCGAGCGTTTCGCTACTGTCAACATGACGTGGGGCACGCGATCGGCAGCACGCGGGTAGCGGCCCGGACGCTGGGTTGGCGCATGCTGTTGCTGGACGGCGTGTCGGATGACACGGTCGCCGCGTTGCTGGGGGTGGATCGCATCCAGGATTTCGATCGGGCGGAGCGCGAGCACCCCGATTGCCTGGCCGTGGTCTGGCCTGCCGGTCTGGCGGACGCCGTTTCCGGCGGAGCGACTGAATCGTTGCCGCTGTTCCTGGCGGACGATGCGGTACGCGACGCGACACGCTGTATCTGGCACGGCAAGGCCAACCGGCTGAGCCGGAACGATCCGCTGCGCTGGCCGTTGCTCGACGAAGTGCAGGTCGCATCGCACAAGACGCAGTCCGAACACCGCTTCGTCGCTCCGAGTCGCAGCGCTCGCGCTGCGACGCTGCCGGATGCCGGCGCGTGCGGGCCCGGTGCCGGGCAGTTGATCCGCCAGCGGCGAAGCGCGCTCGCGTTCGATGGCGAGACTTCGATTCCGGCCGGCCGCTTTTTCACCATGCTGGAGCGCGTCATGCCGCGCATCGAGTGCGATCCGCGCTCGCGCCCGATGCCGTGGGACGCGCTGCCCTGGGAGCCGGCCATACATCTCGCGCTATTCGTCCATCGGGTGGACGGCCTTGCCCCGGGCATCTACCTGCTGGCGCGCGATCCGGGAATGGCGGGTTCGCTCAAGCAGTCGATGCGCCGGCCGTTCGCATGGACCGCGCCGCCCGGCTGCCCCGAAGACCTGCCGCTGTTTCTACTCGAAGAGGGCGATGCGCGGCAATTGGCGGCCCAGCTCAGTTGCGGTCAGGAAATCGCCGGGGACAGTGCTTTTTCGCTGGGGATGATCGCGCACTTCGAAGCGCGCCTGCGGCTGCACGGTCCCTGGTTCTATCGCAGGCTTTTCTGGGAAACCGGCCTGATCGGCCAGGTGCTTTACCTGGAGGCGGAAGCCGCTGGCGTGCGAGCGACGGGAATCGGCTGTTTTTTCGATGACCCGGTCCATCAGGTACTGGGATTCAGCGACGCGACGTTTCAGTCGCTCTATCACTTCACCACCGGTGGCCCGGTAGAGGATCCTCGTCTGACCACGTTGCCGCCTTACGGCCTGGATCACTGAGGCCGCGGCAGCTCGGGGTTGCGCCGACCGCAACGCGCGCCACTCGTTGATCCGGGTCAAATCGATCCCCACGGCCCGAGGCTATAAGACAGTCGATGACGCACGTAGTGATCATCGGCGGCGGTACGGCAGGCCTGCCCACGGCGTACGAGCTGGCGGAGCTGGCGCGAGCCGGCGAACGCATCACGGTCGTCGCCAACCGCGCCACGTTCCGCTCGGCCGCTGCCAGCGCCTGGATCACGGCGCAGGGCAGCACCGAATTCGATCTGGCGCAGAATCTGCGGCGACGCGGCATCGGTTTCTCGGCCGCGGGCGCACGGCGCCTGCATCCGGAGCGCAACCAGCTCGAACTCGGCGACGGGCAGGTGCTCGATTACGACTACCTCGTGCTCGCTGCGGGGCCGCGACCTGCGTTCGAGGAAATCGAAGGGCTCGGCCCGCACGGCGGCTACACCCATTCGCTGTGCCACGCCGACCATCTTGCGGGCTGCGTCAGGGACTGGAACCGCTTCCTCGCCGATCCGGGCCCGGTCATCGTAGGCGCGGTGCAGGGCGCGTCGTGCTTCGCGCCGGCGTACGAAAGCGCGTTCCTCATGGAGCAGGAGTTGCGCGCGCGCAAGCTGCGCGAGCGCGCGCCGATGACGTTCGTCACCGCGGAGCCCTACATCGGTCACCTCGGCGTGGGCGGCATCGCCGACTCGCGCGCGCGGCTCGAGGCGGCGCTGCGCGAGCGGGACATCGGCTGGATCGCCGGCGCCCGCGTCGAACGCGTCGAGCGCGGCACGATGCACGTGAGCGAGAGCGGCGCCGGCGGCAAGCGGCACGCGCTCGCGTTCCGCTATTCCATGATGATGCCGCCGTTCCGCGGCATCGAGGCGGTCGCGGGCATCGAGGGGCTCGCGGACGCACGCGGCTTCATCCTGATCGACCGATTCCTGCGCAATCCGAAGTATCGCAACATCTATGCCGCCGGCGTCACGGTGGCGAGCGCCGCCGCGAGCGCGACCTCGGTCGCGACCGAGCCGCACAAGAGCGCGTACGCCATCGAGTCGATGGTGAGCGCCGTGGTGCGCAACATCCGCGACGAGATCGACGGCAAGCGAGCGGGCGCCGGCGCCGAGTGGAACCCGGTCCATCTCGCCGATCTCGGCGCCAGCGGTCTCGCCTTCGTCGCCGGTCCGGCGTCGCTGCACCCGACGCACGGCGTCGACGCGGGCGACTGGGTGCACCTGTCGCGCTGCTCGGCTTGCGACGCCGGCGACTGATCAACTGCCGCCCGTTTGCGCTAGATCAAGGGTGCACCGGGCCTCAAACACTAGCTTAGCGCAGGGCAGAAAACGGGCATGAACAGCGACACTCTTTCGCGTTTTGAAATCGTTGCACGGCAGGATTTCTCCGACGTCACCTACCTGCTGGAGGTGCGCCATCCGCTGATGGCGAAGGCCGCGCGCCCGGGGCAGTTCGTGATCGTGATGGCGCACGAGCACGGCGAGCGCATCCCGCTCACGATCGCCGATTACGACCGCGCGAGGGGCACCATCACGCTGGTGATCCAGGCCGTGGGCAAGACCACGCGCGAGATGCAGCAAAACTGCAAGCTCGGCAGCACGCTCTACGGCATGGTCGGACCGATGGGCATTCCGAGCGTCACCAGCCACGCCAGGAAAGTGATCTGCGTCGGCGGGGGCCTGGGCGTGGCGCCGATCTTCCCGCAGGCCAAGGCCTTCAAGGAGAACGGCGCTTACGTCATCGGCGTGCTCGGCTTCCGCTCGAAGAGCCTCGTGTTCTGGGAGGACAAGTTCCGCGCCTGCTGCGACGAGTTCATCGTCTGCACGGATGACGGCTCCGCGGGCATCAAGGGCCTGGTCACCGAGGGCATCCGGCTCGCGCTGGCCAAACACGCCGACATCGACGAAGTGGTCGCCATCGGCCCGCCCGTGATGATGAAGGGCTGCGCCGAGGCGACGCGCGAACGCAAGGTCCGGACGCTCGTCAGCCTCAATCCCATCATGGTGGACGGCACCGGCATGTGCGGCGGCTGCCGGGTCAAGATCGGCGAGGAAGTAAAGTTCGCCTGCGTCGACGGCCCCGACTTCGACGGCCACAAGGTCGATTTCGACGACCTCATGCAGCGGCTGCGGCGCTACAAGGACGAGGAGCGCGCCGCGCTCGAGCGCTGGTCCGAGAGCTGCCGGCTGATGAACCAGGAACCCGTTTTGCCCCTTACCGGCAGCTGAGGTCATGGCCAGGAAAAAGACCATCCGCACCATCCCGCAGAGCCGCACCAAGGCGCGGGAGCAGGCGCCGCAGGAACGCGTGCGCAATTTCTCCGAAGTCGCGCTCGTCTACCGCACCGAAGAAGCGGCGGTCGAAGCCGAGCGCTGCCTGATGTGTCCCGACGAGCCCTGCATCAAGGGCTGTCCGGTCGGCATCGACATTCCGGCGTTCATCGAGCGCATCAGCCAGAAGGACCTGCGCGGCGCCTACGACGTGATCGCCGAAACCAATCTGCTGCCGGCGGTCTGCGGCCGCGTCTGCCCGCAGGAAAACCAGTGCGAAGGCGTGTGCACGGTCGGCGATTCGCTCGAACCGGTGGCGATCGGCCGGCTGGAGCGCTACGTGGGCGATGCCGCGATCGCCAACGGCTGGGTCAACATCCCCTACATCCAGCAGAACGGCTTTCGCATCGGCATCGTAGGCTCCGGCCCCGCCGGCATGGCCTGCGCCGCCGACATGGCGAAAGCCGGTTGCGACGTCACGGTGTTCGAAGCCTTCCACCAACCCGGCGGCGTGCTGCGCTACGGCATCCCGGACTTCCGCCTGCCGAACGAAGTGATCGACGCCGAGATCGCCAACCTGCGCAAGATCGGCGTGCGCTTCGAATGCAACACCCTGGTCGGACGCCTTTTCACCATCGAGCAGATGGTCGACGAGCTGGGATTCCACGCCGTATTCATCGGCACCGGCGCGGGCTACCCGTCGATGCTCGGCATTCCCGGCGATTCGCTCAACGGCGTCCTTTCGGCCAACGAGCTGCTCACGCGCTGCAACCTGATGCGCGCCAAGGACTTCCCCAGTTACGACACGCCGATGCCGCTCGGCAAGCGCGTCGCGGTGATCGGCGCCGGCAACACCGCGATGGATGCGATGCGCGTGAGCCTGCGCCTGGGCGCAGAGAAGGTGTACTGCGTCTACCGGCGCTCGCGCACCGAGGCCCCGGCGCGCGCAGAAGAGGTCCACCACGCCGAGGAAGAAGGCGTCGAATTCCACTGGCTGACCGCCCCGGTGGCGGTGCTCGACGACGGCAAGGGCGGCGTGCGCGGCATGCGCTGCATCAAGATGGAACTGGGTGAGCCGGATGCCTCCGGCCGGCGCCGCCCGGTGCCGGTGGCGGGCAGCGAGTTCGATTTCGAGACCGACCAGATCGTCTACGCGATCGGCACCAACGCCAACCCGATCATCGGCCAGACCTCGCGCCTGAGGCTGAACCAGCGCGGCTACATCGATACCGACCCCGATCTCGCCACTTCGGTGGCGGGCGTCTACGCCGGCGGCGACATCGTCACCGGCGCGGCCACGGTGATCGAAGCGATGGGCGCGGGCCGCAAGGCCGCGCGCAGCATGAAG
>MERE01000089.1 GCA_001771975.1 Betaproteobacteria bacterium RIFCSPLOWO2_02_FULL_68_150 | reverse complement strand
GCAGCCGAGCACGTGATCGCGTGGATCCGCCACCTGAAGCTCGTCGATCTCGATCTCGTAGCCGGTGTAGTGCACCAGTTTCGCGGCGATCAGCGCTTCCGCGGCGAAACCGATCGTCGGCAGGTAATCCATCAGGAAGTCGGCGCTGCGGCTCACATGCACCTTGGTAAACACGGCACCGTTGTCGACCTGAACTTCCGTGGCTCGTTTCAGGTAGCCGGAATCGTGCAGCAGGGCAATGATGACCCCGAGCATCGCCCGCCGCGGGCCGAGTCGCGCGGCCACCGGTTGCGTGCGCTCATGGCCGTCGATCAGGCGCGCGGTCGCCAGCGCCGCGTCGAGCGTGTGCCGCAGGTCGTGATAGAGCGTGTCGCAGGCCACGTAGCCGGGATAACTGCCGGCAAACAGCGCTTTCACCTGCTCGAAGGCGCGCGCCAGCCTGCCGAAGTCCGCGCCCGGATAGCGCGACGCGAACAGCCGCACCACGGCGCTGCCGACGAGGTCGGCGTCCTCGACGTTGATGCGGTTGGAGACGTCGTTCTGGGTGAGACGGCCCTGCACGGCAGAGCCTCCGGCGGTGGGGACGATAGCCGATTGTTTCGCCCCGACCGGCGCTTATGCCATGACTTATTTCACTTTTCCGGAGATTCGGAAAATGGGAGCCGGCCGATAAGCCGGGTTCTGTAGGCATGATCCCGCAAGGGCCATGCCCTGGCAGCCATTCCTCTGGGCCCGGGGTTGCCCCAAGGCTCAAGCCACCTACCCGCAAGCTCGGCCGAGCAGGCCTCGGGCGCTTGCCTATTTGGTGTTGCTCCGGATGGAGGTTGCCGCGTTTCACCCCCCGGGTTTTGAGGCCGGGGACTCGTCTCTGTGGCCCTGTTCGTCGTCTTCGCGCCGCTTGCGCGGCGTTTATGCACGCCGGGGTGTTACCCCGCATCCCGCTCTGTGGAGCCCGGACTTTCCTCCACGCCTTGCGGCGCAGCGGCTGCCTGGCCAGCTCCCGCCCGCATTTTACCGCGCCGCAGCGTTGCACCCATGCCCCCTGCGGCGAAGAGAATGGACTTGGCGGTTCAGTCACCCGGAATGGCGAGCGCGAAGCGGTTCCCTTCGCAGCGGCCGGAAGTAGCGCTCGTCGGTATAGAACGCCTCGCTTTCGGTACCCGGGTGCCAGCCCGGATAGCCGAAGATCGGCAGCGGCGCGAGCAGTTTAGGCGTACCGCTCGAGGCGTGCGCACGCAGCCACTTCGCGGCAAAATCGTCGGCATCGGCGTCCGGCGGCGCGAAGATCACCTTGCAGGTGATGCCGGGCCAGGGTTCGAGGGCCTGCTCGAGGACCGCGTGTCCGAGCACGATGAAGCTCAGGTCGCGCCGCACCTGCGCACGGCGATCCCAGAACAGCTCCTTCCAGCGGAACCCGTGGATCATCGCTTCGAGATTCGCATCGGCGCAGGCGACGATCGCACCGCCTTCGTCGAAGATCGTGAGCATGTCGCGCACGCGGCCACGCCGGCCGGATTCGCGCGCAATCTCGGCCGCGTGCAAGGCGTTGATCGCGGCTTTGGTGCGCGGAAATGCGAGCCACGCCAGCGCGTTGAACAGGTCGTGCCGGTTCTGCAGGCGCGTCGCTACGCAACCCGACTCGTGCACGTGGATCTCGTAATACGGGTCGGCGGCCGAAGGCGGCACGAAGCGTACCGGCTTGCCGGTCGCGGTACACACGCGGGCTTCCGACGCGAGCGAATTGAGCAGCTCGTGCGACGGCCAGCCGGCCGGCGGCAAACGCAGCAGCCACGGCCGGATCGAATCGAAAATCGGGTGCGCTAGAGGAGTTTCCAGGGGATCGAATCGCCGGCGCGCAGAGGCACCAGTTCCTCGCCGTCGCCAAAGGGGATTGCGGCCGGCACGGTCCAGTCCTCCCGCGCGAGCGTGATCGTGTCGTCGTTCACCGGCAGGCCATAGAACTGCGGCCCGAAGCGGCTGGCAAAGCCTTCCAGCTTGTCGAGCGCTCCAGCTTCTTCGAACGCGATCGCGTAGAGCTCGATCGCGGCGTGCGCCGTGTACACGCCGGCGCAACCGCACGCTGCCTCCTTCGCGCGGCGCGCGTGCGGCGCACTGTCCGTGCCGAGGAAGAACTTCGGGTTGCCCGAGGTCACCGCTTCGATCAGCGCTTCGCGATGGGCCTCGCGCTTGAGCACCGGCAGGCAATAGTGGTGCGGCCGAATGCCGCCCAGGAACAGCGCGTTTCGGTTGAGCAGCAGATGGTGCGCGCTCACGGTCGCGGCGATGTTCGGGCCCGTGACCTCGACGAACTGCACCGCGTTGCGGGTCGTGATGTGCTCGAGCACGACTTTAAGGGTCGGAAAGCGTGCCACCAGGGGCCCGAGCACGTCCTCGACAAAGACCTTCTCCCGGTCGAATATGTCCACCTCCGGATCGGTGACTTCACCGTGCACCAGCAGCGGCAGGCCGACCTCGGCCATGCGCTCGAGGGTCCCGAAGCAGCGCGAAATCCGTGTTACGCCGGCGTCCGAATGCGTCGTCGCGCCCGCCGGGTACAGTTTGATCCCGTGCACCTTGCCGGAGCGTTTGGCGCGCGATATTTCCTCCGGCGGCGTGTCGTCGGTGAGGTAGAGCGTCATCAGCGGCGTGAAACGGGAGGCCGTCGGCAGCACGGCCATGATGCGGCCGTGGTAGGCGAGCGCCTCAGGCGCGGTGCGGACCGGGGGATCGAGGTTCGGCATCACGATCGCGCGACCGAAACACCGCGCCGTATCCTTCGCCACCGCGGCCATCGCGGCGCCGTCACGCAGGTGAAGGTGCCAGTCGTCCGGGCGAACCAGCGTGAGTCGGTCCATCGGCGCGATTCTAGCGGCTGCCTGCACGCGCCTTGCGTTCGAGCGCGATCCGATACAGGTCGCGGCGCGGCGCGCCGCTGATCCTCGCCGCGAGCCTGGCGGCCTCGCTGGCCGGCAGCGCATCGAGCAGTACCGCGAGCACCCGCGTGCCTTCGGCCAGGGCATCGCCGGAGCGTGCCTCACCCGGTCCGAGTACCAGCACGAACTCGCCTTGCCGGCGGTGCGGGCCCGCTTGCAGCCAGCCCTGTGCCTCGCCGAGCGGCAGGCGCGCGATCTCCTCGAATTTCTTGGTGAGTTCGCGGGCGATCACGATCTCGCGCCCGGGCCCGAACCGCACCGCGAGATCGGCCACGGTGTCGGCGACGCGGTGCGGCGCCTCGTAGAAGACGACTGGTGCAGCCTCTTCGATCGCCTCCAGCGCTTTGCGCCGCGCCGCCCGGGTTGCCGGCAGGAATCCTGCGAACAGCCATCGACCCGATCGAAAACCGGCGGCCGAAAAGGCGGCCAGCGCCGCGCTCGGTCCGGGCACCGGCACGACGCGCAGGCCCTCGCGATGCGCGGCCTCGACCAGCAGCGCGCCGGGGTCCGATAGCGCCGGCGTGCCGGCGTCGCTGATCAAGGCCACGTCCTTCCCGGCGCGCAGCTCCGCGATCAGCTGCGCGCCGGCCGCGCGCTCGTTGTGCTCGTGAAGCGCAAACCTGCGCGTCGCAATGCCATGCTGCGAAAGCAGGGTGCGCGAGGTGCGCGTATCCTCGCAAGCGACCACGGCCACCGATCGCAGCACGTCGATGGCACGAGCGCTCAGGTCGGCGAGGTTGCCGATCGGCGTGGCGACGACGTAGAGAATGCCGGGCATGGGCTGCGAGTCAACGCACGGCGTGCGCGATTCGTTAAGGTTGCCATGAACCGCGCCGGCAAGCGAGCGGAAGATCTTTGTGCGGAATTGATGCGGCGCTCCGGGCTCCAGCTGCTGGCCCGCAACTGGCGCTGCCGCCACGGCGAGATCGACCTCATCGCCCGGGACGGCGGCACGCTCGTGTTCGCCGAAGTGCGCCTGCGGCGCGACGCGCGCTTTGGCGGCGCCGCGGAGAGCGTCACCCTTGCCAAGCGCGCGCGGCTCGTCGCTGCGGCCCGCCTGTACCTCGCCGGGCAGCCGGAATGCGATTGCCGTTTCGACGTGCTGCTGCTCGATGGGCTCGATGACGGCCGCGTGCAGTGGGTGCGCGATGCGTTTGGCGCTTAGCCTGCTGCTGTTCGCGCTCCATGCGCACGCGCAGCTGCCACAGCCGTCGGTCCGATTGCTGGTGCAGAGCTCGCCGCTCGCCGGCTATCGCTACGCGGAGACAGCGCAGGTCTGGCCGCTGATCGAGCTGGGCGACGAACTGGAGCTGGCGCGCGAACCCGACAACGTGCACGATGCCAATGCGGTGCGTGTCGCATGGCGGGGCCACAAACTCGGTTACGTACCGCGCACGGAGAATGCAGCGCTCGCCTGGGCGATCGAACGGGGCGAGAATTTGCGCGCGCGCATCAGCCGGCTGCAGGCCTATCGCAACGGCCGCAAGCGCGTCGAATTCGAAGTCAGCATCGAGTGACGGTGTAGAATTCGCGCCCATGGGACACGCCGAGCACCACAGCGAGCTCGAAGGCCGCGTCGCCGCGCATTTCGCGGCCAGCGCCGATCTCAAGCGGGCCGCGGCGCAAGTGCTGGCGGCGCCGATCGCGCGCGCCGCGTCGCTCATGGCGACCACCCTGTCGGGCGGCGGCAAGGTGCTCGCCTGCGGCAACGGCGGCTCGGCCGCCGATGCGCAGCACTTCGCGGCGGAACTCCTCAACCGTTTTGAAATCGAACGGCCGCCGCTCGCGGCGATCGCCTTGACCACCGATACGTCGACGCTCACTTCGATCGCGAACGACTACGCCTACGAGCAAGTGTTCGAGAAACCGCTGCGTGCGCTCGGACGCAAGGGCGATGTGCTGCTCGCGATCTCGACCAGCGGCAATTCCGCCAGCGTGCTCGCCGCGGCGCGTGCCGCGCGCCAGCTCGGCATCGCCATCGTGGCGCTCACCGGAGGCGGCGGCGGCAAGCTCGCCGTGCTGCTCGCGCCGCAGGACGTGCATGTCTGCGTGCCGCATCAGAACACCGCGCGCATCCAGGAAGTGCATGCGCTCGCCCTGCACTGCCTGTGCGACGGGATCGATTTCCAGTTGTTCGGAGCCAAGCCATGACCAAGAGAATTCCTGCGCTGCTCGCGGCGCTGTCTGCAATTGCAACCCTCCAGGGGTGCGTCGAAATGGCCGTCGTCGGCGCCGGCGCGGGCGTGATGTCGGTCGTGGACCGGCGCACGACCGGCACGCAGGTCGAGGACGAGGGCATCGAGTTGCGCGCCAGCAACCGCATCGGCGAGCGCTTCGGCGACCGGGCGCACGTCAACGTCAAGGCGTTCAACCGCAACGTGCTGCTCACGGGCGAAGTGTCCGACGCGACCGCCAGGAGCGAGGTCGAACGAATCGCGCGCGGCGTGCCCAGCGTGCGCAGCGTCACCAACGAGGTCCAGGTCGCCGGGGTGTCCGCCTACTCGGCGCGCGCGAGCGACGCCACCGTCACCGGCAAGGTGAAGGCCCGTTTCCTCGACGCGAACAAGTTCAATGCCATCCATGTCAAGGTCGTGACCGAGGCGGGGGTTGTCTACCTGATGGGTCTGGTCACCGAGCGCGAAGGCGCCGATGCCACCGAGATCGCGCGCACCACCAGCGGGGTGCGCAAGGTGGTCAAGGTGTTCGAGTACTGCACCACGGCGGAAGAGGCCTGCCGGCCGCGGTAGGTGCCGACGGTGCCGTTCGCACGGCCGGCATTCGAGCGCAAGATCCACGCTCCCCTGGAAGCGACGCGCTGGGCCGCGGAACTGGCGCGACCGCTGGTTTTCACCAACGGCGTGTTCGATCTGCTGCACCGAGGGCACGTGACCTACCTGGCGCAGGCGCGCGCGCTCGGCGCAGCGCTGCTGGTGGCGCTGAACGGCGACGCTTCCGCGCATCGACTGGGCAAGGCGCCGGACCGGCCGCTCAACGCCCTCGAGGACCGCATGGCGCTGGTGGCCGCGCTCGAGGCGGTCGACGCAGTCACCTGGTTCGATGAAGACACCCCGCTCGCGCTCATCGAGGACTGCCGGCCCGAGGTGCTGGTGAAGGGCGGCGACTGGCCGGTGGAGCGCATCGCAGGCGCGGCGCAGGTCATCGCGCGCGGCGGCCAGGTGGTTTCGGTTCCCTTCGAGCACCAGCGCTCGACGACCGCGCTGCTCGCGCGGCTCAGGAAAGGCTGAGCTCGAAAAAGATCGCGCCAGGCGTGGGGGCCGGCGAATAGGCCGCGATGCGGCGAAATCCGAGCGATTCGTAAAGCACGGCCGCTGCGCGCATCGTCGGCAGCGTGTCCAGAACCAGCCTCGTGCAACCCCCGTCGCGAGCGCTCGCAATGACGCTCCGCGCAAGCTCCCGTCCGAGTCCCGCACCGCGAAACGGTGCGCGCACGTAAAGGCGCTTCATCTCGCCGCTCCCGTCCGGCAGTCGGCGCAGGGCGGC
>MERE01000088.1 GCA_001771975.1 Betaproteobacteria bacterium RIFCSPLOWO2_02_FULL_68_150 | reverse complement strand
CGGCGAAAGCGCCGGGCCGAAGGTGCGCATGATCTCCATGCGCGCCTTCATGGTGAAGCCGAAATCGCCGAAGGTCTCGTGGAAGATCACGCCGTGATAGCCGGGCGAGGGCTGCGTGAACTCCGGAAACTTGCCGTTGCCCCAATCGAAGCGGCCGGATTCCACGATCACGCCGCCCATCGTGGTGCCATGGCCGCCGAGGTACTTGGTGGCGGAATGCACCACGATGTCCGCGCCCCAGTCGAGCGGGCGGCACAGGTACGGCGTGGGCACCGTGTTGTCGAGCACCAGCGGCACGCCGGCTTCGCGCGCGATGCCGGCGAGCGCCTCGATGTCGACGATGTTGATGAGCGGGTTGCCGAGCGTCTCGGCGTAGAGCAGCTTCGTGTTCGGCCGGATGGCGCGGCGGAAGTTCTCCGGCACATCCGGGTCGACGAAAGTCGTCTCCACTCCGAGCTTGGCGAGGTTCACGCCGAGCAGCGTGTGCGTGCCACCGTAGAGCGTGGCGGCGGAAACGATGTGGTCGCCGCCCTTGACGAGGGTGAGCAGGGCCGTGAATTCGGCCGCCTGGCCGGTGGCGCAGGCGAGCGCCGCGCGGCCGTTCTCGAGCGCCGCCATGCGCTCCTCGAATACCGCCACGGTAGGGTTCGAGATGCGCGAATAGACGTTGCCGAAGGTCTGCAGGTTAAAGAGACTCGCCGCGTGATCCGCGGAGTCGAACACGAACGAGGTGGTCTGGTAGATCGGCGCCGCGCGCGCGCCGGTGGCCGGATCGGGGATCTGGCCGGCGTGCAGGCAAAGCGTTTCGATGCCGAATTTGCGATCAGCCATCGTGCATCGATTCTAACGGGGCCCCGCTCATCGGCGTGACCGTGACCCGCACCTCCAGCTCCTGCTCGCCGCCGCCGAGGATCACGCCGCGCATCGGCGTCACGTCGCCGAAGTCGCGCCCCCAGCCGAGCGTGACGTGCTCGTCGTCGACCAGACAGTCGTTGGTGGGGTCGATGTCGACCCAGCCTGCCTCTTCGCCGCAGTACACCGATACCCAGGCGTGCGAGGCGTCGGCGCCTACGAGCCTTGGCCGGCCGGGCGGCGGATCGGTGAGGATGTATCCGCTCACGTAGCGCCCGGGGAGCCCGAGCGAGCGCAGGCAGCCGATCATCAGATGGGCGAAATCCTGGCACACGCCGCGCCTCTGCCTCACCACCTGCCGCAGCGGCGTCGCGACGCTGGTCGCTTTGCGATCGAAGGCGTAGTCCTTGTGGATGCGCCGCGCGAGGTCGCGCGCGGCCTCGAGCGCGCCGTGTCCCTGGCGAAAGCTCTTTGCCGCGTAGTCGGCAAGCTCGTGCCAGGTTTCCACATGCGGCGATTCGTAGAGGAAATCCGCCGGCTCGAGCGGCGGCGCATCGAGCGCGTGCAGCCGCTCGCGCAGCGTCTCCCACGGAATCTGCGGCGCGGCGAGCGCCGCCTGCTCGCGCGGCGCGACCTCGACCTCCGACTCGGCGCGAACCAGCAGCGCTTCATGCGGCGCGGCAAGCAGGGCGCGCACGATCGGGTTGCCGTAGTAGTCCTGATGCCAGTCGAACTCTCCCGCCTGCGGCGCTACGGTGATGCGGTGCGTGCGGCACGCCTGCCACGGCAGCGTGCGCGGCGTCAGGTGCAGCAGCTGCTGCGACAGCACCACCGGGCTCGAGTAACGGTAACGCGTCTCGTGGAGTACGTTGAGCCGCATCAGCTGGCGAAGGTCTGGCGGCTCCGCTCGCCGACGTGGCTGAAAAAGCGCAGCCCGACCTGCTCGGCAAGGCGCGAAGAGGCATCGTGCCAATCCTGCAGCATGGCCGACAGGCGTCCCCTGCCTGGATGCAGATCCACGGCCGGATCGATGCCCTGCAATGCCGCCACCGAAGATTCGAAGCGCTCGGCGCCGAAGTCGCCGAACAGCTCGATCAGCCGGCCGGTGAAATCCTGCAGCCCGAGCACCTGGAAGGCGATCGAGCGCGGGTTCGCCTCGTCGCACACCAGCAGATCGAGCACCGGCAGCCATTCCGGGCTCGCCATGTAGCGCGCGCGATAGGTGATGATCGAATCGGCGAGGCGCAGCAGCCACGACAGCTCCGCATCGGCCGGACCGGAGAGCGCCTGCTGCAGCGTCGTGCAAAGCGTCTGCAGCCGTTCGATGCGCCGGCCGATGGAAAGGAAACGCCATCCCGGGTCGCGCGTCATGCCATCGAGCGCGTAGCCGGACAGCGTCGTGAACGAGGCGATCGTATTGTCGAGCTCGGCCAGCACATCGGCGAGCGCAAGCGAGCGGCTGCGGTGCAGCGCAAGGCCGCGCGTCATGCGGTTGAGGGTGCGCCAGTTGTCGAACGACAGCCGTTCCCTGAGAGGCGAGGCGACGCGCGCCAGCTCGCGCAATCCGCCGGCGAGCCCGGGACGGGTTTCGTCCGCCACCGCGGCCCGCAGCGTGCGCGCCAGCTCGGCATCGTCCGGGTCGCGCTCGCCTTTGGGCAGGATCCCGGCGCCGCGCAGCAGCTCCAGGATCATCGGCCGCTCGCGCTCTTCGTCGCCGGGGATATCGTCCAGCAGCCGGCCCAGCGCGAGGCGCAGCAGCCGCGCGGTGGCGTCGCAGCGCTCGCTGTAGCGGCCGAACCAGAACAGGTTCTCCACGACGCGGCTCGACAGGTTGGTGCCGGAGCGCACCAGCTCGCCCGGCCCGACCGCGCGCCGCAGCAGGCTGAAGGTGCTGACCGGCCCCGAGGCGATCACCCACGTGTCCTTGCTGCTTCCGCCGCGCTGCATCGAGATCACGCGCGCGTCGGCCGCGCTCGCCACCCGCGTCAGGCCTCCGGGCATCACGACGTAGCCGTTCGGGCTGGCGCAGGCATAGACGCGCAGCCCGATCGCGCGCGCGAGCAGCCGCCGGTGGTGCGAGCGGTCCCAGACCGGCGCCTGCGACAGCTGCACGATTTCCTGCGCCACGTAATCGTTCGGCCGCGCGCGCAGCATGGCGATGACGCGCTTGCTGCCGCGCTGGTCGAGGTCCTCGCCGAACATCGGCTCGACCCGCAGCTGCGGAAACGCCGCCTTGACCACGAGGCGCTCGAGGTTGGCGATCACGGATTGGAGCGCCGCCGGCTCGCCGCACCACCAGGTCGCCACCGAAGGCATGCGCAGCGCTTCGCCGAGAAGCCGCTCGCACAGCCGCGGCAGAAACCCGAGCAGGGTGCTCGATTCGAGCAGGTTCGCGCCGAGCGCGTTCGCCACCAGCACGTTGCCGCGGCGCATCGCGTCCACCAGGCCCGGGACGCCGAGCGCCGAATCGCTGCGCAGCTCCAGCGGATCGCAGTAATCGTCGTCCAGCCGCCGCAGCAGGGCGTGCACGCGCTTCAATCCGGTGAGCGTTTTCAGCCACACGCAGCCCTCGCGCACGGTGAGGTCGCTCCCTTCGACGAGCGGCAGGCCGAGGTAACGCGCCAGATAGGTGTGCTCGAAGTAGGTCTCGTTCAGCGGCCCCGGCGTCAGCAGCACGATGAACGGCGCGCCGCCGTCCTGCGGCGCCCAGTGCGCGAGGCTGTAGCGCAGCGTGGCGAAAAAGCTCGCGAGGTGCTGCACCTTGAGATCGCGGTACAGCTCCGGAAACGCGCGCGAGATGACGATCCGGTTCTCGAGCGCGTAGCCGGCCCCCGAGGGCGCCTGGGTGCGGTCGTCGATCACCCACCAGCGCCCGTCGGGCGAGCGCGCGAGATCGGCAGCGTAAAGGTGCAGCATCGTGCCGCCCGGCGGTTTTATGCCGTGGCAGGGGCGCAGAAAGCCCGCGTGTCCGTGCACCAGCGCCGGCGGCAGCAGGCCTTCCCTCAGCAGCCGCTGCTCGCCGTAGATGTCGAGCAGGGTGGCGTTGAGCAGCGTCGCGCGCTGCACGACCGCCGCCTCGATGGCGCTCCATTCCTCCTGCGGCAGGATGAGCGGCAGCACGTCGAGTTCCCAGGGACGGTCGGCGCCCTGCGGATCGGCGTACATGTTGTAGGTGACGCCGTTCTCGCGCATCTGGCGCTGCACCGACTGCAGCCGCTCGCGCATGCGCTCGGCGGGCTCGGCGGCGAGCTGGTCGAGCATCGGCTTCCAGTGCGCGCGCGCTTCCAGCGGCGCCGCGAACAGCTCATCGTGGCGCCCGTTGGCCTGCGGATAGTCGGCGAGCAGTTCCCTGGGCATGGCGCGCGGCAGGGTAGCACCCGCCCCGCATCGGCGCAAAAAGCGCCCGCGTCAGCGCGCGGCGTCGCCCATGCGGTATTCGTGGGTGAGCTGGTCGAGCCGTTCCTTGAGCTTCGCATCGAGCTTGCACTCGAGCGCGGCGACGCCGGCGGCGAGCTGCTCGGGCCGGCTGGCACCCACGATCGGGGTGCTGATCGCAGGATGGGCGAGCACCCACGCGATGGCGAGCGTGGCGGGCGCGATGTCGTGTTCCTTCGCCAGCGCGACGAATGCGTCCACGGTGTCGAATTCGCGCTCCTGCCAGTAACGGTCCGAGTACATCTTGCCGGCGGTGCCGAGGGTGAAGCGCGTTTCTGCAGGCGGCGGCGCGGCGCGGCGGTGCTTGCCGGTGAGGAGGCCTCCTGCGAGCGGGTTGTAGGGCATGACGGCGAGGTTCTCCTCGCCGCACAGCGGCAGCAGCTCGCGCTCGATCTGGCGGAACAGCAGGTTGTAGCGCGGCTGCACCGAGACGGGCTTGGCAAGGTCGAGTGCTTCGGCGCGGCCGAGCGCGCGCGCCACGCGGTAGGCGTGATAGTTGGAGACGCCTGCGTAGCGCGCCTTGCCGCTTTTCACCACCGCGTCGAACGCTTCCAGCGTCTCGTCCACCGGAGTTTCGGCGTCGTCGAGATGCACCTGGTAGAGGTCGACGTAATCGGTGCCGAGGCGTTTGAGCGAGGCGTCGATCGCCGAGAGCACGTGCTTGCGCGAGGTGCCCTGCTGCCAGGGCGCCGGCCCCATCCTGGCGCCGCATTTCGTAGCGACGATGAATTTTTCGCGCTTGCCGCGCAGCCATTTGCCGATGATCTCTTCGGTGCGCCCGGCATCTTCGAGCTTGCCGCCGAGCGGATAGACGTCGGCCGTGTCGAAGAAGGTGATGCCGGCCTCGGCCGCGGCGTCGAGGATCGCGTGCGAGGTCTTCTCGTCGCACTGCAGGCCGAAGGTCATGGTGCCGAGGCACAGGCGCGAGACCTTGAGACCGGTGCTGCCGAAACGGATGTGCTGCATACAGAAATCCCGTCAGTTCATGGGCGTCAGTTCTTGTCGTCGCCGAAGCCGATGCTGTCGTGCGTGCCGTCGCAAAACGGCTTGTTCTTCGAGCCGCCGCAGCGGCACAGGGTGAAGTGTTCGATCGAGGCGCCTTCGCCCTGCGATTCGCCGCTCAAGCGCGCGCCCGCAACTTCGTACGGCCCGTTCCTGGAGACCGTGATCGCCGGCTCGCGCTGCGGAGGCTGCGGCTCGACGTTGTCCAGCGAATAACTCAGTGCGCCGGATGGACACTTCCTGATTGTCTCGATGATCGCTTCGACCGCGGCGGCGTCCGGGTCGATCCAGGGTTCGCTGCCGTACTTGAAGACTGCGGCGAGGCCGTCGCTGCAGCGACCCGCATGCGCGCAGATCGCGCGGTTGTCGAGGATGGTGATATTTGTGCCGCGGTAGCTGTCGCGCCGGTCGGCGCTGCCATCGGCGAGCTTGGCTCCGGAGAAACCGATTTTCTTGTGCGTGCCGTCGCAAAACGGCTTGTTCGCCGAGCCGCCGCAGCGGCACAACGCCATGACCGGCTGGCAGGGTAGCTGCTCGCCTTTCGAATTGCCGAGAACCTGGAGGTTCTTGACGAGATAGGGGCCGTTCGGCTTGCACTCGATCGTGGGTGGATTTTCCATTTGGGCGGCCCTCCGAATGAAGGAATGCGGCGATCCCGTTCAACGCCTTGCGAACTTGAGGTGCGTCACCTTCGGTGCGGCGACGGTGCGTACCAGCTCGAGCCCGCGCAGATCGTCGCCGATCCCCTCAAACAGCCGCTCTCCGCTGCCGACGAGGGTGGGCACGAGGTTGAGTTCCATCTCGTCCACGAGTCCGGCCGCGAGATACTGCCGGGCGGCATTGGCGCCACCGGCGAGCGACACGTCTGTTTCGCCGGCGGCCCGCCGCGCCTGCTCGATCGCCGCCTCGATGCCGTCCGTGACGAAGGTGAAGGTCGTTCCGCCTGCAAGCTCGAGCGGCTCGCGCGGGTGATGCGTGAGCACGAAAACCGGGTGGTGGAACGGCGGGTTGGATCCCCACCAACCGTTCCATGGCTTCCCGGGGTTCCACGGTCCAGGGTGGCCGCCGAACATGTTGCGCCCCATCACGGTGGCTCCGATGTTGGCGAGCGACTCTTCCACAACCGGGGTGCTTTCGTTCACCTCTCCGCCTTGAAGGCCATGCATCGCTCGCCAGACCGTAAGCGGAAACGCCCACTGGTGCAGGCGCATGCCGCCAATCCCGAGCGGATTGTCCACGCTCTGGCTGGGACCGGCCACGAAACCGTCGAGCGACATCGAGAT
>MERE01000087.1 GCA_001771975.1 Betaproteobacteria bacterium RIFCSPLOWO2_02_FULL_68_150 | reverse complement strand
TGTGCATCCAGTAGTTGACGAAGCGGCCGCGGTTCGCGCCTTCGGACTGCGCGATCTCGTTTTCGTGGTGCGGGAACTGCAGGTCCTGGCCGCCGCCGTGAATGTCGAAGTGCTCGCCGAGCAGCGTGCAGCCCATCGCCGAGCACTCGATGTGCCAGCCCGGCCGGCCCTCGCCCCAGCGCGAAGGCCATTTCGGCTCGCCGGGCTTGGCGCGCTTCCAGAGCACGAAGTCGAGCGGATCGCGCTTCGCGCCATCGATCTCCACCCGCTCGCCCGCGCGCAGCTCGTCGAGCGACTTGCCGGAGAGGGCGCCGTAGCGCGGGAATTTGCGCACCGCGAAGTTGACGTCGCCGCCCGCGTCCTGATAGGCCAGGCCGTTCGCCTCGAGGCGCCCGATCATCGCCAGCATCTGCGGCACGTAATCGGTGGCGCGCGGCTCGTGATCCGGCGGCTCGACGCCGAGCGCGGCGAGGTCCCGGTGCATGGCCGCGATGAAGCGCGCGGTCAGCTCAGCGATCGGCTCGCCGGCCTCCAGCGCCCGGCGGATGATCTTGTCGTCGATGTCGGTGATGTTGCGCACGTAGGTGACGCGGTAGCCGCTCGCGCGCAGCCAGCGCTGCACCATGTCGAACGCCACCAGCATCCGGCCATGTCCCAGATGGCAGTAGTCGTACACCGTCATGCCGCAGACGTACATGCGCACCTCGCCCGGGCGCAGCGGCACGAAGTCCTGCTTTTCCCGCGCCAGCGAGTTGTAGAGGCGTAGCATGGTCCGGGCTGCGGCGGGTTCGGGTGCTGCTGCTGGAAGCTCGATTGTGGTCGCGCAGGGCCTGGTCTAGAATCGCGCGGTCGTCGCAGGCCCCGGAAAAATCATAGCACGGTGCCGCCCGCGTCCGAGGCGCGCGCTGCGTCGAAGACAACCCCGTAGAGAGAACCGATGAAACTCCTGCAACTGCTCAAGCCTCTGGTCGCGCTGTCTGCCGCGGCCGCCGCCGGCGGCGGGCTCGCCGCCGATCCGCAGGTGGATATCCAGACCACGGCCGGCACCATTCGCCTCGAGCTGTACCCGGCCAGGACGCCGCAGACGGTGGAAAACTTCCTGCGCTACGTGAAGGACGCGCATTACGAGGGCACCGTGTTTCACCGCGTCATCGCGGGATTCATGATCCAGGGCGGCGGCTTCGATCGCAACCTGCGCCAGAAGACGACCCGCGAGCCGATCCGCAACGAGGCCGAGATGGGCGTCAAGGCGGGCCTGAAGAACGACACCGGGACCATCGCGATGGCGCGCACCGGCGACCCGCATTCGGCCACCGCGCAGTTCTTCATCAACGTCGCGGACAACGCCTTCCTCAACTGGGGCGACGCGCGCGACGGCTACGGCTACACCGCGTTCGGCAAGGTCGTTGCGGGGCTCGACGTGGTGATGAAGATCGCCAGGGTCGAGACCGGCCCGGCGGGCATCTTCCCGCGCGATGTGCCGCGCGAAACGGTGGTCATCGAGAAGGTGACGCTCGTCCCCGACAAGAAGTAAGGTGGCCCGCGCGCTCTTCATCTCCGACCTGCACCTGGCGAGCGAGCGTCCGGCGACCAGTGAGCGCCTGTTCCGCTTCCTCGAAGAAGAGGCGGCGCGCGCCGACGCGCTGTACGTCCTCGGCGACCTGTTCGAGTACTGGATCGGCGACGACGAGCTGGGCGCCTCCGGCGATCCGCTCGCGCGGCGCGTCGCGCGCAGGCTGCGCGAGCTGACCGACGCGGGGGTCGAGGTCCGGCTGATGCACGGCAACCGCGACTTTCTGCTGGGCCGCGAGTTCTGCGCCGCGAGCGGCGCGCAGTTGCTCGACGATCCGGCGCTCCTCCGGGTGGGCGGCGAGCCGACACTGCTGATGCACGGCGACACGCTGTGCACCGACGATCAGGACTACCAGGCCTGGCGCCGCACGGCCCGCTCGGGGTCCTGGCAACGCGAATTCCTCGGCCAGCCGCTCGCAGTGCGCCGCGAGACGGTCCTGCAAATGCGCGAAACGAGCAAAGCCGTGATCGGCGCCAAGCCGGCGCAGATCATGGATGTTGCGCCGGAGGCGGTGCGCGCGGCGTTTCGCCGCCATGGGGTGAGGCGGCTGATCCACGGCCACACGCATCGCGCGGCGCGCCACGAGCTCGAAGTCGACGGCGCGCGCCGCGAGCGCTGGGTGCTGCCCGACTGGTACGGGCCCGGCGGCTATCTCGTGGTCGACGAGGTCGGCGCGCGGCTGGTGGGTTTCTAAGCGAGGCCGCGCGCCAGGTCGGCCTCGAGGTCGGTCACCGCCTCCAGCCCGACCGCCACGCGCAGCAGCCCCTCGGAAATGCCGGCGGCCGCGCGCGCCTCGGGCGTAATGCGGCCGTGCGTGGTCGTCGCAGGGTGCGTGATGGTGCTCTTCACGTCGCCGAGATTTCCCGTGATCGAGATCAGGCGCGTCGCATCGACCACCCGCCACGCCGCCTCGCGCCCGCCCTTCACCTCGAAGGACACTACGGCGCCGCCGGCGCGCTGCTGGCGCATCGCGAGCGCGTGCTGCGGATGCGAGGCCAGTCCGGGATAGAAAACGCGTGCCACCTTCGGGTGCGATTCGAGCCAGCGCGCGAGTTCGAGCGCATGCCCGGACTGCGCGAGCATCCTCAGTTCGAGCGTCTCGAGGCCTTTCAGCACCACCCAGGCGTTGAAGGGCGACAGGCTCGGGCCCGCGGTGCGCAGGAAGGGCAGCATGCCTTCGCCCACGAGCTGCTTGGCGCCGCAGACGGCGCCGCCGAGCACGCGGCCCTGTCCGTCGAGGTACTTGGTGGCCGAATGGATCACCAGGTCCGCGCCCAGCTCGAGCGGGCGTTGCAGCGCGGGGGTGCACAAGCAGTTGTCCACTGCGAGCAGCGCGCCCGCCTGCCGCGCCACCGCCGCCAGCGCTCCGATGTCGGCGACTTCGATGAGCGGATTGGAGGGCGTTTCCAGAAACAGCAGCTTCGTGTCCGGTCGCAGCGCCGCCCGCCAGGCCGCCAGGTCGTTCGCCGGCACGAACGTGGTTTGCACGCCGAAGCGCCCGAGGATGCTGCTGAACAGCGTCACGGTCGATCCGAATACGGCATTGGAGCACACGACGTGATCGCCGGATTTCAGCAGCGACATCGCCGTCATCAGGATCGCCGACATGCCGGAGGCGGTCGCCAGGCAGCTCTCGGCGCCCTCCAGCGCCGCGAGGCGGGCCTGGAACATGGTCACCGTGGGGTTGGTGAAGCGCGAATAGACATAGCCTTCGTCGCCGCCGCTGAAGCGGCCGGCGGCCTGCGCCGCCGAGGCGAACACGAAGCTCGAAGTGAGGTAGAGCGCCTCGGAATGCTCGTTGAACTGGCTGCGCTGCTGTCCGGCGCGCACGGCAAGCGTGGCGGGCTGATCGGAGTTCGTCATGATTCCATCCCCACAGCCTGCGCCAGAAATGGAAAACCCGGCCTCGCGGACCGGGTTTCGACGGCACGCTTTAGCTGGATTTGTAACGCGCCCGCAAGCTGTGGCTCAAATCGGCGCGATGCGAGGGCACTATAGCAGATTCACGGCGTGGTGACGAGATTGAGATCGAGCTGGGCGGCCTCGTCCTCATCGAGGTCGCGCGCCGCGTCGCGCCGCGTCTCGATCGTATTCAGGTAATCGCTGGTGACGTCACCGGTGACATAGTGGCCGTCGAAGCAGGAGGCCTCGAACTGGGTCAGCTTCGGATTGATGCTGCGCACCGCATCCTTGAGGGCGTCGAGGTCCTGGTAGATGAGGGCATCGGCGCCGATCTCGCGCCCCACGTCCTGCTCGCTGCGGTGCGCCGCGATCAGCTCGGTGCGCGTCGGCATGTCGATGCCGTACACGTTCGGATAGCGCACCGGCGGTGCCGCGGTGGCGAAAAATACCCGCCGCGCCCCCGACTCGCGCGCCATCTGCACGATCTCGTGGCTGGTGGTGCCGCGCACGATCGAGTCGTCCACCAGCAGCACGTTCTTGCCGCGGAACTCCATCGCGATGACGTTGAGCTTCTGGCGCACCGAGCGCCGGCGCACCGCCTGCCCCGGCATGATGAAGGTGCGGCCGATGTAGCGGTTCTTGACGAAGCCCTCGCGGTAGGGCACACCCAGCCCGAGCGCCACCTGCAGCGCGGTCGGGCGGCTCGAGTCCGGGATCGGGATCACCACGTCGATGTCGAGGTGGCGGTAGTCGCGCTGGATCTTCTGCACCAGGCGCTCGCCCATGTTGAGGCGCGCTTCGTACACCGAGACGCCGTCGATGAGCGAGTCCGGCCGCGCCAGGTACACGTACTCGAAGATGCAGGGGTTGAGCGACGATTCCGGCGCGCACTGCTGGCTGTAGAAACCGCCGTCCTCGTCGATGAACACGGCCTCGCCGGGAGCGATGTCGCGCAGGAGGCGAAAGCCGAGCGCGTCGAGCGCAACCGATTCCGAAGCCACCATGTACTCGGTGCCCTGCTCGGTTTCGTTGTAGCCGATGACCGCAGGGCGGATGCCGTAAGGGTCACGGAACGCGAGCACGCCGTAGCCGGCGATCATCGCGATCACCGCGTACGCCCCGCGCACGCGCCGATGCACGGCGGAAACTGCAGCGAAGATGGTCTGCGGATCGAGCCGCAGCCTGACCGCCGCATTCTCCAGTTCGTGCGCCAGCACGTTGAGCAGCACTTCCGAATCGGAGTTGGTGTTGATGTGCCGCAGGTCCTGGCGGAACATCTCCTCCTTCAGCGCATCGGTGTTGGTCAGGTTGCCGTTGTGGCCGAGCACGATGCCGAACGGCGAGTTGACGTAGAACGGCTGCGATTCCGCCGAGTTGTACGCCGAGCCGGCGGTCGGATAGCGGCAGTGCGCGATCCCCATGTTGCCCGGCAGCGCGCGCATGTTGCGCGTGCGGAACACGTCGCGCACCAGGCCGCCGCCCTTGTGCATGTGGAAGCTCTTGCCCTCGGCCGTGACGATGCCCGCGGCGTCCTGGCCGCGGTGCTGCAGCAGCAGCAGCCCGTCGTACAGGAGCTGGTTTACAGGCGAACGGGCGACGATGCCGAGAATGCCGCACATGGGTCGGTCGCGAATTCCTTAGTCTGTGTGAGCCGAGGACCGTGCTGCCGTGAGACGCTCAATCATAGCGCAGCCGCTGCGCGAACGCCGGCGGCAGCAGCGGTTTGAGCGCCAGCGCTGCCTGCGCGAGCGACCCGCCGACGAGCGAATCGTGCCACGCCGGCTGTCGCGGCAGTCCGCTCAATCCGGCGAGCAGCGTCGCCGCCAGCACGATCAGCGCCCCCCGCGCCATGCCGAACAGCGCGCCGAGCAGGCGGTCCAGGCCCGCCAGCCCTACGGCGTGTACCGCTTTCGAAAGCAGCAGCCCGACCAGCGAGGTGACCACCAGGGAGCCGACGAAGATCGCGACAAACGCCGCCGCGAGGCGCAGTTCCGGGCCGGGAATCTGCTGCGGCATCACCTCGCCGAGCGGTCCCGCGAACAGGTTGGCGGCGAGAAACGCGATCACCCAGCCGAGGATCGCGATGACTTCGCGCACCAGGCCGCGCCAGGCGCCCCAGATCACCGAGGCGGCAAACACGCCGAGTACCGCGTAGTCGATCCAGGTCACGACTTGGCGAGCACTTTGCCGGGCTTCAGGCCAAGCCGCGTGAGTTGACGCTGCGCCTCGTCGGCGGCCTCGCGCGTGGCGTAGGGTCCTACACGCACGCGGGTCACGGTGCCTTTCGCAGTCGCCAGGGACTCGGTGTAATACGGCAGGCGAGCCTGCTTCAGCTTGCCGGTCAGTTCCTTCACTTTCGCCTGGCTGGCAAGCGCCGCTACCGGCACCACGAACTGCTCTGCGGCCGCCGGGTTCGGACTCGCCGGCGCCGCTTGCGGCGGCATGGGTTCGGACGGCTTCGGTGGCGGGACCGCTGCGGGCTTGGCAGCCGGTTTCTGCAC
>MERE01000086.1 GCA_001771975.1 Betaproteobacteria bacterium RIFCSPLOWO2_02_FULL_68_150 | reverse complement strand
GCGCCTTTCCCTGCGGCGTGCGCTTGCCGAGCCAGCCGGCGCAGGAGACGTAGAAATAGAACGCGCCGTGCGGCTCGGTGCAGGCAAGCCCCGGAATCGCGGCGAGGCGCGGCAGGATCGCGTCGCGGCGCGCCTGCAATTCCGCGCATCGCTGCGCGACGATTTCCTGCGGTCCGTTGAGTGCCGCGACCGCGGCAGCCTGGCTGACTGAGGACGGGTTGAGCGAACTCTGCGCCTGCAGGCGCGCCATGGCGCGGATCAGCTCTGCGGGACCCGCCGCATAGCCGAGCCGCCAGCCGGTCATGGCATAGGTTTTCGAAACTCCGTTTACGGTGAGCGTGCGCGCTGCGAGCTGCGGCGCAACGACGGCAAGCGTCGCGAAGCGGCGTCCGTCGTACAGGATGTGCTCGTACATGTCGTCGGCGATCGTCCACACCTGCGGGTGACGCTCGAGCACCGCCGCGAGCGCGCCCAATTCCCCGGCGCTGAAGACGGCGCCGGTCGGGTTCGACGGCGAATTGAGCATCAGCCATTTCGTGCGCGGCGTGATCGCCGCCTCGAGTTCGGCGGGTTGCAGCTTGAAGCCGTTCTCTGCGCGAGTCGGCACCCAGACGGGCGTGCCCTGCGCATAGTGCGTCATGTCGGCATACGCCACCCACGTGGGCGCCGGAATGAGCACTTCGTCGCCCGGGTCGAGCGTCGCCATGAGCGCGTTGTGCAGCACCTGCTTGCCGCCCGCCCCCGCCGAGATGTTCTCCGGCTTGCAGACAAGGCCGTTCTCGCGGCGGAACTTCTCCACGATGGCCGCTTTCAGCTCGGGCGTGCCGTCGACCTGCGTGTAATGCGTCTGCCCGGCGCGCATCGCGCGGTACGCTGCATCCATGACGTGGTCCGGCGTATTGAAGTCCGGTTCGCCTTGCGCCAACTCGACGATGTCGACGCCGGCCGCGCGCAGCTCGCGCGCCCGCTGCGCCGCCACGGCCGAAGCGGAGATCCGGGTGCGCGCGACGCGGGCCGAAAGAAAACCCACCGGCGGGCCTGCGCTCAGCGCCCGCCGCGGGCCGCGTTGGTGCCCGCGATGCGCCCGAACACCGAGCCATTCGTGAGGCCGCTGCCGCCCGCGTAGTTGAAGTAGAAGATCCCCCCGACCAGCTCGCCCGCCGCATACAGGCCGGGGATCGGCGTGCCCTCGGTAGAGATCACCTGGGCATCGGTATTGATGCGCAACCCGCCGAACGTGAACGTGATGCCGCAGGTGACCGCGTAGGCTTCGAAAGGCGGCGCATCGAGCACGTTGGCCCAGTTCGATTTCGGCACCGCGAGGCCCTGCGCGCAGCGCCCGTCCTTGACTGTGGGGTTGAACGGGATCTCGGTTCTCACCGCGGCGTTGTAGCGCTGGATCTCCACCAGCGCCGCCGCCGCGTCGACGTCGTCGAGTTGAAGCACGAGGGCCTCCAGCGTATTCGCGACCCGCCTGGTGACCTGCTTGATCTTGTACTCGTCGCGCAGCAGGTGCTTGACCCTGGCATCGAAAATCTGCCAGGCAAACTGTCCCGGCTGCT
The DNA here is from genome assembly GCA_001771975.1 of Betaproteobacteria bacterium RIFCSPLOWO2_02_FULL_68_150. GTDB lineage: Bacteria > Pseudomonadota > Gammaproteobacteria > Burkholderiales > SG8-39 > 2-02-FULL-66-14. The sequence goes on along the minus strand of MERE01000086.1, from coordinate 8,498 downwards.
CGAGGATCACGCGCCCGTACTTGGCGTAGGTGTAGTTGCGGAAATCCGCGCCCTCGTCGACGAAGCGCCGCCCGGTGGCGTTGAGCATGATGCCAAACGGATACGAGTGCTTCTGGAACGCATCACCCACGGCGAGGTCGCCGAATTCGGGCGCGTTGCGTTCCCAGCCGACCGCGTGGCAGCCGGACCAGTGGCCCGCCGCCGCGGCGCCCGCGTCGAGCGCCATGCGGATCACGTCGCCGGTGTTGAAGCGCGTGCCGCGCACCTTGGCCAGATCCCAGCCCGGGCCGAGATAGCGCGCGCGCCATTCCGGGCTGGCCTGAAAGCCGCCACCCGCGAGCACCACGGTCTTGGCGCGCACTTCCACGGTCTTGCCTTCGCGCCGCACGCGCACGCCGCGCACGCCGGCGTCGTCATGGATGAGCGCCATCGCCGGCGACGAGTACCAGATCTCGATGCCGTTCTTCCTCGCCGCCGCGGTGAGCGCCTCGACCAGGCCCGGCCCGCCGCCCCAGGCCTCGACCGTAAGCCCGCCCCAGAACTTGAACTTGCCATCCACCTTGAATGCCTGGCGCCCCCAGATCGGCGCGAAGCGCACGCCTTTCGCGCGCATCCAGAGCAGCGTCTCGAAGCTGCGCTTGACGAGGATCTCGGTGAGATCGGGATCGCAGCGGTACTGCGTGATGCGGCCCATGTCGTCGAGGAACTGCTCCTCGGTATAGGTGCCGAAATCGGTGCGCGCGACTTCGTCGTCGGTCAGATCCGGCATCAGGCGGCGCAGGTCCTCTACGCCGTTGTAGGCGACGCGCATCGCGCCCGCCGTGAAGCGCGAATTGCCGCCCGATTCCTCCTGCGGCGCGCGCTCGAGCACCAGCACCCGCGCTGCCGTTTCGCGCGCCGCGAGCCCCGCACAGAAGGCCGCGTTGCCGGCGCCCACCACGATCACATCCCAATCCTGCATCTTCATCGCTCTCAGTTCGCCTTGATCCCGGCCCTGCGCACCACCAGGCGGATCGGTTTCGCCGGCCAGTTCTGCGCCTGCGCGCAAAGTGACAACAGGACGGCCATGGCCGTGGCGAGGATTCGCGTCATTTGGCTTTCTCCGATTCAGAATTGCGCAGCGTACTGCGCGGGGTCGATCGCGGCGCCGATCACGAGCGGTCGCCCAGGCGCACGCCGCGAAAGCGCGTCCTGCAGCGCGGCAGCGTTATCCACCATCACGCCGTCGCAGCCCATCGCCGGCGCCAGTTGCGCCAGGTCCACCGGCTCGATCAGGGTGCCCCAGCTCGGGTAGTTGCGCTTGCGCTGCTTCAGTTCGATGCGGTTCAAGCTGCCGTCGCAGAAAACGATCACCACCGGATCGATCTTCAGTGCCGCTGCCAGCCCCAGTTCGCCCTGCACCATGGCGAAGCCGCCGTCGCCGATGAAGCTCACCACCGGGAGCCGCGGATGCACGATCTTTGCCGCGATCGCCGCGGGCAGCGAATAGCCCATCGAAGACAGGCCGTTCGTCATCAGCAGCGTGCGCGGCGCATGAGTGGTCCATCCCTGCCCCACCAGCAGCTTGTGCGAGCCCACGTCGGTGGCGGCGACGGTGTCGCGCGGCAGCGCCGCGCGCACCACGTCGATCACGTCGGTCGGATTGAGCTTGCCGGCGACGCGGCCGGCGTAATACGCCTCCCGCAGGCCGCTGCGGTGCGCTGCGATCTCGGCTTCGCTCCATCGCCCGAGCGCGCCGCAGGCGTCGGCGAGCGCATCGAGGATGCCCGGGATCGGGCCGACCAGCTCGATCTGGGCCGGGTAGATCTGATCGGTGTTCGGCGTGCTGTCGATGTGCAGCGTGGGCACCGCGAGCGACCAGGGCTTGATCAACTCCACCGCGTCGAAGCCCGCGCACAGCAGCAGGTCCGCGCCCTTGAGGAACTTCCAGACATGCTGATTGCACGCCATGTCGAGCGTGCCCGCATAAAGCGCATGGTCCTCGGGCATCACGCCCTTGGCCATCGGAGACACGACCACCGGGCAGCCGATCGTTTCGGCAAACCGCACCAGCGCGGCGGTGGCGCCGGCGCGCAACGCCGAAATCCCCGCGAGCACAACGGGGCGCCGGGCATTCCTCAACTGCTTCACCGGATCGGCATCCACGCCGGAAGTCGCGAACACCTGCACTGAGCGGTGCTCCGCCGTCGGCGCCAGCGCGATCCGGTCGTCGCTCGCGGGCGCGCCAACGACGTCCGCAGCGGTGGTAAGATGGACCGATCCCGGCCGCTCGGCCATCGCGATGCGCAAGGCCTTGCGCATCTGGGTGGCTACGGCATCGGGGCGCACGACCGTGGTCCATTTGCTCACCGGCGAGAAGATCCGATTGTGGTCGAGCACCTGGTGGGTGAAAAACGGCTCGCGCTTGCCCTCGATCTGGCCCGAGATCGCGAGCATCGGCACGCGATCGAGCCACGCATTCGCCACCGCGTTGACCAGATTGGACGAACCCGGACCAAGCGTGGACAGGCACACGCCCGGCCTTCCGGTGAGCGTGCCGTAGGCCTGCGCCATCAGGCCCGCGGTGCCCTCGCGGCGCCCGAGCACGAATTCGAGGCCGTTGCGGCGCGCGGCTTCCATGAATTCGACCGACGGATCGCCCGGATAGCCGAAGACGTGGCGGATGCCGGCCGCAGCAAGGTACTGGATCATGACTTCGCTGACGTTCATCGTTTGCGGATTGTGCCAAACTAATCGGGGAGACAGGAATGAACGTCACATTCATCGGTTTCGGCGAAGCCGGCCAGGCCATCAGCCGCGGACTGCTCGCCGAGCATGCGCTGCGCATCCGTACTTACGACATCCTGTTCGACGACGCGGCGAACCAAGGCCGGCTCAAAGGCGCGGCAGACGCACTCGGCGTCGCCGCCGCGCGCGACCATGTCGATGCGGTGCGCGGTGCCGATCTGGTGTTCCTCGCCGTGACCGCAAGCTCGAGCCTCGAGGCGGCCCAATCCTGCCTGCCGGGCCTTGCGAAGGGACAGCTGTTCCTCGACATCAACTCGGTGTCGCCGCAGCGCAAGATCGAAACCGCAGCGCGCATCGCGCCGACCGGCGCGGCCTATGTCGATGTCGCCGTGATGGCGCCGGTGGCGCCTTACCTGCACAAGGTGCCGTGCCTCGCCGGCGGTCCCGGCGCCGCTGCGTTCGTCGCCGCTGCAACAGCCCTCGGCATGAAGGCTGAGCAGGTCTCGGCCGAAGTCGGCCAAGCTTCGGCAATCAAGATGTTCCGCTCGATCATGATCAAGGGGCTCGAAGCGCTGATGCTCGAGTCGATGCTGGCGGCGAGCGAATATCGCGTCGAAGAGCGCGTGCTGGCGTCCCTCAAGGAGACGTTTCCGACGCTCGACTGGGAGAAGCTCTCGGGCTACCTCATCGAGCGCGTGATGAGCCACGGGCGGCGGCGCGCCGCCGAGATGCGCGAAGTGGCGCAGACCCTGGAAGGCATCGGTCTCGAACCGGTCATGGCGCGCGCCACCGCTGCGCGCCAGCAATGGCTCGCCGACCTCGGCGCCAGGGAGCGGCTCGGCGACCGCAAGACCGAAGACCGCGCCGAGCTGATCCGCGTGATCCGCGAGGCGCTCGGCCGCCAGGCGGATCGTAGTGCCTTCAGCGCGTCAGGTGGCGCGCGATGAACTCCAGCACCGCCCCGTACCATGCCACGATGTTGCGCGGCTTCAGGATCCAGTGGTTCTCGTCCGGAAAGATCAGCAGCTCGCTCGGCACGCCGTGGTACTGCAGCGCCTCGAACAGGTTGAGCGCTTCGCCGACCGGGCAGCGGTAGTCCTGCTCGCCGTGGATGATCAGCACCGGCGAGTTCCAGTTCTGCACCTGCCGGATCGGCGCGTAGCGGTCGAAGCGCTCCCTGTCGGCGTAGGGATTCTCGCCGCCCATTTCGAGGTACCACCACGCCGGATGATCGGTCACGCCGGTGAATTGCGCCATCGTCGCGATGCTGGCGTGCGTCACCAGGCACCTGAAGCGATCGGTCTGGGTGCCGATCCAGTTGGTCATGTAGCCGCCGAACGAGCCGCCCATCGCCATGGTGCGGCCGGCATCGATGTCGGCGCGCGCGGTGAGCGCGTCGGCGACCGCCATCAGGTCGCGGTAGCACTGCTCGCCCCAGACGTTGCCCCAGATACCCTGCACGAAGGCCTGCCCGAATCCGGTAGAGCCGCGCGGGTTCGGCAGGGCGACGGCGTAGCCTTGCGCCACCATCAGCAGCGGATTCCAGCGCCAATGCCACCCGTCCTGGTCCATGCCGATCGGTCCGCCGTGAATCCAGAACAGCAGCGGCGCGGCTTGTGCTGCGCCTGCAACTTTCGGCTTCAGCAGAAAGCTGTGGATCGGCGTGCCGTCGGTGGACGCGACGCGCAGGCTCTCCACCTCGGCCCAGCCCTGTGCGCCCTCGAAACCCGACAGGCGCGCCAGCAGCCTGGGCACCGACGCCGGTTGCGAGTCAACCACGAAGCATTCGGGCGCATCGAGTAGCGTAGAGCGGATGCCCGCAATGCGGCCGTCGGCGAGCACCACCAGGTTCGAATGCACGCCGCCGGCTTCGGTCGCGGTGATGCGCTCTACGCTGCCATCGGCGAGCGCAATGCGGAATACCGGCACCTGGCCTTCGTCGTCGGCGGTGACGATCAGTTGCCGCCCATCCTCGCTCCAGGCCGCGACCATCGGCCAGCGGTCCCACCCCGCGGCCAGCTCGCGCAGCTCGCCGCTCGCTACATCGACGATCGTGGCGAGCGGACGCATCGCAACGACCGGGCTGCGCGTCAGGCGCGTCGTAGCGATGAAGCGGCCGTCCGGCGAAAACGCGGGCGCGTCGAAGTTGACGTTGTCCGCCGCGCCGATGACGCGACTCGCCCCGGAATCGAGCTCTACGACGAGGAGCGTCGTGTCCAGTTCGCGGTCCTTGCCCGGCGTCAGGCGCGTCACCGCGGCATGCCGTCCGTCCGCCGAGACATCGAATGCCGGCTCGATCGCGAATTCGCTCCGCGCAGCGGGGGTGAGATCGATCCGCTTCGCGCCCGCAGCGTCGCAGGCGATCACATGGGTACAAGGCAGGTCGGGATTTTCGTGCAGCCAGTGGTCCCAGTGGCGCACCGGCTGCGCCTTGAAGCGCCGCGCGCTCGGCCCGTGCTTGGCGCGCTTGGCGGCCGTCTCGCGCTGCTCGCCGTGCTCGACTCCGGCAATCACGGGCGCGAGCAAGACCAGCCGATCGGCCGACTTCGCAAACTTGAAGCTTTCCACGCCGAGCGGCTCGTCGGTGAGCTGGCGCGGCTCGCCGCCCTCCGCGGGCAGCAGCCAGACCTGCATCCGCTTTTCGGCTTCCTCGTCGGGCTTCACTTCGTTGGGCTGGCGGTTGGAGAGAAAACCGAGCGCGCCATCGCTGCGAAAGCAGGGCGCTGCGTCCTTGCACTCGCCGCGCGTCAGCTGGACGGCGGCGCTGCCGTCGGCGGGCAGCTTCCACAGGTCGCTCACGTATTTCGCGCCATCGCGGTCGAGGCGCTGCACCGCTGCCGCGAGCCAGGTGCCGCAGGGCGACGCCGCGACCTCCGCGACGCGCTTGAGAGCTACATGCTGTTCGACCGAATAGGCCAAGCCCACCTCTCCTGTTTGTGGTACCGGTGCGCGACGCTCACGCCACGACGCGCACGGGCTTGCCCGCCGCAAAGGCGTTGATCGCGTCGAACGCGTCGCCGAAGTAGCGTTCGAAGCTGCCGCGCTCCACGAAGCCGATGTGCGGCGTGCCGATCACGTTCGGCAGCGCGAGCAGCGGGTCGCTGCGCCCGAGGAGCGGCTCGTTCTCGAACACGTCGAGCGCCACCTTGCCCGGCCGGCCCTCGCGCAGCGCCCGCTCGAGCGCGCCCGGCGCGACGAGTTCGGCACGGCTCACGTTGACGAAGATCGCGTCGCGCTTCATCGCCGCGAGATGCTCGTAGCGGACGATGCCGCGCGTGTCCTCGCTCAGGCGCAGTTGCACGCTCAGCACGTCGCTCTCGCGGAACAACGCGTCCATGGAAGGCGCGACTGCCAATCGCGCCTCTCTCGCGCGCGAGAGAGTGGTTTCCCTGCCCCAGACGAGCACGTCCATCTCGAAAGCCGCCGCGTAGCGCACCAAGCGCTGGGCGATGCGGCCGAAGCCGAGCAAGCCGAGGCGCCGCCCGGCGAGTGTCACGCCCACGCTGCCTTGCCACAGGCCCTGTTTCAGACGTTCGTACTCCTGAGGCAGATTGCGCGCGGCGGCGAGGATCAGCGCCCAGGTGAGTTCTGCGGTGGATTCGGGCGAGCCGGTGCTGTCGCAGACCGTGATGCCGCGCGCGCGGCACGCCGCGAGGTCGACGTGCGGCCCCACCTTCGCCGTCTGCACGATCAGCTTGAGGCGCGGAAGCGCATCGAGGAAAGCCGGCGTGACGCGCGTGCGCTCGCGGATCAGCACCAGCGCCTCGAACTGCGCGAGCTGCGCCGGATCGCGCACCGGCTCGCTCAGCACTTCGACCTCGTGCGCGGCGAGCCTGGCGTAGCAGTCGAGCGATGGCGCGGCGCGCTGGTAGTCGTCGAGGATCGCGATTTTCATGCGGCCATGTTAATCGCGACCGCGGCGGCGGCGCCAGCAGGTGGGTGATGTCTGCGGCATTCGGCTTACCAATTACCTGTCGCGCAGCGGATTTGCAAGTCTATTTTCAGCTCCCTCCGCTATTCTGAAGGTCCCAGGTTTGAGACTTGGACACGCAATTGATCTATTGGGGATTTTCTGATCCGTTGCGGCCTATCATCTGATACGCCGGCCTGAACTGCAGCCTATCGCAATAATTGTTCGCTTATACAGTAGACAAACGTATGATTCCATTGGGGCGCTGATCCGACTAAAGTGGCGCGCATGTGTTACACGATTTTTACGCCGGTGACATCGCGTCATGCGTCAGTAAGCGACGTGCCGTACGTTGACTGAAGTGAGCTCGACTCTCGACGCCATTCGAGTACTTGTTGCAGCTGGGGATATTCGAATTTCTGAACACGGATATGATGAGTTGGCGAACGATGCCATTCTCGTTAAGGATCTGCTAAGCGGAGTCAACGCCGCGACGGTCATAGAGGATTACCCCGCCTTCCCCAAGGGACCTGCAGTGCTGGTGCTAGAATTTGACCGCGAAAAGCGTCCCGTGCATGCGGTGTGGGGAATTCCGAAAGGATTCACTGCGCCAGCCGTCCTTATCACGGCCTATCGTCCAGACCCCGCCAGATGGAACGAGAACTTCACCGAGAGGCGAAAATGAGGACTCGGAAAAAGACCAAGTACGTCCACGAGGGGCGGTATGTTGCCGAAGTGGATGTTGAACTGCTCGAAGACGACACGGGGTGGTCTCCCTACCTGACAGTTCAAGATGCCTGTCGCCTTGATGATGTTCGTGATGCCTTACGCCGAGGTGATATCTCTACGGCGTCAAGGCTCGCTCGAGTCTTCAAACTAGAACCCGTCGCTGCGTCACATTGACGCAGAACTGCCGCATCAACAGCGACCCTCGCCAGCGTCGCTCCGCGCCGCAAGCTCGGGCGCGTCATGCGGAACGTTGGCGCCGAGGAACAGCCGGAGGGCTATACTGTGCCGATAGCCCGTGGCCGGAGACCGCCATTGAAGAGACGGCTGATCACTACCGATCCCGAGATCCACAGCGGAACACCCGTTTTCGCTGGCACGCGCGTCCCGGTCAAGACGCTCTTCGATCACTTGGAGGCTGGGGACTCGTTGGAGGTTTTTCTGGATGATTTTCCGTCCGTTCAGTCGCGATTTGGCCGTAGCAGTACTTGAAAAGGCGCGCGCCGCACTCATCCACGATGCGCATCCTGCTTGACGACCATCTTCCGCGTCGTCTCGCAGCGTCGCTAATTCGACACGATGTGTCCACAGTCCAGCGCAGCGGATGGACAGGCATCAAGAATGGGAAACCTCTAGGACTCGCTGCCGCCGAGTTCGATGTGTTCCTTACGATGGACCGTATCTCGAGTTCCAGCAAACCTTACCACCCTGCCGATTGCCGTGCTCGTGATCGAGGCGGTAAGCAACCGGATCGAACACCTCGTACCGCTGGTGCCCCGTGGGGGTTTGCTTAGCCATGGCTTGGCAGCGCCACGCGCACGCTTAACAGCGCAGCCCACGCGGACGCGCGCGCGAGCGCGGCCGTGTGGACATGCCGCCGGGCGCGCGCCGGTGGCTGCGAACGTTGGGCGTCGCGCGACGCAACACGGAAGTCATGAGGAGGGGAAATGGCGACGTTCGTACTCGTGCACGGTGCGTGGCATGGCGCATGGGTCTGGCCTCGCACCGCCAGACTCCTGCGCAGCCAAGGGCATGACGTTTTCACCCCAACGCTGACCGGGGTCGGAGAACGCTCACATCTCGCAGGCAAAGAAGTGAATCTCAGCCTGCATATTCTCGATGTATGCAACGTGCT
>MERE01000085.1 GCA_001771975.1 Betaproteobacteria bacterium RIFCSPLOWO2_02_FULL_68_150 | reverse complement strand
CGTCGGTCACCACCACCCCGTGGCTCAGCTTGTGGTCCTTTTTCTGCTCCGCCGTGAGCTCGCTCACGACGATGCCGAGCCGGTTGGCGGCCTGCTCGGTCTGCCGCTGGCCGCGCGGCGGATTGAGCACCGCGACGCGGTCTTCCTGCAACTCGCCGACCGTGACCGTCAGGTTGCGCGCGGCGCCCTTGCGCCAGACCTCGACCGGGACCTGGTTGCCGGGGCGCGTGGCACCGACGATGCGCGGCAGGTCGCTCGAATTTTCCACCGCCTTGGCGTCGAAGCGGGTGATGATGTCGGTGGGCTCGAACCCCGCCTTGTCCGCCGGGCTGCCCTTTTCCACCGCATTGACCAGCGCGCCGCGCGGCCGGTCGAGGCCGAAGGAGGTCGCGATGTCGCGCGTCACTTCCTGGATCACGACGCCGATGCGTCCGCGCGACACGCGCCCCTTGTCGCGCAACTGGCGCTGCACGTCGAGCGCGACGTCGATCGGGATCGCGAACGACAGCCCCATGAAGCCCCCGGTGCGGCTGTAGATCTGCGAATTGATGCCGACCACCTCGCCCTTCATGTTGAACAGCGGCCCGCCGGAATTGCCCGGATTGATGGCGACGTCGGTCTGGATGAACGGCACGAAGTTCTCCTGCGGCAGCGAGCGCCCCTTGGCGGAAACGATGCCCGCGGTGACCGAGCTTTCGAAGCCGAACGGCGAGCCGATCGCCACCACCCACTCGCCCACCTTGAGCTTGACCGGGTCGCCGAAGCGCACCACCGCCAGGCCGCTGGCGTCGATCTTGATCAGCGCCACGTCGGTGCGCTTGTCGGCTCCGATCACCTTGGCCTTGTACTCGCGCTTGTCGGTGAAGCGCACGTTGATTTCCTCGGCGCCTTCGACCACGTGGGCGTTGGTCAGGATGTAGCCGTCGGCGCTGATGATGAAGCCGGAGCCGAGCGAGCGCGGTTCGGGCCGTGCGCCCGGACCGGGCGGCCGCTGGCGCGGAATGAAACGCCGGAAAAATTCGAGCACTTCCTCGTCCTCGACGCCCGGCAATTGCGGCAGCCCCGGGCGCCGCACCGCCTGGGTGGTGCTGATGTTGACCACCGCGGCGCCCTGGTCCTCGACCAGGCGGGTGAAGTCGGGCAGTTCCCGCGCCTGCGCCGCTGCCTGGGCAGCCAACGCGAAGGCGAACAGCGCAAAAACACTTCTCAACCAATGCATGTTTGATCTCTCCTGGTTGCGGATCATGGCAGACGCTTGAATGCGACACGTTCGGCGAGGCGTTGCACGCTGGCCGCGGGGGTTTCGCCGACCACCGTCACGCGGTGATTCGACACTTCGCGCGTCACGATGTTGATCGCGCCGAGGGTCGCGAGCCCCGCCCGTACCGGCTCGGCGCTCGCTGCGAGCGGCTCGATGAACACCGAAACCGCCGCCAAGCCATCGGAATACACGACCTGTCCGACGCTGCCCGATGCGCGCAGCTTGCGGCGCACTTCCACCACCTTGCGGAAGCCGGGCAGGTCGCTCGTGATGCTCCAGCCGGATGCGGCGAGGTTGGCGGGTGCGACCGCTGTCTCCTCGATGCGCCAATTGCGCGAGGCATGGCGCGACCTGACCTTGTCGCGCGCCACGCTGCCGATCGCGATCTGGGTAAACGTGAACTGCTCGACCATTTCGCCCCTGCCGTCCAGGACGCGTGCCTTGAGCAGCATGCCGCTCGCCGCGTCGGCACACAGCTTGTGGCCATAGCGCAGTTCGTCGCGTGGCGTGAGGAGCACCGAATCGCAATCCAGTCCGGCCACCCGCCCCCGTTCGCCGCGCGTGATCACGTAGTAGTGCGCCAGTTCGGCGAATTCGTCGGGCAGCAGCGCCGGGAAGGTGCGCGCGTCGTCCCGCCGGTCGATCTTGACCACGCGGCTGTCGGGCAGGTAGCAGCTGACGGTGTCGCGCGTACGCACGATCTCGCGCGGCGCGCCGTCCAGCGCCTCGAGTTTCTCGATCCCGCCGGCAGCATCGGCCACGCGCGTGATGCGCGAGGTCTCGGTTTGCGCCCCCTGCTGGTAGACGAAAGTGCCGGTATAGGAGAGCTTCTGCGTCGCCAGGTGGATCTTGCGCAACAGCGCCAGCGCCTCCGGGGTTGTTTGCCCCTGTGCCTGCACAAGGCCGGCGCCGAGCGCCAGGAACAGCGCCAGCGCCCTCACGGCTGATGCGCCCCCGCCTTCCCGGACACGGTGCGCACGTACGGCGCCATGCCCTGCAGCGAATTGCGCGGCGAGTAGCGCTGGTGCGCCAACAGATAGTCGTCGGCCGCCGCCGGCGGCGGTACGCGGACGGGTTCGGCCCTGGGCGCTGCAAGCGGCGCCTTGGCGACCGGAATCGGAGTCTGCACCGCCTGCTGCGGGCCGAAGGCGAGCCAGCCGACGAGTGCAATCGCCGCCAGGCTCGCGGCGGCAACGCTTGCGGCCGCCGGCAACGCCAACCAGCGTGCGCGCCGCGGCGCCGGCGCGAGCACCGTGGGCTCCTCGGCCAGGCGCGCCGCGACGCGCGCGGCGAAATCCGCCGACAGCATGCGCGTGTCGTGCAGCGCGTCGCGGATCAGGTGGTAGTCGCGCCATGCCTCGCGCGCCTCGCCTTCCTCGCCCAGCGTCGCCAGCATCGCGCCCGCCTCGCGCCCGTCCAGCTCGCCGTCCATGAATTCGGAAATCCTGCTTTTCATCACCACCTCCGGTCCTTGCGTGGTTCGAGCAGCGGCCGCAATCTGTGCGAGATGGCGTCGCGGGCGCGGAAAATCCTCGAGCGCACGGTGCCAATCGGACAATTCATGATCTGTGCAATTTCCTCGTAGCTCAGGCCGTCGAGCTCGCGCAACTGGATGGCGTTGCGCAACTCTTCCGGCAGTTCAGCGATCGCCGCGTTGACCGTCGCGGCGATTTCCTTCGACATCAAGACGTTTTCCGGCGTATTGATGTCCCGCAACTGCTCACCTTCGTCGAGGCCCTCGGCCTCGGTGGCCTCTACCGCGCCCGGCGCCCGGCGCCCCATCGCCATGAGGTGGTTCTTGGCGGTGTTGACGCCGATGCGATACAGCCAGGTGTAGAACGCGCTCTCGCCGCGAAACGCGGGCAGCGCCCGATAGGCGCGTATGAACGCTTCCTGCGTCACGTCCTCGACCTCGGCCGGGTCGCGAATCAGGCGCTGCAACAGCCGCGCGAGCTTGCGCTGGTATTTCTCCACCAGCAGCCCGAATGCCTGCTTGTCGCCACGCTGGACCCGGGCAACCAGCTCCCGGTCGACGTCGTGCGAAGTCACACGCCGTTTCCCGCACCGGGCGACCGGGCCGTTCTCGTAACCCCCGCAGTTTCGCTTCGCCTCACTGCCACAGACCACCGCCCTTGCAAATAGTTCGCTCGGCCGCGCTGCCGGTGCCTAAGCCGCGAACCGCGCCACCGCTGCCCCCGGCAGCCTTCCCCAAAGCGCCCACAGCCTCAGCCTCCGGAACGATTCCGTTTCCAGCATGTCGCCGGTGATCAGCAGAGTGCGCCTCGAGGCCCCGTGCAGGGCGACGATCACCCAGTGGCGGCCGGCACGACCACGCCCGCCCGCAGCGGGACAGCGCCAGCCGCTCGCCGACTCGACGCTGGCACTGCCGTCGCCGCGCAGCTCGATCGCGCGCGGTGCGCGGGCACCGCGCAGCAGCGCGCGGTCCCACGCCGTCGCCGCGCCGAGCGCGGCGGCGAGCGCCGCGAGCGCCATGCCGGCGAGCCCCCCGACGATCAGGTCGAGGCACGCGGCAGACGCCAGGTGCGCACCCAGGATCGTGGCGGCCAGCGCACGCGAGGGACGAAGTTCCAGCCGCAGGACCGGGACGGCGCTCAAATCCCGGCAAACACGAGCGTGCCGTTGGTGCCGCCGAAGCCGAACGAATTGGACAGCGCCACGCGAATCCGCATCCGGCGCGCGACGTTCGGCACGTAGTCGAGATCGCACTGCGGGTCCGGGTTCTGCAGGTTGATGGTCGGGGGCGAAACCTGGTCCCGCAATGCGAGCGCGGTGAAGATCGCCTCGACGCCGCCCGCCGCGCCGAGCAGGTGGCCGGTCATCGACTTGGTCGAGTTGACCGCCACCTTCGGGGCGTGCGCGCCGAGGACCCGTTTCATGGCGACCGTTTCGGCGATGTCGCCCAACGGAGTCGAGGTGCCATGGGCGTTGATGTAGTCCACGCTCGATGCGTCGAGCCCTGCGTCGCGCAGCGCGTTGCGCATGCAGCGGAAGGCGCCGTCGCCGTCCTCGGCGGGCGCGGTCATGTGGTAGGCGTCGGCCGACACCCCGTAGCCGACCAGCTCGCAATAGATCGTCGCGCCGCGCGCCTTGGCATGGTCGTACTCTTCGAGCACCACCGCGCCGGACCCTTCGCCCAGCACGAAGCCGTCGCGGTCGCGGTCCCACGGCCGGCTCGCGCCCGGGGGGTCGTCGTTGCGCGTCGACAGCGCCCGCGCCGCCGCGAATCCGCCCATCGCCAGCTCGGTCACGGTCGCTTCGGCGCCGCCGGCGATCATCGCCTCGACCTCGCCGAGACGGATCGACTTGGCCGCCTCGCCAAGGCAATTCGTCGCGGTGGTGCAGGCCGTGACCATCGCCAGATTCGGCCCCTTGGTGCCGAGCAGGATCGACAGATTGCCGGCAATCATGTTGATGATCGTGCCGGGAATGAAGAACGGCGAAATGCGCCGCGGGCCGCTCTTCTGCAGCTCGTCGTGCATCGACTCGATCAGCGGCAAGCCGCCGATGCCGGAGCCGAAATTGATGCCGATGCGCTCGGCGTTTTCCGGTGTGAGCGCCAGTCCGGAATCGCGCCAGGCCTGCAATCCGGCCGCCATGCCGTAGTGGATGAAGGTGTCCATCCTGCGCGCCTCCTTGGGCGACAGGTAGTGCGACACGTCGAAGCCCTTGACCTCGCCGGCGATCTGGCTCGACAGGCGCGCGGGGTCAAAGCGCGAGACGCGCGTGATCCCGGATCGTCCGGCCAGGATGTTGGCCCAGGCTTCCTGGATCGTGTTGCCGACCGGGCTGATGATGCCGATCCCGGTGACGACGACTCTGCGGCGTGGCACCGTGGGCTGCGCGTTCAGGACTTGGAGTGCGACTTCACGTAATCGATGGCCTGCTGCACAGTGGTGATTTTCTCGGCCTCCTCGTCCGGGATTTCGGTCTCGAACTCCTCCTCGAGCGCCATCACCAGCTCGACCGTGTCGAGCGAGTCCGCGCCCAGATCATCGACGAACGACGACTCGTTCTTGATCTCGGCTTCATTCACGCCGAGCTGCTCGGCGACGATCTTCTTGACGCGCTGTTCTATGTTTTCCATCCTCTGCTCCTTCCCTGTCTGGGCCCCGATCGGAATCGACGCGGGCCGTCATTTTACTTGAATCACGACATGTACATTCCGCCGTTGACGTGCAGCACGCTGCCGGTGACGTAGCCCGCAGCGGGCGACGCGAGAAATGCCACCGCGGCGGCGACTTCCTCGGCGCGGCCGAGACGTCCCAGCGGGATCTGGCCGAGCAGCGCCTGACGCTGCGCTTCGGCGAGCGCCCGCGTCATGTCGGTGTCGATGAAGCCCGGCGCGACGCAATTTACCGTGATGTTGCGGCTGCCGAGCTCGCGCGCCAGCGAGCGCGTCATGCCGGCGACGCCGGCTTTCGCGGCCGCGTAATTCGCCTGCCCGGCGTTGCCGGAGGCGCCGACCACGGAAGTGATGCTGATGATGCGGCCCCAGCGCGCCTTCATCATGCCGCGCATCACGGCGCGCGACAGGCGGAACACCGAGCGCAGGTTGGTTTCCATCACTTCGTCCCACTCCGCGTCCTTCATGCGCAGCGCCAGGTTGTCGCGCGCCACCGCGGCGTTGTTCACCAGGATGAGAATGTCGCCGAACGCCTGCTGCACCTCGGCCACCACGCGGTCGCACTGAGCGGCGTCGCGCACGTCCAGGATCTTGCCC
>MERE01000084.1 GCA_001771975.1 Betaproteobacteria bacterium RIFCSPLOWO2_02_FULL_68_150 | reverse complement strand
AGCATTTCGGCTGGCAGGTGAAGGACCGCGTCGCCACCGTCACCCTGAACCGCCCGGAGCGCAAGAACCCGCTCACCTTCGACAGCTACGCCGAGCTGCGCGACACCTTCCACAAGCTGCAGTACGCCGACGACGTGCGCGCGGTGGTGTTCACCGGCGAAGGCGGCAACTTCTGCTCCGGCGGCGACGTGCACGACATCATCGGGCCGCTGGTCAGGATGGAAATGCCCGAGCTGCTCTACTTCACGCGCATGACCGGCAACCTGATCAAGGAAATGCGCCACTGCCCGCAGCCGGTGATCGCCGCGGTGGACGGGATTTCCGCCGGCGCCGGGGCGATCATCCCGATGGCCTGCGACCTGCGCTACGGCACGCCCGAATGCAAGACCGCGTTCCTCTTCGTGCGCGTGGGACTCGCGGGCTGCGACATGGGCGCCTGCGCCATCCTGCCGCGCATCATCGGCCAGGGCCGCGCCTCGGAACTGCTCTACACCGGGCGCGCGATGAGCGCTGCGGAAGGGCTTGCCTGGGGCTATTTCAACGAACTGGTGGCGAAAGACAGGCTCCTCGCGCGCGCGCAGGAAATGGCGCAGTCGCTCGCCAACGGGCCGGCATTCGGCCACGCGATGACCAAGAAGTGCCTGCAGCAGGAATGGAGCATGACCATCGAGCAGGCGCTCGAGACCGAGGCCGAGGCGCAGGCGATCTGCATGCAGACGAGCGATTTCGAGCGCGCCTACAACGCTTTCGTGAAGAAGGAAAAGCCGAGGTTCGAGGGCAACTGAGCCCTGAGCCGATGCCCGAGCGCAGCTTCCTCGACCGCGTGATCGGCGTTGCCGGGCTGGGAGAGCGCGCCTGAGCTCGCACGCCACAGTCCAGGCACAAGTCTCGGACCCGCGGCTGGTCGAGGCGCGGCGCGGCGAGATCGTGCGCGCGGCGGTGAAGCTGTTTTCCGAGCAGGGCTACTACAGCACCACCATTCAGAGCATCGCGCGCGAAGCGGGCATCAGCGTCGGCCTCGTGTACCAGTATTTCCGCGAGAAGGACGACCTGCTGTTCCTGTCGCTGAAGAACGTGCTCGAGACCTACGAGCGCGAGATTCCGCAGTCGCTCGAAGGCATCGCGCATCCGCTCGAGCGGCTGCGCATCGCGATCCGCACCTATTGCCGCGTGGTGGACCGGCTGCGCGAGGCGACCGTGCTCACCTACCGTTCGACCAAATCGCTGCGCCCCGAGCGCCGGCGCTACATCATGGAAGGCGAAACGCGCACCAACCGGCTGCTCGAAGGCTGCCTGCGCGAATGCGTCCGCCAGGGCTTCATGCATCGTGTGAACGGCTCCCTGCTGGTTTATCAGTACGTGCACTTCGCGCATGCCTGGGCGCTGAAGAACTGGGCTTTCCGGCGGCGCTACAGCCTCGAGGAGTACGTCCGCGAGGGCCTCAAGCTGCTGGTCGACCCGTTTCTCACCGCCAAGGGCCGCAGGGTGCGCCGGTAATCGGCGCTCGAGATCGCAGCTGCTGGTGCGAGCGCGACGCTCGCGCGGCTGCTGGAGGCCAGGCGCTGAGCCGGCATCGGATCGATCAACCGCAGATCTGAATCGTCGCGCCGCCTTGGCGCATGTAGTGCAGCGGACACGCAGCCACGCGATCGTTGAATTGCGGCAAGGGCAACGCGGCCGCGCTCGGATTGGGCAGGCGCAGATCGGCGCGGAATATGCGGTCGTTGATCGAAGCGTTTTCCGCTTCGAGGTATTGCGCCGGGTCGTCGCAGTCCGGAATCGAATCGCCATTGGCGTCCGAGCCGCAGCCGCGTGATTGGCCCGAGAGCGCGCGACCCATCAGCGCGAGAACGAGCCGCTTATCCCAGAAGTTTCCGCTGGCGGCGGGCAATCCATACACGGCGAGGCAACCGGGATCGCCCGACGCATCGCAGCGCGCGCTCGCACCGGCCGTCGCTGCAGCGCCTACCGCGTAGTACAGATGGCGCTGCCATTGGTTGTTGTAGAACCAGGCCAGCCGCGGATCCGACAGAATGCGGGCATCGGGAAGATTGGGCAGCGAGACGCTGACGATTTCGTCGGCGGCAAGGCTCGCCGGCCACGAAACCTCGATGACCGCGTTCGCGTCGGCCGTGTTCGCCGAGAGCGTCAGGGTCAGCGCGGCGGCACCGGCGTGCGAGACGCCGATGTCCGCCGCCGTGATGGTGCCGCGAAAACTCCCCGCGACGCGCCGCGCACCGGCGTTGATTCGCGCTGCCGGTGCCGTCGTGCCGCCGCTGGCGCGAAACTGGCAGCGCAATTCCGTGCCGAGGGGGCTACAGCCCAGACCGACCAGCCTACTGAGAGGCAACGCACCCCCGCTCCACGCCGTGTCGCACGCGGTGGAGGCGCGTGGCGCGACGGGCGGCAAACCTTCGCGCTCGCCCGCCTCGCCGCAGTAGGCGTTCGCGGACGGCTCCCCGAAGCGGGAAGCAAACGGCAGAAACGGCGCCCCGTGGGTCACACCCCAGCTCTTGCCGGTCGAGGCGAACTCGGTTGCGTCCCACGCCGCGATTGCCGGCGCCAAAACGCGCTGCACGCGGTCGAGCACCGGACCGGCGATCGCTGCCATCAGCCCTGCAGCGCTCACCACAAGGGCGCGGTCGTTGATCCATTTCGAATCGCCCGTCGAGAGGTAGCTTCCGGTGACGTTGCCGCACTCGAGGAAGTTTCCCGGGTCGAATGCCGTAAAAGGAACCGGATAGCGCAGTGCGCTTTGGTTCCTGCGCGCGCAACCGGGCGGCGGCGCCTCCGGGTCGAGCAGGCTGTCGATCGCCGCGCCGGGCGCCACGATCAGCGCTACCGCTGCATTGCCGACTCCGTCGAGCGTCAGCCGTCCCGTGCTGTCGGGATTGATCGGCGCCGCACGAAATCCCGGGCCGAGCACGTACCACAACGGTTCGCCGTGACCGTCGCGCAACTGTTCGATGCCCAACGTTCGCCATGGCAGGCGCCCCACATACGCCTGGGTATTGCTGTTGCAGGTCAGCGACGCAGCCACGCCCTCCTGGCCGGCGGGCGGTGCGAGCGGCTCGGGGCACGGCAGGCGGCCCGGAACCTGGTGATCGCTGCGGGCCGCGTAATGCGCGACGTAGGCGAGCAGCGCGTGTCTGGCTTTCGCCAGGGCCTGGCCGGTGCGCACTTCCTTCTCGGCGGCACTCCTGGTCGAGCGCGTGAGCACGCTCACCGCAAACCAGGCCAGGCTTGCCGCCAGCAGCGCAGCGACAAGCATCAGCACTGCGCCCCTCTGGGCGGCCGGCGCACCCCCGCCGCGCATCAGCGTTTCAACCTGACCTGACGATCTTCGATCACGTCGCGCGCCTCGGCGTGATCCAGGGTGCTTCCCGATTTGGCCGCCAGATTCGAGCGCTCCACGCTGCCGTTGACCCAGAGCGTCGGCCGACCGCCGGAGCGCAGCACGTAGCCATCGATGCGTACCGGCGCCGCCGCCGGCGCGCGGGCAGCTTTCTCATTGCGCCGCGCATCGAGCGCGTCGCGCTGCGCCGGCGAGAAAAAAAGCCGCCCCAGCTCCTGCGCCCCGCAGGGCGCACATTGCGCCAGGAAAACGAGCAGCGCGATCGTCCGTTTCACGTGCGCGACCCTCCATCGTGGATCGTGATCAGGTCGATCTCGCACGCGGCCCGCAAGCGCGGCGCCAGGGTCGCATCCGGCGCCGCCGGGGTCCTGCGCGCGACGGAGCATTGATTCACCGCATAGTAGGCGTTGCCCGAGGCGCGCAGGTCTTCCAGAAAACGGAACAGATCGCCTTCGTGAAGCAATCCCATCTCGATCTTCATCGTGCTGGCGTACGAGTCCACGCCGCCCGGTTTTCCCGGCAGCGCCTGCAGCAGCCGGCGTGGCGCAATCTGGTAGCGCAGCTCGGCCAGCTGGCGCCGCTCGCGAATGCGCGCGAGCGACTCGGTCCATTCGAGGCGCCGCTCGGCACCGACGACATGCAATTCGACGAGCCGGCGATAAAGGTCGGCGCGCTCTCCCACCTCGCGCTCGTCCTGCGTGACGCGCACCAGCTGTTCGCGCAGCTGCGCGCGCTCCGCGTGCGCCGCGAGAAGCTGTTGATTGGCCTGCACAATCCCCTGACGCGCCGCGATGACCAGCGCTGCACCCGACGCCGCGAGCAGCACAGCGACGATAGCCGCCCGCCAGGGCGCGCGCGCGAGCATTTCGGCGACCTTCATCCGAGCGGCCGCGCAATCACGACCACGAAACGCGCCGCCTCGCCAGCCGTCGCGCCGGCGTCGCCGCCCACCAGCGTGCCTTGCGACGTCGCGTCAAACGGCAACTGAGAGCGCACCAGTTGCCAGGCCGGTTCGGACTGCAGCGCCGCCGCGAAGCGCTGGATCTGCGCATTCACCGCGCGAAAGTCCGCGCCTGGCGTCGCCACGATGCGCGCGGAGATTTCGAGCGTCTGCGCCAGACGATTCATCGCTCCCGGGTCCGGCACAGAGAGCGGTTTCACGCTCCAGACGAGGGCCTCGAGCTCGACCTGCGGGCATTGCGCGAGCGCAGCGGCGAGATACGCAAGCGCCGCCTCGGGCGGCGCGGTACGGGCAGCGATACGCTGCAACTCCTGCACCGTCGCCTTGAGGTTTTCCGCGCTCGTGGGAGCCGCCGGAAAGCCGGCGGCAATGCGCCGGTAGCGCTCGGTCGCCTCGCGCACCTCCTGGCGTTGTGCGCGAGCCTGGTCGCGCAGCTCCAGCACGTCGAGCCATTGCACTCCTGCATACGCGGCGCAGGCCGAAAACCCCAGTGCGCCGGCGACCAGCAAGGCGCGCTGCAGACGCCACTGCAGAAAGCCGCGCCGGTCCGTTGCGCGAGCGAACTGCTCGCGCGGCGGCTTCGTCGCCGCAAGCGCGAGCGCGAGCTGCTCGGCCCCCATGTCGGGCGGAGCGCCCCGAATGCCGCGGCTGCGGGCGGCCTCCTCGAGATCTTGAAAGCGGAACGCAAAGCGCGCGTCCGAAACCAGGCTCCGTTCGAGCGACGCGCGTTGCGCGGCGCGCGCGATGACGATCACCGGCAGCGCCTGCGCGCCTGCTGGCAGCGCGCGCAGCGCCGCGAGATACTGCGCCAAGCGCTCGATTTCCGTGCGGGCGCGCACGGCGTACTCGTCCGGGGTCGCGGCCTGAATACTCTCGAAGCGCGCGAACCTCAATCGCTCCTGCTCCAGATAGCACTCGCGCAGCCCGGTGGCATGCACGCTCAGGACGATGCAGCGCTGCCGGTCGCTGCGCGGCACGAGCGCCGGAACGAGCAGCGCCGTCGAATACACCCCCGCGAGCCTGGCGCCCGAGGCGGCGAGCGCATCGAGCCAGGCGTCGAACGGCCGCGCATTGGAAAACGAGGCGAGCAGCAGCCGTTCGTTGCTGCGCTCGGTTTCGATGCGACCGAGCGGCAGCGCCGCCGCAAGCCGCGTCTCCCGAAAGCGCTGCGCGAGGCGCCTCTGGATGATCGCCTCCCGATCATTGCCGCGCAGGTACGGAATCTGCTCTTCGTGGAATTCCTCGCCGGCGACGTCGGCGACCAGCGTGACCACCGCACCGTCGCGACGGCACAGATACTCCCGGAACCCGGCGAGCCCGGCATCGTCTGCGTCAAAACGGGCTTCGGGACGCAGCTCCCTGCCCGACCAGCGCAGCACGCGGCGTTCGGCGGCGGTGAAGTAGACAACGAGCCGCATCCGGAAACCTCCGAGCAGGGCGCGCGCGGCGAGCCCCTATCCCTCGAGCTCGATGACCCCCTCGAACACCGCGCGTGCGGGACCCTTCATCCAGACGGAATTGTCCTCCCCCGCCCAAGACACCGTCAACGTGCCGCCGCGCATCTCGACCCTCACCGGCGAATCGAGCAGCCCGCCCGCGACGCCGCTCACCACTGCGGCGCAGGCGCCGGTGCCGCAGGCGAGCGTCTCTCCGGCGCCGCGCTCGTACACGCGCAGCCGGATCGCGTGCCGGTCGAGCACCTGCATGAATCCCGCGTTGACCCGGTGCGGAAACCTCGGGTGATGCTCGATGCGCGGACCCTGGCTCGCAACCGGCGCGTGGTCGACGTCGGCCACCTGCTGCACGGCATGGGGGTTCCCCATCGAAAGTATTACGACCTCCAGCGGTGCCCCGTCGATATCGATCGTCTGCACGAGCGGCGCCTCCAGCCGCGGCAGCCCCATGTCGACGCTCACCTCGCCGTCCGCTTCCAGCCGCGGCGAGATCACTCCGGCCAGGGTTTCGACCCGGATCTCGCTCTTCGCGGTGAGCCCGCGCGCGTGCACGAACTTGACGAAGCAGCGCGCCCCGTTGCCGCACTGCTCCACCTCGCCGCCGTCGGCATTGAAGACGCGGTAGCGGAAATCGGCATCGGATCCGCGCGCCGGCTCGACGACGAGAATCTGGTCGCAGCCGATGCCAAAGTGCCGGTCGGCGATGCGGCGCAGCTGCGCCGCATCGAGTATGAACGGCTCCGTCGTGGCGTCGACAACGACAAAATCGTTGCCCGCCCCTTCCATCTTGCTGAACGCGAGGCGTCTCATTGCCGCAGGCGCTCCAGCCGCGCGCCGATCAGGCCGCCGACGCGCAGCGCCAGATCGAGAGCGCGGCGGCCCTCGGCAGCGCTCACTTCGGGCGCGCTGCCCTCGCGCACCGCATGCAGAAACGCATCGGATTGCAGGCGCAGCGCGTCGGCGCGCTCGAAGCGCGTCTCGGTTTCGCGAATGCCACCGGGCTCCCGGCGCACGTGCCTCAGCCGGTGCCCCTGAAGGTCCGCCGAGACGTACAGGTCCTGCCGGAACACGCGCAGCTTGCGCACCGCGGCCTGGCTGACGCGGCTCGCGGAAACGCTGGCCACGCAACCGTCGGCGAACTCGATGCGCGCGTTGGCGATGTCGATCGCGTCGGTGAGCACGCGAAAGCCGCAGGCGCTCACCGCCTCGACCTCGGCTTTGGCGAGCGCCAGTACCAGGTCAAGATCGTGGATCATGAGGTCGAGCACCACGTCGACGTCGGTGCCTCGCGCCTTGAAGGGCGCAAGGCGCTCGATGTCGATGAAAAGCGCCCGTCCCGGCTCGGCCGCCAGGGCGCGAAACGCCGGATTGAAGCGCTCCAGGTGTCCTACCTGAAGCACCAGACCCCGCGCCGCAGCCCGCGCGAGCAGGTCATCGGCCTCGGCCACCGAGCGGGCCAGCGGCTTCTCGACCAGCACGTGCACGCCGGCGTCGAGGCACGCGCCCACGACCTCGTGGTGCCGCTCGGTGGGCACGGCGACACTGACGGCGTCGACCCTGCCGAGCAGCCGCCGAAAATCCGTTTCGGCGGCGCAACCGAGTTCCGACGCCACCTCACGCGCGCGCGCGGCGTCCGCATCCACCACCGCAATCAGGTCGGCGGCGTAGCTCGCGGCGAGCTTCTGGGCATGAAAGCGCCCCATGTAACCGACGCCGATTGCGGCGGTACGCAGATTTTTCAGTAGAACCTCGCTTCGCCCGGAGGGCGGGTCTTGAAGCGCTTGTGCATCCACAGATACTGCTCCGGCATCTCCAGCACCCGGC
>MERE01000083.1 GCA_001771975.1 Betaproteobacteria bacterium RIFCSPLOWO2_02_FULL_68_150 | reverse complement strand
TCGACATTGAACCGGGCATCGCGGGCGAGCGCGAACAGCAGGTCCTGCACGCCGACGTTGTGCACCACGACGCTGTAGGTTTCGGGACGAGACGCCGGTCTTGGCGGCGGCAGCATCGGTACGGCCTGCACCGGTTCGGGGATCGGACCCTCGCTGCGAGCCGGTTCGGCGGCAAGGTGGGAATCCGCCGGCTTCAGCGGAACCGGACTGCACGCGCCGAGCACGAAAAGCAGGGCGGCGCCTGCCGCGGCGGCACAGGCCCCAGCCCGGTCAAAAACCCATCGCTGCGACGTTTCATGCATGTCGATGATTGAAAGGACCCTGCGCCGGAAGTCACCGTGCGGAGCAAACCTGCGGCCTCGCCGGACCTCGCCGCGGAACCAGGCCCCGAGTCCGCGCACGATCCTCTGCTTCGCCGTGAAATGCACTTGGCAGTTGGTCGATGCGGGTCGATACGAAGGTCTTGATACTTCGCGACCTCGATCGGCAGGTAACGTTTACGCGTGGCATTCGAGGCGCGAATTCCAGGCGCCGCCAACGCTTGAGACCGCCAACGAACCGGGGTGCGCGCCGCCGTGAGGCGGGCGAGCAATGCGCCCGACAACGCGTGGGTCAACGTATCCAAGCGTGCAACGTCCTACGGCCTCAGGCGGCCCGCTTTTTCCTCTGCGCGTCGCGCGCGTGCATCTGAGCGTAGGCGCCGTGCGCCGCGGCCTCGGCGTCGCCGACGTGTACCGGCAAGCCCATGTCGGCGAGCACCGAGCCGAGCGCCGACAGGCACAACATGACGTTGTCGGGGCGGCAGGAGTAGCCCATCAGCCCGAAGCGCCAGATCTTCCCGGCGAGCGGCCCCAGTCCGGCGCCGATCTCCAGCCCGAACTCGCCAAGCAGCGTCTTGCGCACCTCGGCTTCGGCAACGCCCTCGGGACAGAGCACCGCGTTCATCTGCGGCAACTGGTCTTTCTCGGCAACCAGGAATTTCATTCCCATCGCCTCGAGGCCCGCCTTGAGCGCGACGTGGTGACGCTGATGGCGCGCCCAGGAATTCTCCAGTCCCTCCTCGCGGATGAGCAGCAGTGCCTCGTGCAGCGCGAACAGCGCATTGGTCGGCGCGGTGTGATGGTAGGTGCGCGTGGTCGCGCCCCAGTAACCGAGCAACAGGTTCATGTCCATGAACCAGCTGTGGATCTTGTCCTTGCGCTGCTGCACTCGCTCGACCACGCGTTCGGAGAACGACACCGGCGACAGCCCCGGCGTGCACGACAGGCACTTCTGGCTCGCCGAATAGATCGCGTCGATCTCCCACTCGTCGACCTTGACCGGCGTGCCGCCGAGCGAAGTCACCGCGTCGACGATCGCCAGCGCGCCGTGCTGGTGCGCGAGCTGCGTGAGGAGCTTGGCGTCGGACTGGCAGCCGGTCGAAGTTTCGGCATGCACGAAGGCGACAATTTTCGCGTCCCGGTGTTTCTTCAGCGCGTCTTCGAGCTTCTGCGGGTCGACCGGCTCGCCCCACTTGTCCTCGACCAGCACCGGCACGCCGCCGCAGCGCACCACGTTCTCCAGCATGCGTCCTCCGAAAACGCCGTTCTGGCACACGATCACCTTGTCCCCGGGCGCCACCATGTTGACGAAGCAGTACTCCATGCCGACCGAGCCGGGACCGGAAATCGGAAAGGTCAGCGGATTCTTCGTCTGGTAGGCGTAGCGCAGGAGCGACTTCAGCTCCTCCATCATCTCGACGAATACCGGGTCGAGGTAGCCGATGGCGGGCTGACTCATGGTGGTGAGCACGCGCGGGTGGATCTCGGTAGGGCCGGGGCCCATGAGCGTGCGTTGCGGCGGATGGAAAGACTGGATGCGCTTTGCGGGCGCAAATTTGTTCATGGCATCACTCCCGAAGGCCGGCCCGGGGAAAGCGTCCACGGACCTCGATTTCACTTTGACCGGTTTCCTCGCGTTCGCGTCGCAGAGCACATCGGCGGCGGTGACGTGCCCGCCGGTGACACGCTCCACTTCGGCCGCCCAGCGCGCGGGGACGTAACCCGACTTGACCCAGTTGTTGACTACCGCACGGTCGAGCTGGAAGGCACGCGCGACCTCGGCTTGGCTGCCAAAAATGTCGACCAGCCGCTGGGCACAGTCCATCATGCCTGCAAGTCTAGTATGTCAATACTATTTTGACAATCCGGGTTTTTGATCTAGGTTTCGAAACGAGACCCTCTACCCTTGACCCAAGGGTGGGGTCTGGGTTCTGCTTGGCTATCGAGCCGGCCCGATGCGACCTACCAGAGGCAGCTTCAGCGCGGGGTCGAACGGATTGAAGCCGAAGGTCAGCCCGAGCACGCTGAGTTCGACGCCCTCGACGCGGCTTGCGGTGAGCGCCAGAAGGCCGCCGAGCGACAGTTGAAATCCGCTGCCGCTGGGCGCCGAATCCACGAGTCGATCGGCGAGAAAGTCCTTGCCGATCGCAGTGGGCGGAAAATCCACCCGCAACTCGGGCACGGCGCGCGTCACCCAGGCGGTAAACGTGTTCGAGTTGGGGCCCGGCCAGGCCGAATACTGCCGCGCGTACGGGTACTGGCTCACCGCCTTCTCGACGCGGGAAATCAATTCGGCGGCACCGTCGCCACGTCGTTCCGCCAGCAATTCGGGCGCATTGCCATACCACCGCGCATCCGGCGCCCGCTGCGTGACAGACAGCGCGCTGTCGGCCCAGCGCAACTTCCAGCCGATCACCTCGTACACGGTGTATGCGCCGGCCGCCGCCGGCTTCACCGCGATCCAGGTGTGGATGCCGAAATGGCCGCGCCAGCCCCAGGTGCGCGCGCCATACACCTGGACGATCGGCTCCGGGTGCAGCGCCGGATCGGGCGCGAGCCCTACCGGCTCGCGGTTCGCGCTGCGCCAATCCTGCGCGCCGACGCGGCTGCCGTTGACGAATACCAGCATCGTCAGTACCGCAGCGAGCACATAGCCCGCCAGCCGCCTCCAGCGTCGAATGCGCACCTAGTCTTCGGCAAACAAAGGTTCGCGAAGTTCCTCGGCGATCGCGACACCGGTGGCCCGCAGGCCGGCAAAATCGAACAAGCTGCGATCGAGCAGGTGCGAAGGGCTCACGTCGCTCAGCGCGCGCGCGATCGACTCGATCCGTCCCGGATGGCGCCGTTCCCACTCGCGCAGCATGTCGCGCACCACCTGGCGCTGCAGGTTGTCCTGCGAGCCGCAGAGGTTGCAGGGAATGATCGGGAAGCCCTTCAGCTCGGCATAGGCGGCGAGGTCATTCTCGGTGGCGTAGGCGAGCGGCCGGATGACGACATGGCGGCCATCGTCGGAAACGAGCTTGGCCGGCATCGCCTTCAGCTTGCCGCCGAAGAACAGGTTGAGAAAGAACGTCGCCAATATGTCGTCGCGATGGTGGCCGAGCGCGATCCTGGTCGCTCCCAGCTCGCCGGCGACGCGATACAGCGCGCCGCGGCGCAAGCGCGAGCAGAGCGAACAATAGGTCTTGCCCTCGGGCAGCACGCGCTTCACCACGGAGTACGTGTCCTGCTCGACGACGCGGAACGGCACGCCACGCCCGGCCAGATACGCGGGCAGCACGTGTGCCGGGAACCCCGGCTGCTTCTGATCGAGGTTGACCGCGACTATTTCGAAACCGACCGGTGCCTTCTCGCGCAGCGCGAGCAGGATATCGAGCAAACCATAGCTGTCTTTGCCGCCGGACAGGCAGACCATGACGCGGTCGCCTTCCTCGATCAGCCGGAAGTCGCCGATCGCCTGGCCGACCTGCCGCCGCAGGCGCTTGGCCAGCTTGTTGCCCTCGTAGTCGAGCTTGCGCGGCCCGGGCATCACAGGAAGAGCGAGCGCCCGCCGTCGACCGCCAGCAGGTGGCCGGTGACGAACGGCGCCGTCGCAAGGTAGTGCACCGCCTGCGCGATATCCGCCGGGTCGCCGATGCGCTGCAGCGGCGTCGTGGCGACGATCCGCTCGCGCTCCGCCAGACCGAACTGTCCGTCCTCGGGCCAGGCGATGGCCCCAGGCGCGACCGCATTCACCCGCACCCCGGGCGCCAGTTCCAGCGCGAGCGAGCGGGTGAGTGCTGC
The DNA here is from genome assembly GCA_001771975.1 of Betaproteobacteria bacterium RIFCSPLOWO2_02_FULL_68_150. Lineage (GTDB taxonomy): Bacteria > Pseudomonadota > Gammaproteobacteria > Burkholderiales > SG8-39 > 2-02-FULL-66-14. The sequence goes on along the minus strand of MERE01000083.1, from coordinate 1,952 downwards.
GAGCCCTGCCTTCGCCACGCTGTAGACGAGATAGCCCTTCAGCGGCCGCTCGGCATGGATGTCCGCAATGTTCACGATCGAGCCGCGCGCCGCGGCCAGGTGCGGCGCCGCAGTTTGGGCGAGAAACAGCGGCGCGCGCAGGTTCGAGCCGATCAGCTCCTCCCATTGTGCGGCCTCGATCTCGCCCACCGCGGTGGCGTAGAAAGTCGAGGCACAGTTGACCAGCAGATCGAGCCGCTTCCAGCGCTCGAGCGCAGCGCCGATCAGCGCCTGCGGCGCAATTGGCGCGAGCAGGTCCGCCTTCAGACGCAACGCGCTGCCCTTGCGCAGGCCATTCAACTGCGCTTCGAGCTGCGCGGCATCGCTCTCCGCGCCGCGATAGTGAATCACGACATTGGCGCCCGCCGCATGCAGGCGGCGCGCGATGGCAGCGCCGAGGCGCCGCGCCGCGCCGGTCACGAGCGCCACTTTTCCCTGCAGCGTGTCGTCCATGCTGGCTGCGATTCTAGGGTAAATTCACCGCCGATCCCCTGCCCATGCGCCCCACGGAACTTCCCCGCCCGGATGCCGCCGCGCAAGCGGCCAGCGCTGCGCTGGTCGCGCGCATCGAGGCCGAATTGCGAGCGCAGGAAAACTGGATTTCGTTCGCGCGCTATATGGAGCTCGCGCTCTACGAACCGCAGTACGGCTACTACGCCGCCGCGGGCAACCCGCTCGGCGCCGGCGGCGATTTCGTCACCGCGCCCGAGCTCTCGCCGCTGTTCGCCCGCACCCTGGCGCGCCAGCTCGCGGCACTGCTGCGGCCCGGGGACGCGCTACTCGAATTCGGCGCCGGCAGCGGCGCGCTCGCGGCGCACCTGTGCGACGAGCTGGCCGCGCTCGGCGCCGCGCCGCATCCCTACCTGATCCTGGAAACGAGTGGCGTGCTGCGCGAGCGCCAGCGCGCGCGCCTTGGTGCGCGCGCACAGTGGCTCGTGCGAATGCCCGCGGGTTTTCGCGGCATCATGCTGGCGAACGAGGTGGCCGATGCGATGCCGGTGCATGCGATCGCCTGGACGCGCTCGGGCATCAGCGAGCGCGGCGTGTGCGCCAAGGACGGACGGCTCGCCTGGTGCGAGCGTCCGCCGGCGGCCGAGGTGCTCGCCGCGGCGCAGGACATCGCGATCGACTTGCCGCCCTCGGGCCGCTACGAAAGCGAACTCGCGCTCGCCGCACCGGGCTGGCTGCGTTCGCTCGCCGCAGCGCTGGAGCGCGGCGCGATACTGGTGATCGATTACGGCTTTCCGCAGCGCGAGTACTACCATCCCCAGCGATCGATGGGCACGCTGATGTGCCATTACCGCCACCGCGCGCACGCCGACCCCTTTTTCTTTCCGGGCCTGCAGGACATTACCGCGCACGTCGACTTCAGCGCACTCGCGCAAGCCGCGGCGCAGTCCGGGCTGGACCTTCTGGGTTACGCCAACCAGGCGCAATTCCTGGTGAATTGCGGCATCACCGACCTGCTCGGCGCCGAGGATTCCGGAAACGCCGCGCAATACGCGCCGCTCGCCGCTTCGGCGCAGACGCTGCTCTCGCCCGCCGAGATGGGCGAGTTGTTCAAGGTGCTCGCCGTGGGGCGCGGCATCGAGCAACCGCTGCTGGGCTTTACGCAGGGCGATCGCAGCCACACCTTGTAGATGCGGCGCATTATCACCGCCGTGCTGGCCTTAGCGTCCTTGGCGGCGCACGCCGATGAGGCCGATCGCGCCAGGGCCCGCTGGGCGCAAAGCAAGCACGGCCCGATGCTGGAACGCATCCTGCCGCCGACCTTCGAGGCCGCGCAATTGCCGCAGCCCCGCTCCAAGGGCGCGCGGCTGGTGCAGCGCTACTGCGTGCAGTGCCACAACCTTCCCAACCCTGCGATGCACGATGCCGAGCGCTGGCCGTCGGTCGTCGAGCGCATGGTGCTG
>MERE01000082.1 GCA_001771975.1 Betaproteobacteria bacterium RIFCSPLOWO2_02_FULL_68_150 | reverse complement strand
AGTCGCCGCTGCGGCGCTACCAGGTGAACGTGCTGGTGGAGCATTCGAAGTCGCAGGGCGCGCCGGTGGTGTACGAGGACAACCCCAACTACGGCAACCTGATCGGCCGCGTCGAGCACATCGCCCAGATGGGCACGCTGCTCACCGACTTCACGCTGATCAAGGCGGGCGCGCTGCACCGCGCCAACGGCGGCTACCTGGTGCTCGACGCGCTGAAGCTCCTGATGCAGCCCTTCTCCTGGGACATGCTCAAGCGCGCGCTCCGGTCGCGCGAGATCCGCGCCGAGTCGCCGGCACAGGCCTACAGCCTGATCAGCACGGTGTCGCTCGAGCCGGAGCCGATCCCGCTCGACGTCAAGGTGGTGCTGGTGGGCGAGCGCTACCTCTATTACCTGATGCACGCCTACGACCCGGAGTTCCGCGAGCTGTTCAAGGTGCCGAGCGACTTCGAGGAGGACACCGAGCGCGGCCAGAGCACGGAGCTGGCGCACGCGCGCGTCATCGCGACGCTGGCGCGGCGCGAGAAGTTCCGGCCGCTGGAGCGCGCCGCGGTCGAGCGCGTGATCGAACACCAGGCACGCGAGGCGGGGGATGCCGAGCGCCTCTCGCTGCACCTGCGCGGCCTCGTCGACCTGCTGCGCGAAACCGACTTCTGGGCCGCCGATGCGGGACGCGCGGTCGTCACCACTGCGCACGTGACGCGCGCGCTGCAGGCGCGCGAGGACCGGCTCGACCGGGTGCGGGACCGGATGCTGCAGGAGATGCTGCGCGGCACGCTGCTCGTGTCGAGCGCCGGCGAGCGCGTCGGCCAGGTCAACGGCCTCGCGGTGATGCAGCTCGGCGGTTTCGCCTTCGGCATGCCGAACCGCATTACGGCGCGCGTGCGGCTGGGCGGCGGCAAGGTGCTCGACATCGAGCGCGAGACCGAGATGGGCGGCCCGATCCACTCCAAGGGCGTGCTCATCCTGTCCGGATTCCTCGCGGGCCGCTACGCCGTGCGCCATCCCCTGTCGCTCGCCGCGAGCCTGGTATTCGAGCAGAGCTATTCCGGCGTGGAAGGCGACAGCGCGTCCTCGGCCGAGCTGTACGCGCTGCTCTCTGCGCTCGCCGAGGCGCCGCTCGCGCAGTCGCTCGCGGTCACGGGTTCGGTCAACCAGCACGGCGACGTGCAGGCGATCGGCGGCGTCAACGAAAAGATCGAGGGCTTCTTCGATCTGTGCAGCGCGCGCGGCCTGGAGGGCAGCCAGGGCGTGGTGATTCCGGCCTCCAATGTGAAACACCTGATGCTGCAGGACCGCGTCATCGACGCCGTGAAGACGGGCAAGTTCCACCTCTACGCGGTCGAGACGATCGATCAGGGCATCGAGATCCTGACCGGGCTCCCGGCGGAGCGGGTCAACCAGCGCGTCGAGGAGCGGCTGCTCGATTTCGCGCGCCGCGCACGCAGCACCGCTGCGGCCGAGAAGAAGAAGTCATGGCGCGGCCGGCCGGAAAAGTGAAGGCGCCGCGGCGCATTGTCGTCCTGCTCGACGCTTCGGCGCCCGGCCGGGCGGCGCTCGAGGCGGCGGCGGCGCGCGCTGCGGAGCTGGATGCGGAGCTGGTGGCGGTCTTCGTCGAAGACGCGGACCTGCTCAACCTGGCCGGGCTGCCGTTCGCGCGCGAGATCGGCATCGCATCGGCGACCGGCCGTGCGATGAATGCCGGCGCCATGGAGCGCTCGCTGCGGGCCCTCGCCGAGGAGGCGCGCCGCAGCATCGAATCGATCGCACGGCGCGTGCCGCTGCAATGGTCGTTCAGCATCGCGCACGGCGCGCTGAGCGAGGAGACGCTGTCTGCAGCGGCCGGGGCCGACCTCGTCGTCGAGGCGTTGTGCGGCAACGAGCGCGCGGCGCTGCAGTTGGCCGAGATCTGCCGCGATTCCGAGCACGCGCGGCTGCTGCGCGCGCGCACGCGGCGCGAGTTCGCCGCGCTGCAACGCGAGTTGCAGCGGCGCGATTGACCTCGGGCGCGCTTGCGCATCAAGTGAACGAGCGCATCGCGAGGCGAACAATTCGTTACGATTCGAGCGTGATGCGGCGCCAGGCGGCGTGCTCTAATCCGGTGTCAAGGAGATGCTCCATGCGCAGACTCGCCTGTTTCGCGCTCGTGGCCCTGCTTGCCGGCTGCGCGACGCCCGCCGAACGGGCCGCGCAGATGGAGCGTGAAGTCGATGAAATGATCCAGGTCTACGGTCCCGCCTGCGAGCGGCTGGGATACAAGGGCGCGACCGATGGCTGGCGCGACTGCGTGCTCGGCTTGAGCGCGAAAGACAGCTACGAGCGCTACCGGCGAAGCACCACGACCTGCCTCGGTCACCGCGGTTTCTTTCAGTGCTCGACTTTCTGACCCCGCCCTGACGTCGGCGCGGCGCGGGACCATCCCCCGTGGCCGGAGGAGATGCTGCGTCGGCCCGCCGTGCTATGACGCGCCGGACAACCGCCCCAGCAGCCAGAAGCTCGCCAGCGCGAGCGGCAGGATGATGGCGAAGAACACGAACGGCCGATTCTCCCCGAAACGCCTGCCGCGCGCGCGCTCGATGAAATCGAGCAGCCAGTCGGAGAAGAAATACAGCCCGCCCGCGACCAGCGTGAACCATACGATTTCCATCGCCCGGGCTCCTCAGCGTGCGTGTGCCGCGATCGCTGCCTGCGGCGTGTTGCGCAGCATGGCGTGGAACGCAAGCACCAGAAAGAGCATCCCGCCCGCGATCGCGAGCAGGCCGCCGATGCCCATCACACCCATCGCCGCCGTTTCCTCCCAGCTGCGCAGCGCCTGCGCCGCGCCCGCCACCTTGCGCTGCACGCCGTAGCCGCCCGACCACACCAGCCCGATCACGTGCAGCAGCTGGCCGCCGGCGTAGAGCCAGAGCTGCGGCCGCGCCCAGCGCTCGGCCACCTCGCCATAGCCGAAGCGCGGCAGCAGGTAGTACGCGAGACCCATGAAGGCGAGCGTCACGCCGACGATGCTGCCGTGATAGTGCGCCGGGATGCGCACGTTCGAGCCGTGGATCATGGCGCCGATCGCGCCGCCTGCGCCGAACAGCACGAGCGAGGCGAGGATCGCCGCGCGCAGCGGCCGCTCGCTGCCTGCGGCCGGCGCGGCGCGCGCGAGGCCAATGGCCAGCGCGAGCATGAACGGCACGATCGCCAGGCCGCCGCCGAAGCGCATCAGCCAGGTATGCCAGCGGTGGTGTTCGACGGTGCCCACGTCGTAGGCGAGATAGATCACCGGCGTGAGGAACACCGACGCGAGGCCGATGCCGAACAGCAGCAGCACGGTGCGCGGCGTGAGCGGCGCGGGCACGCGCGCCGCGCCGGCGAGCCAGAGCCACGCCACGAACATGAGCAGCGTCCAGGTGAACTGCAGCACGTGGCCGCCGCCCCAGAACAGCAGCTCGTAATACGCCTTGGGCCCGGCAACCGCGGGCGCCGCAAGATACGACCAGCCGAAGGCGATCAACGCCACCGCCGCGGAGACGAGCGAGGTGTTGAGCCCGAAGCGCAGCGCAGCGCCGGGTTCGAGGCGCACGCCGACGCGCGGCACGCTCGCCATGCCGCGCAGTACGAGCAGCAGCACGCCGGCGGCGAACACCGCGAGCCCGGTGAGGAACACCGGTTCGTCGAGCACCGGAATGTAGTTCGCCATGATCGGGTGCCCATTGCCGGCAAACGGCGCCACCGTCATCAGCGCAGTGCCCGCCACCGCGGTGCCGAGCGCGCCCCAGCCCATCCCGAGCAGGCGCGGCGTGCTGTTCAGGCTCCAGAACACGCCGCCGAAGGCAACGAACCACACCAGCACCGACAAATCGACGTGCACCACCAGCGCGACCTGGAAAAAATCCACCAGCGCAAACCAGTCCTTGGTCAGCGGGGCGCGCGAGAGCACCAGCAGCACCGAGAACACCCCGGACAGCGCGAGCGCGACGAGCGCGAGCAGCAGCCAGCCGCACGCGAGCCGCTGCCGCGCGCCGGCAGGAATTTCGAGGGTGAAATGCGGGCTCACAGGAACAAGATACCACCCTGCTCCGGGCGGAAGTCGATCGTGAGCACCCTGCCGGGCGCAAGCTCGAGCGCCTCCGCGCGCTCCCAGGCGCGTGCGCCAGGGCGCGGCGCCTCGCTCACGCGCACGCGCAGCGCGTGCCGCCCAGCGGGAACGACAAAGCGCCGGTACAGTTGCGCGACGCCGTCGCGCGCCACGCCCGCCGGCTCGAGCAGCTCATCCACCAGCAGCCGGCCGCCGAATTCGACTTGCAGCGGCAATGGATGGCGGCCACGCTCGCACACTTCGGGCGCGCGCATGTTCGGTGCACGCAAGGCGAGTTCTTCGGCGGACAGTTTTCGGCAAGGCTGCAGGCGCTCGCCGGCGTGCACCACGATCACGCGCACCAGCGCCTCCCCTGCGCCGAGCGGGCGGTAGGGTGGATCGAACGAGAGCCACGTGAGGAGCGCGGCGGCCAGCACCAACGCCGCGGCCTGCAATCCGGTCGAGTTGTTGCGCGCCGGCCACCAGTGCAGTCGCACGCGCTCGCGCGGCACCCGGGTATTGAGGTGCGGCTCGCGCGTCCCGGCGATGCGCGCTTCGGTCCACGCCCCGCCGAGGCGGTACTCGCAGGCGCCCGGCCGGCAGCCGCTCACCGTAACACCGGCCGCGCCGCGCCGCAGCGCATGGTCGACGAAAGAAGGCGGCAGCTGCCCGGTGCATTCGAGCGTGATGACGCAGGCGTCATCCTGCGGCATCGGCCAGCGCTCGTGGCGGCAGCGAAACACGACGCTGCGGCTCGCAGCGCGGTCGATCCTGGCCTTGATGGCCTGAAGCGGGTCGCCGGGCAGATCGATTCCCGGCAGGACTTCGCCGCGCGCTATCGGAGCCGCCGTGGGGCACGACCCGGCGCAGATGCCGCACGCGGCGCACTGCTCCGCGCGCACCACGGCCTGCTTGAGGAACGCACGGCCGTCCGAGCGCGGCACCAGGCTGATCGCGAGATACGGGCAGTCGCGCGCGCAGTGCCCGCAACCGGTACAGCGCGCCAGGTCGACCACGGCCGCGCTGCGCTTGCGGCGCGCGAGGAGCGGCAGCGCAAGCAGCGCGAGGGTCGCGGCGCCGGCGATCCACCACAGTGCCAACGGCGAGCTCGCGTACATGAGCGGGTGCGCGAACAGGTAGAACCAGTCGAACGGCAGGGATTGCGGCAGCGTGCCGTACGCGGCGGGCGCGTCGGACAGCGCCGGGCGCGCGATCGACATTGCGACGAGCGTCCCGAAGACCGCCCACCCCAGCCGCTGCGGCGGATTGGTGTCGGTGTGCGCGATGCGCTGGATATGGATCCACATCGCCGCCAGCAGCGCGAGCGGCACACCGATGTGCAGGAAGACGAACAGCGAGAACAGGCGATCGGAAACGTCCGCTGCGCTGAGAAAGTTGCGCACCACCGGCCCGGTGCCCAGGCCGAAGGCGTCGAACCACTCCGCGGTCGCGGTGGCCGAGAACTGGCCGACGCGGTCCCACACCAGCCAGTAGCCCACGATCCCCGATGCGTAGATGAACCACAGCAGCGCGACGCCGGTCGCCCACGAAAACCAGCGAAAGCCCCTGAAGTGTCCCGCGAGCAGTTCGCGCAGCAAGTGCAGCAGCGCGACTGCCGCGAACGCGTCCGAGGCGTAGCGGTGGAGGCTCCGCATGACGCCGCCGAACCACCATTGCTCGCGCGTCAGGCGCTCGAGCGATGCGTGTGCCCCGGTCACGCTGGTGTCGAAGAACGCGAACAGGTAGATGCCGGTCGCGGCGATCACCCAGAACAGGAAATAGCCGAGCGCCCCGAGATGGTGCCAGGGGGCGGAGCTGGGGTACGGGAGACGCGTCTCCCGTTCCCTATGAGCCCTTGAAGACGAATCCACCTTGAGCCACGCTGAAGTCGATCACCAGGCTCGAACCCGGCGGGATCTCGAGCGTCGCCTCGCGCGTGTAGTCGAAACCCTCCCCGGCCCGGTCGCGCAGCCGCGCGACGACATGGTGCCGGCCCGCAGGCACCTGCATGCGGTGATGGACC
>MERE01000081.1 GCA_001771975.1 Betaproteobacteria bacterium RIFCSPLOWO2_02_FULL_68_150 | reverse complement strand
CAGGTTCTTTACGCCGGGTGCCGCAGGTGCGGCCGGTTGTTGTGCGCCAACCGGGGCGACAAAGCCAATGGCGGCCGCGACCGCCGTCAACGCGATGGTCCTGCAGAAACCTGTGCGCATCGGGTGTGTCCTCCGTGTAGTTTTCTTTGGGGTAAGGCGGGCGCTCGATGTTAGGAGTCGCGCCCCCCCTAGTCAAGGCGCGCGGCGACTCCCTCCAGCCCCCCGCGAGGGCGCCGCATAGCGCTCGGAGCTTGCTCCAGCCCTCCAACCTGTCGCCGACGTTGTACCTCGTACGCTGCCGTCATCGCACCCGGATGCGCGCGAAGCGTCGCTTGCCGACCTGGGCCACCACCGTTTCACCGCTCGCGATGCGCCGGGACGCGTCGGCGAGCCGCTCGCCGTTCAGCCGCACGCCCGCCTGCTCGATCAGGCGCGTCGCCTCGGTCACGCTCGGCGCGAGGCCGGCCTGCTTGAGCAGCTGGGTCACCGGAAGGCCACCTTCCGGCGCGTGCAATGTGACCTCGGGCATGTCCTCGGGCAGCACGCCGTGGCGAAAGCGCTGCTCGAATTCCGCATGCACGCGCTCAGCGGCCAGCGCACCGTGGAAGCGCGCCACGATCTCGCGCGCGAACAGAACCTTGATCTCGCGCGGGTTGCGCCCGTCGCCCACTTCCCTGCGCCAGCGGCGTACCGAGGCGATCGGCTCGAAAGACAGCAGCTCGACATAGCGCCACATGATCTCGTCCGAGATCGACATCAGCTTGCCGAAGATCTCCTGCGGCGGCTCCGCGATGCCGACGTAGTTGCCGAGCGATTTCGACATCTTCTCCCTGCCGTCGAGGCCCTCGAGCAACGGCATGGTGATGATGCACTGCGGCTCCTGGCCGAAGTCGCGCTGCAGTTCGCGACCGACGAGCAGGTTGAATTTCTGGTCGGTGCCGCCCAGCTCGACATCGGCTTTCATCGCCACCGAATCGTAGCCCTGCATCAGGGGATAGAGCAGTTCGTGCACCGCGATCGGCTGGCCGCTGCGGAAGCGCTTCGAAAAATCGTCGCGCTCGAGCAGGCGAGCCAGCGTGTAGCGCGAGGCGAGCCGGATCATGCCCTCCGCGCCAAGCTTGTCCGACCACGCCGAATTGAACAGCACCTGGGTCTTCCCGTGATTCTTGCCGGTGGGGTCCCCGATCATCCCGGTGAAGTCGCCGATCAGGAACTGAATCGTGTGGCCCAGTTCCTGAAAGTCGCGCAGCTTGTTGATCACCACCGTGTGGCCAAGGTGCAGGTCCGGCGCCGTGGGATCGAGGCCGAGCTTGACGCGCAGCGACCGTCCGGTCTTCAGCTTGCGGACCAGATCATCCTCGACGATCAGCTCGTCGCAGCCGCGCTTGACGCGCTCCAATGCCTCGGCGATCGGCACCATCTCGTTTGCAGGGCGGGGAATCTTTGCTACACTCCGCGGCGGCCTGCGGAATCATCCGCAGGCGCCTGAATAAGAAAGCATTTTAGCCCAATAGTGGACCGCGCAGGACAACCTGCCAGAGTGCGTATCGCGCGCGCCGGAGCGCTTGCCGGCCTGGCGCTGTCGGGCATCGTCGCCGCATTTGCCACGATTGCGCCGCTCGCCGACAGCGAAATTCCGCGCAGCGCGCAGGCCGAAGCGCTGGCGATCCAGCCGCTCGAGGGCGTGATGCCGGACGCTGCCGGTTACGTGCGCGAGGAGCGCTTCCAGCGAGGCGACACGGTGTCCGGATTGTTCGCGCGGCTCGGATTGGCGGAGGATGACTCGCGCGCCCTGTCGCGGCGCGCCGAGCTCAAGCAACTGCGGCCCGGATCCGCGCTCACGGCGACGGTAGGCGCCGGCGGCGAGCTGCAGAGCATCGATTTTCTCGGCCCGCGCGACACCCTGGTGGTGATCGCGCGCAACGGGGACGGCTTCAGCGCAACCGAGCAGCGCGCGCAGTTCGAGACCCGCGTCGCGATGAAATCGAGCGTCATCCGCTCTTCGCTGTTTGCAGCTTCGGACGCGGCTGGAATCCCGGATGCGATTGCGATCCAGGTCGCCGAAATCTTCGCTGGCGACATCGATTTCCACCGCGATCTGCGTCGTGGCGACGCCTTCACGGTGATCTACGAGACGCTCGCGCATAACGGCCTCGCGGTGCGTTCCGGGCGCGTACTGGCTGCCGAATTCCGCAATCAGGGGAGAACCCATCGCGCCGTCTGGTACTCGGGAACGCAGGCCGATGGCCGCAGGAGCGGCGGCTACTATGCGCCGGACGGCAAGAACCTGAGAAAGGCCTTTCTGCGATCGCCGCTCGAATTCTCGCGCATCAGTTCCGGGTTCGGCATGCGGCGCCACCCGATCATGCAGAACTGGCGCGCGCATCGCGGCATCGACTATGCCGCCCCGTCGGGCACCCGCGTGCGTGCGGTGGGCGATGCGACGGTCGAATTCGCCGGGCGCCAGGGCGGCTATGGGAACGTGATCGTGCTGCGCCATCAGGGTCAGTTCGCCACGCTTTACGCGCATCTGAGCGGATTCGGCCGCGGCGTGCGCAAGGGCGCGCGGGTGGCGCAGGGCGACACCATCGGTTTCGTGGGCCAGACCGGCTGGGCCACGGGGCCGCACTTGCACTACGAGTTCAAGATTGCCGGCGAGGCGCGCAACCCGCTCGCCATTGCCCTGCCCGCGGCACTGCCGGTGCCGGCGGAGGAGATGCCGGCGTTTGCCGGCCAGGCGCGACCTCTGGTTGCGCGACTCGAGCTCCTCGCCGGCGGACAGGTCGCGTTGCTCGAGTGAGCACCGGGCTCTACGCCGGCCTGATGTCGGGGACGAGCCTCGACGGGGTCGACGGGGTGCTGGTCGATTTCTCCGCGAATGCGCCGCGCATCGTGGCCAGCACGCACCAGCCATTCGACGATCGATTGCGCGCGGACTTGCTCGCGCTGAGCTGTCCCGGCGACGACGAACTCGGGCGTTCGGCACGGCTGGGCAATGAGCTTGCGCGCCGGTACGCGGCGGTGGTCGGCGCGCTGCTTGAGCGCGCCGCGGCAAGACGTCAGGACGTCGTTGCGATCGGCTGCCACGGACAAACCGTGCGCCATCGCCCGGACCAGGGCTACACGCTGCAGATCGGAAACGCGGCCCTGCTGGCCGAGCTGACGTCATTGCGCGTGGTGGCGGATTTCCGCAGCCGCGACGTCGCCGCCGGCGGCCAGGGCGCGCCCCTGGTGCCGGCGTTTCACGCCGCGATGTTTGCGTGCCGCGATGAGCAACGCGCAGTGCTCAACCTGGGCGGCATTGCCAATCTGTCGCTGCTCGCGCGGGACGGCGGCGTGACCGGATTCGACTGCGGTCCGGGCAATTGCCTGATGGATATCTGGGCCGCGCGGCACCTGGGCCTGCCGTTCGACCGCGACGGGGCGTGGGCCGGCGGCGGCCAGGTGATCCCCGAACTGCTGAAGCAATTGCTGGGGGAACCCTATTTCAGCGCGCCTGCGCCAAAGAGCACAGGGCGTGAATTGTTCCACGACGGCTGGCTGAACCGCCAGCTGCCGCCTGGGGTCGTACCGCGCGATGTCCAGGCGACTCTAACCGAGTTGACCGCGCGCAGCGTTGCGGCCGCCCTTGCCGGGTTCGAAGCGCAACGGCTGATCGTTTGCGGCGGCGGCGTGCACAATACTTTCCTCATGCGACGCCTTGAGGCACTGCTGGCGCCTGCACCCGTCGAGCCGAGCGACCGGCACGGCATCGATCCACAGGACGTCGAGGCGGCGGCATTCGCGTGGCTGGCGATGCAGGCTGTAGACGGACAGCCCGCCAACCTCCCCGCCGTCACTGGCGCACAAGGGCCGCGCGTGCTCGGCGCAATCTATCCGGCTTAGAACGACGACGGGGCCGGGGTAACGTTGCCGCGGCAACGCTGCTCCGGCCCCGGTTTGAGAAGCCGATACCGGATCAGACCGAGAACGACGATCCGCAGCCGCAGGTCGTGGTCGCGTTCGGGTTCTTGATCACGAACTGCGCGCCTTCGAGACCTTCCTGATAGTCGATTTCGGCACCGACCAGATATTGGTAGCTCATCGGGTCGATCAGCAGGGTGACGCCGTCCTTCTGCATCACCGTGTCGTCATCGTTCTGCATTTCGTCGAAGGTGAACCCGTATTGAAAGCCCGAGCAGCCGCCGCCGTTGACGAACACGCGCAGCTTCAGCTCCGGGTTGCCCTCTTCCTCGATCAGTTGTCTGACTTTGCCGGCCGCATTGTCGGTGAAGACCAATGGGGCCGGCATCTCTACGGCAGCGTTCATGCGTGGCTCCTGAATGGCAACATTGTCCTACGGGCGATTCCCTGGGGTCAAAGGGGACATTGCAGGCGATTGCCTACGAAGCCAGCTTGAGTCCGGCCGGCTTGGCCTCGGCAGCGGCGTGATGGATCAGCCGCCCCTCGACCACTGCGCCCCTGACGATTTCGATGCTCTTGTAATGCACGTCGCCTTTGACCCGGCAGCCCGCCTGAAGTTCGAGCGACTCGGTGGCATGCACCGGACCGTTCACCGCGCCATTGATGACGACGTGCGCAGCCTGCACCTCGCCCTCGATGCGCGCCTGCTCCGACAGCACCAGCGTGCCGGGCTGGTCGGGCAAAGCCGCTACATTGCCGCGCACCGTGCCATCCACCCGAAGCCCGCCACTGAAAAACAGATTGCCCTCGATGCGCGTCGTGGCGCCGATCAGGCTGTCGATCCGGTTCTGCGGTTTGCTCTCCCTGCGGAACATGCGGCCTCCCTAGCTCAACTTGGCGGTCTGCGTCGCGCGTGCCTGGCTCGAGCCGGTTTCGTAGACCCGCACCTGCACACTGTCGACGCGCGCCGCCGGATTCACCCGAAACGTCCCCTCGATCCGCTGGAAGTGCTTGAACCCAAGACCGAATCCCGGCACCCCGGCAGCGCCAGTTTCGGGCAGGGTCATCATAGCACTGCGGCCATCCTGCGTCAGGCTGACGACCAGTTCGTAGCGGCCCTGAAACTCGCCGCGCCGGGAACCGGAGGCCAGCACGAGCAGATGGAAGCGATACTCGCCCGGAAGCAGTTCAGGCTGGACCTTGAAGCGCTGGATCGAGAGTGGCGCCGCCTTCTTCGGATCGGCCGACAGGGTGCTTTCCATGATCGCCAGCTCTTCCCGCAGCCGCGCGTTCTCGCCCTCAAGAACGCGCACCTGCTTGGCAAGGTCCTGCTGCGCGGTGCGCTCGATGGCGATCTTGCTCTCAGCCGAGTTGGCAAGCGTACTCAGGCGTGCGAGTTCTTCGCGCGCCGCCGCGAGATCGCGCCGCAGGGCGGATATCTGCTGGTCCACCTCGCTGCGATCGAAACCGGCAAAGCGCCGTCCGGCCTCATACATCCATGCCGCAAGCGCCGCCGAGCAGGCCAGCAGCACGGCCAGAGCCAGCCAGCGCAGGTACCACGGCACATGGGTGCGCACTGCCACCTTCGGCGCCGCGATGCCAAAGCGCTGGCGCAGCTTCGCCAACCGCGCCAGATTCACGGCACGACCGGAACCTGCCCGAGCCCGGCGGACTCGGGCAGCCCGAACATGATGTTCATGTTCTGCACCGCCTGACCCGAGGCGCCCTTGACCAGATTGTCGATCACCGAAAGGACCACCAGCGTGTCGGCCCGGCGCGCGCTTTCGCTCGGCCGATGCACGGCGATGCGGCACACGTTGGCGGCTCGCACCGAGCGCGTATCCGGATAGCTGCCGGCAGGCATTACGTCGACGAAGGGCTCCGCGGCATAGCGCTGCTCGAAAAGCGTCTGGAAGTTCAGCTCCCGCGTCACCCGCGCGTAGAGCGTCGCGTGGATACCGCGGATCATCGGCGCCAGATGCGGCGTGAATATCAGCCCGATGTCGCGCCCGGCGATCTGCGAGAGTCCCTGGCGTATTTCCGGCCAATGGCGATGCCCCATGACGCCGTACGCCGCAAAATTGTCCGACGCCTCCGAAAACAGCAGATGCTGGTCAGTCTTGCGGCCGGCGCCGGACACGCCCGACTTGGCGTCGGCAATCAGGTGATCGAGGTCGACCGCACCGGCCTCGACCAGCGGCAGGAAACCGAGCTGCACCGAAGTGGGGTAACAGCCTGGATTGGCCACCAGGCGGGCGGCTCGAATGGCGGCCCGATTCACCTCGCACAGGCCGTATACCGCCTCGGCCACCAACTCGGGGGCCGCGTGCTTCAATCGATACCAGCGCTCCCATTCGAGGACATCCTTGATGCGAAAGTCCGCCGACAGATCGATCACCCGGACGCCCGCGTCGACCAGCACGCGCGCCTCTCCCATCGCCACGCCGTTGGGCGTGGCGAAGAACACGACGTCACACTGCCTCAGCGGCGAGCGCTCGGGCTCACTGAACGCGAGTGCCACGCGCCCGCGCAGGCTGGGAAAAATCGCGCTGACCGGAGTGCCCGCCTCCTTGCGCGACGTGATCGCCGCGATCTCGACCTGGGGATGCTGCGCCAGCAGCCGCAGCAGTTCGACCCCCGTGTACCCGGTGCCGCCGACGATGCCTGCCTTGATCATAAGAGATTGCCTCTGGATGCTCTGCACGACCAAAAACGACGCCGACGGTTGCGTATTGCTGCCGGAAAAACAAAAAAGCCGCCCGCAGGCGGCCTTGGTTCGTCTTCCGGCTGCTGGATCAGCGTTTCGAGAACTGCTTGCGCCTGCGCGCCTTGTGAAAACCGACCTTCTTTCGCTCCACCTCGCGCGCATCGCGCGTCACCAGGCCGGCGCCCTTGAGCGACGGCTTGAGCGCCGCATCATACTCGATCAGCGCGCGCGTGATGCCGTGCCGCACCGCGCCCGCCTGGCCGTTCTCGCCGCCGCCGTAGACGTTGACGAAGATATCGAAACTGGCAAGGTTCTTGGTCGCGTCGAGCGGCTGGCGCACGATCATGCGGCCGGTTTCGCGCGCAAAAAACTCGTCCACCGGCTTGCCGTTGACGACGATCTGGCCCTTGCCGGATTTCAGGAACACGCGCGCCACGGCGCTCTTGCGCCGGCCGGTGCCGTAGTAATAATCGCCCACCATGTCAGATCTCCAGTGCTTTCGGTTGCTGCGCCGAATGCGGGTGGCTGTCGCCCGCGTAGACTTTCAGCTTGCGCAGCATGGCATAGCCGAGCGGTCCCTTGGGCAACATCCCCTTGACAGCCTTCTCCAGTGCGCGCGTCGGATGCGCCGCCTGCAGCTTGGCGAACGAGGTCTCGCGCACGCCGCCGGGGTAATTCGTGTGCCGGACATAGGTCTTGTCGAGCGCCTTGCGCCCGGTAACGCGGACCTTGGCCGCGTTGACCACGACAATGAAGTCGCCGGTGTCGACGTGCGGGGTGAATTCGGGCTTGTGCTTGCCGCGCAAGCGCGTCGCGATTTGCGACGCAAGCCGCCCGAGCACCTTGCCCTGGGCGTTCACCAGGAACCAGTGCTGCTTGATGTCGCCGACCTTCGCCGTGTAGGTCTTCATGCCTTGCCTGATCGCGAAAAACGCGTGATTTTATGGGACTGCTTGAAGCGGGTCAAACACTTGCTGCTGCAAAGAAAATGGCGCATCCCTTGCGGGATGCGCCGAATCCACCAAAGGAGGAGGGTGGAAAAGAGAGATGCGTTGAGCGACACGATACGCGCATGTTTGTTGCATTGCAATATCGGGATACGCAAGCTAGCTTCGATCTCTTGGGGCGAGGCCCCGTACATCTCTTAACGTATTGCTTTTTATGACTAAAGTGCGTGACAATCCTCAACTGCCGCGAATGCTCTCAAAGCCGCATCCGATCTCATTTCGCTGCGGTGCATGAGCAACGAGACCGACCCGAACGGAGCCGACATGGAATGCACAGTGCGTTGGAGCGGCGAGGGAATGTCGTTCCTGGCCGAGACCGAGAGCAAGCACCTGGTGGCCATGGACGGCGCACCGGAAGGTGGCGGGCGCAACCTCGCCCCCCGGCCGATGGAGATGCTCCTGCTCGGCACTGGCGGCTGCACCGCCTACGACGTGGTGCTGATCCTGAAACGCAGCCGCCAGGAAGTGACCGGCTGCGAGGTGCGGCTGCAGGCCGAGCGCGCGCCCGTCGACCCCAAGGTGTTCACGCGGATTCACATGCACTTCGTCGTGCGCGGGCGCGGACTGAAGCCCGCGCTGGTGGACAACGCGCTCCGGCTGTCGCACGAAAAATACTGCTCCGCCTCGATCATGCTCGGCAAGAGCGCAGACGTCACGACCGGTTTCGAGATCGTCGAAGCCTGACGGCGGCTGCCTGCCACCCCTACTTCGGGGCCGTGGAACTCTTGATCAGCTGCTGCGTCGTGTTGGCGAGGCGCGTGGCGAGGATCTTGATCAACTCGATCGCCGCGTCCGGGTTCTGCCGCACGACGTTCATGAACAGGTCCTTCGAGATGCGCAGGACCTCGACTTTGGTGACCGCCGTGACCGTGGCGGTGCGCCGCATATCGCCAAAAATGCCGATCTCGCCAACGATTTCGTTCTTGCCGCTGGTATTGACGACGACCGTCCCGCGCGGCGTCGGCACCGAGACCTCCACCGAACCGTCGATGATGACGAAGGCGGCATCGGCCGCATCGCCCACGTGGATCATGACCTGACCCGGGTCATAGGTCAGGCGCTCGCTGCCAAAGCACAACAGTTTCTGCATTGCGGGCGCGATCTTGCTGAAGATCGGGAATTGCCGGATCAATTCAACTTCCTGTTCCAACGACATGGCTCACCTCCTGCCCGCGATCAACCTTCCTTGAGAAGTCTGTTCAACGCGCTGCCGTTGCGCTTCAGCTCGTCAAACACGCCCTGCTCGACCAGGCGCCCGTGTTCGAGCACCAGGACATGGCGCGCCTGTTGCGCCGCGTCGGCGCGCTGCAACACCCAGATGATGCCGCCGGACCTGCGATGCTCGATGATGCGGTCGCCGACGATGGCTTGTGACGCCGGATCGAGCACTCCCAGCGCCTGGTCCAGAATCAGCACCGCGGGGCGCTTCAGGATCGCGCGCGCGAGGGCGACCTTCTGCCGCTCCGCGACCGACAGGCGTGCGCCGGCGACTCCGACCTGGTAATCGAGTCCGATCTTGACCACCAGCGGCCGCAGGCCGAGTTCTTCCAGCACCTGGCGCAGCAACTCGCCGATGCGCTGCGAGGCGTCCGCCTGGCCGGACACGATCTTGCCGAACAGGATGTTGTCCTGCAGCGAAGCCGCGCTGGTATAGCGTGTCGGATCGAAAAATTCCACCGAACGTCGCAGGCGCTCGGGCAGGCGGGTCGCGAAATAGCGCCGCGCCTCCAGCACACGGCCCTCCAGGGCCTCGTCGATCAATCCCAGGCGATGCCGGGCCGAGATCAGCTTGAACGGCAGCGCCAGCAGCTGGCTGCGGTCCGCCGCGTCGATTCCGGTCAGCCCGAACTCCGCCACCCGCGCCAGGATCGCCTTGACGTTCGGCAGATCCTCGTGGCGAATGAAGGCGAAACGCTCGAAGAACTCGTGCCCCGGCGGCAGGTCGCTGAACAGCTCCACCATGGTGCCGGCGAGCTGGTGTCCCACGCCGAGCAGGTCGGCGGTCAATCCGGTCTCGTCGAGCACCTGCGCCACATAGGCGTTGCTCCCCAGGTTGTCGACGTCGAACGCCTTGCCGACCGGCGCGCCGAACAGCAGGTTCTCCGCCAGCGTTGCGTTGCGGTTGTAGCGCGCCGGATCGAAGCGTTCGACCCAGTCCTGCATGTCGAGGGACGCCAGCCGCTCGCGCATCGCCTCGCGCGCCACGAGCAGGCGATCGCGCAGTTCCGCGCTGCGCGCCGGCTCGACCGCACTGCGCAGACCGCGCTCGAACAGCGGCTCCTCCAACTCGACGACTTTGAGAACGTCGAGAATGCAGTTCTCCAGCTCCTCCGCGTTGACGACACCGGCCGAGTCGTAATCGATCCAGTCCGCGCCGATGTCGAGCGAGGTGCCGCCGGTGCGCAGCGCCTCGCGCAACTGGAACTCGCGCTCGCGCAACACCTCGCCCTCGTACACCGCTTCGCGCACGGGTCGGTGTTTGAGGGCGTAGAGCAGATTCTCGCGCACGCTCACCGGAAAAAGGTACGACGACGAACCGACGTAGGCGAGCGCCCGCCCCGTGACCGCTTCGGGAGCGCGCGTAATGTCGATGCCGCCCATGGTCACCGTACCGCTGGACGGAGGCAACAGGCGGGCGAGCAGCTGCGCCAGCTCGCTGCGCCCGCTATCGGCCCGCCCGACCACCGCGACGTGGCAAGCGAGGTCGACCTCGAAGGACACGCCGTCGACGACCTTGTTTCCCGACTCATCCACCAGCGAGAGGTTGGTCGCGCAAATCGTGCCCTGCTGCGGCAGCGGCGGCCGCTCGATCACCGCCTGCTGCTCCGGCGGCGCGAGGTTCTCGACCATGAACTGCTCCATCACCTGCGTGTACTTGATCTGCACGTCGAGCCGCTGCTGGTCCCAGTCGATGAGTTCCTTCACCGGCGTCGGCAGGTCCTTGTAGGCCGCGATCACCGCCACCAGCGCGCCGATGTCGAGCTTGCCGACGATCACCAGGTAGCCGCCGATCGAGTAGAACAGGAACGGCGTCATTTGCGACAGGAAGTTGTTCAGAAACTTGATCATGAACTTGCGCTGGAAAAACTCGAAGCGGATGCGGAACATCCGGCCCAGTCGCGCCGCAATGTCAGCACGCTCGAAGTTCGAAGTGTCGTGGGCATGGATTTCCACCGCGCCGTCGGACACTTCCGCGATGCGTCCGGCGAGTTGCCGTGCCGTGAGCTGCCGTTGCTTGGCGAGCGTCAGCAGGCGCCGGCGCATCTTGGGTATGATCACCGCCTGAACCGCCACCATGCCGAGCGCGATCATGCCGAGATAGATGTGCTGATAGAGGATGAACAGCAGCGCGGTGAGCGCCTGGCCGCCGAGCATGAGCGGCGTGATCAGTGCCTCGCCGACGAACCCGCCGAGCGGCTCGACTTCGTCCTTGATCATGGTGGCGAGCTCCGCCGACTTCACGCGCCGGAAGCGCGCCAGCGGAAAGCGCAGAATGTGATCGAACAGGGCGTAGCGCAGCCGGCGCAGCATGCGCTCCCCCATCCAGCCCTTCATCGTGTTGATCTGGTACTTGAGCCCCCCGTTCGCCACGATCAGGCCGAGGAACGCCAGCGCGAGAGCGAACAGGTATGGCATGCGCTCCAGCACGAAACCGTTGAACAGGCGCCAGTCGCCGCCGAGAAACTCGGGCAGCCGGAGCACGATGTTCAGGAACGCGACGCTCGATTCGGGATCGGGAAAGCGCTTGCCCTGGATCGGCTCGTTGATGATGGTTTTGGGCAGATCCAGCGAGAGGAAGTACAGGACCATCGACACGAACACGAGCGGAACGATCAGCAACTGATCGCGCTTGCTGTAACGAATGATGTATCCGAACAGACTGCGTTCCATCGGCGGCGCTTTCGCTTCCATTCCAGCGACCCCGATATTACCGTTCCCGGCCGCATTTGCACGCAATCCAGGCGTCGGCCTCGGCGGCCGCCGGCGATCCGCTATATTTGCGCCATGAGCGCAGGCGGCATGACGGGCGGCGGCAGGTGCGGCGCATTCGCGGCAGTGCGCTTCGCGTGAGACGCAGGTTCGATGGCGTGCTCACCGCGCTCGGCCTGGCGCGACGCGGCTTCTTCATCCCGTACCGCGGCGCGGCCGCGCTCCCGGCGCCGGGTTCGCTGCCGCCGTATGCAGCGCTCGCCGGCGTCTTTGCGGCCGCCGAGAACGCCTGCGCGGCGCACCTTGCCGCCATCGAGGAATGCGGCGTGGCGCTCGAACGGCTGGGCGGCGAGCCGCCGCCCGCGCCGCGCTGGAAGCAGGATTGGTTTCCGCGGCTCGATGCGGCAGCCGCCTACGCCATGGTGCGGCGTCACGCGCCGCGCCGCATCGTCGAGGTCGGCTCGGGGCACTCGACCCGCTTCCTCGCACGCGCGGTCGCGGACGCGGGCGGCACCTCGCGCATCACTGCAATCGATCCGGCGCCACGCGCGAGCCTCGCCGGGCTCGACCTCGAGCTCATCCGGAGCACCGTGCAAGACGCAGGCGAAGCGCCGTTCTCCCGGCTGGCGGCGAGTGACCTGCTGGTGATCGATTCGAGTCACGTGCTGATGCCCGGCACCGACGTCGACCATCTCGTCAATCGCATTCTGCCGGCGCTGCCCGCCGGCGTGCGGGTGCACTTTCACGACATTTTCCTGCCGCAGGATTACCCTGCCGACTGGGGCTGGCGCGGTTACAACGAGCAGCTCGCGGTGGCGGCGCTCGTCGCGAGCGGCGCCTACGCGATCGAGTTCGCAAGCGCCTACCTCGTCCGGCGGCGTGCCGAATGGATTTTGCGCGGCGTGCTCGGCCGGCTGCCGCTCGTCGCCGGGGCGCGCGAGAGCAGCCTGTGGCTGAGAAAGCTCGCCTGAGCTACTTGTAGGGATCGGCCGCGTCGCGCAGCCCATCGCCCAGGAAATTGAACGCCAGCACGACGACGAATACCGGCACCACCGACATCATGATCCACGGATAGAGCGCCACCGCATTGATGTTCTGCGCCTCGTTGAGCAGCACGCCCCAGCTGGTGACCGGAGGACGCAGGCCCAGACCCAGGAACGACAGTGCCGTTTCGCCGAGAATCATGCCCGGGACCGAAAGCGTAACCGATGCGATCAGGTGGCTGGCGAAGCTCGGCAGCAGGTGCCGGCCGATGACGCGCCCCGGTCCTGCGCCCATGAGCACGGCGGCCGCGGCGAAATCCTCCTCGCGCAGCGCCAGCAGCTTGGAGCGCACGGCGCGCGCCAGCCCCGGCCAGTCGAGCAGGCCGAGAATGATGGTGATGCCGAAATAGACCAGCAGCGGGCTCCAGTTGACCGGCAGCGCCGCCGAGAGCGCCATCCACAGCGGCAACTCGGGAAACGAGCGCACCATTTCGATGAAGCGCTGGATCAGGTTGTCGAGCCAGCCGCCGTAGTAGCCCGAAATCCCGCCCAGCGTAATGCCGATGACGAAGCTGACGAGGATTCCCAGCAGTCCGACCGTGAGCGAAATGCGCGTGCCGTAGAGGATGCGCGACAGCAGGTCGCGCCCGAGCCGGTCCGTGCCCAGCAGGTACAGCGTGCCGCCCGCCGCCGGGCACGCGAGGTGGAAGCTGCCCTCGACGAGTCCCCAGAACTCGTATTCGTCGCCCAGGCAGAAAAACCGCAGCGGCTGCACCTTCGCTGCATCGGGCGTGTACTCGCGCTTCAGCGAATCCATGTTGAGGCGCATCGCGTAGCCGTAGACGAACGGTCCGACCAGGCGCCCCTCGTGGAACAGGTGAATTTCCTGCGGCGGCGCGTAGATGTGGCGCGTGTCGCGCGTGTGCAGGTTGTACGGCGCCAGCATCTCGCTCACCAGGGTCGAGGCGTAGAACAGCAGCAGGATGACGCCCGAGATCACGGCGATGCGGTGGCGCCGGAATTTCCACCACATGATCCGCCACTGCGAGGCGCGATAGAAGCGCTCCTGTTCCGGCGTGAGCCATTCCGTCGCCTGCGGGTCGAACGGCTCGCCGGAGACGTAATGCCCGATCGCCTCGGCGCGTGCGGGAGCGCTCATTTGGCGGCGCCGCCGGTGAGCCGGATGCGCGGATCCAGCGCCGCCAGCAACAGGTCGGAGATGAACATGCCGATAACCGTCAGCAGCGACAGGAACATGAGAAACGAACCCGCCAGGTACTGGTCCTGGCTGCGCAACGCCTCGAGCAGCATCGGCCCGGAAGTCTGCAGCGACAGCACCACCGCGACGATCGCCGAGCCCGAAATCACGCTCGGCAGCAGGTTGCCGATATCGGCGATGAACGGGTTGAGCGCCATGCGCATCGGATACTTGATCAGGAGCCGCAGCTGCGGCACGCCGCGCGCGCGCGCCGTCACCACGTACTGCTTTTGCAGCTCGTCGAGCAGATTGGCGCGCAGGCGACGGATCATCGCGGCGGTGCCGGAAGTTCCGATCACGAGCACCGGGATCCACAGGTGCTGCAGCACCGAGCCGAATTTCGCCAGGCTCCACGGCTGGCCCAGATAATCCGGATCCATGATGCCGCCGATCGAAAGGCCGAACTCGATGTTGGCGAAGTACATCAGCACGAGCGCGAACAGGAAGTTGGGCGTCGCGAGGCCGACATAACCGAGGAGCGTCAGCCCGTGGTCGCCCCAACTGTACTGGTGCGTGGCGGCATAGACGCCGATCGGAAACGCGACCGCCCAGGTAAACAGGATCACCGAAAAATTCAGGATGAACGACAGCAGCATGCGGTCGCCCACGACGTCGCCGACCGGGAGATCGTATTCGAACGACCAGCCCCAATCGCCCTGCAGCAGCCCGGAAAAGCCCTTCTCGCCCGGCCATAATCCGACCCAGACCGCGTACTGCTCCGGGAACGGCCGGTCGAGTCCGTATTGCTTGCGCAGGAACTCGACTTTTTCCAGCGCCGCGTTGTCGCCCTGGCTCCTCAGCTCGGCGATCTGGTTGGAAAGGAAGTCGCCGGGCGGCAGCTTGATGATGCTGAACGTCACGAAGCTGATCACGAGCAGCGTCGGAATCATGATCAGCAATCGGCGCACGGTATAGCTCAGCACGGGGCGCTCACTTGAACCAGAAGGTATCCGGACGGTACATGCCGAAGAAGGCGCCCGGGTTCCAGTTGTAGACCCCGCGCGCCGGCAGGTTCATCAATGAATTGCGCGCCACCACCGGCTGCGGAACGCCGCAGACCACGCCGATGACGAATTGCTGCTCGGCGTGAAGGTCGAGCATGCGGTGCCAGATTCCTGCGCGCTCGGCGCGGTCGGCGCTGCCGTACCAGGCCTGCAGCAGCCGCGCCAGCTCCTTGACCTCGGCGATGTCGGGCGCCTCGCCGACCTTGCCGCCGGTTTCGACGAACTGGCCGAACTTCGGCCATTGCAGCTGCTGCTGGCTCGTCGGCGCCAGCATCTCGGGGCTCATGTCGGCAGTCGGAATGCCGTTCTCCAGGCCGCCCCAGACCGACATCACGGTCTCGCCCGAGAACACGCGCTTGCGGAAATTCTCGCGCTGCGAGGGCTTGGTGAACAGCTTGATGCCGGCCTCGCGCCAGGTCTCGCGGATCAGCTCGAGGATGTCGCTCTGCTCGGTGCCTTCGCCCGCGGTCTCGACAATGATCTCGAGCGGCCTGCCGTCGGGGAGCTGGCGCACACCGTCGGCGCCGCGCGGCAGGCCGATCTCATCGAGCAGGCGGTTGGCGGCCTTGCGGTCGTAGCTGGCCCAGCGCTTGCGATAGCGCTCCCGGTACAGCGGGCTGTCCGAGAGCACCGTGTTGTTCGACTCGGTGCCGAGGCCGAAGTAGACCACCTGATTGACCAGCGCGCGGTCGATCGCCAGCGACAGCGCACGCCGCAAGCGCGCGTCGCGCAGCAGCTTGCGCCAGACCGCGTCGTTGACGTTCAGATTCGGGTAGAGCGCGAATTGCGAGCCGGTGCCGGTGCGCCACAGCAGGGTGCGGAAATTGTTGCGCTTCTCGTTCTGCTTGAGAAAGGTGTAGTTGTTGAACTGGATATCGCGCGCCTGCAGGTCCGACTCGCCGGCGCCGGTCTTGGCAGGGATGAGCTTCGAGTCGGCGACTGCCATCACCACCCGGTCGAGGTAGGGCAGCTGACGGCCGTTCGCGTCGACGCGGTGGAAAAACGGATTGCGCACGGCGACGAAGCGATCCGCGGGCGGCCGCGTGGTGTTCATCCAGGGTTGCAGCGTCGGCAGGTCCGGGTTGTCGAACTGGTACAGGTTGTCGAGCCGGTTGTGCACCTGCGACCACTTGCGCTTGGCGCTGCCGTCGGCCTCCGCTTGCGCGACCTTCTTCGAGTATTTCTTGTGAAACCGGCGCAGGTAGTGCGCGGGGCGGTAGATGAACAGCGATGACGCCCCGGCGAGGCCGGGCAGGAGATCCGGATTGGGCTTCGACCAGGTATAGCGCAGCGTGATCTCGTCCAGCACCTCGAATTTCGGCAGTTCGCCGTCGACCAGCAGCTCGCGCGGCGGGCCCGATGGGCTCAGTTCCCGGTTGCCGGCGACGTCTTCCCAGTAGTAGCGGAAGTCCTCCGTCGTAAAGGGCTCACCGTCGGACCAGCGGTGGCCCTTGCGCAGCCGGAAGGTGAACTGGCGGCCCTCCTCAACCGTGTAACTTTCGAGGATATCCGGAACGATGGCGAGACTGCGGTCGTAGCCGGCCAGCCGCGCGTAGCCGTACACCACCAGCAGGCGCACGTCGCGGCTGCGGCCGATCAGCGTGTTGAGCGTGCCGCCATGCCGGCCAGGCTCGCCCGCGGCACCCTCCAGCGTCACGACCAGGGGCACCCGCGGCAGACGCAGGGCCACCGGCGGGAGCTTTCCTGCGGCGACGTCGTCCTTCAGCATCGGCGTCTCGATGGCCTCGGCCAGGATCGCGGCGTGCGCAGGCCACAGCAGCGCCGACAGGGCGAACACGGCCAACGCACGCAGCACCGTCACGCTCCGAACTCCGAGAGATCGGCGTTTGCGCTGGCACGCACCAGGTGTCCGTCGCCCAGGTCGAGCATGCCGGGGCGGGCCGGGCCGCCGACCCGGAAGGGATCCGGCCAAGCCGCGGGATTGGACGCCTTGCCCTCCATGAGCGCTGTGAAATCGAGCCTGCGGTCGAGGTCCGGGTCCGGTACCGCCGCGAACAGCGCACGCGTATAGGGATGCACCGGACGCCTGAACAGCTCGTCGTGGCGCGCCACTTCGACCAGCCGACCGGCGCACATGACCGCGACGCGGTCCGCCAGGTAATTGACCACCGCCAGGTTGTGAGAGATCAGGATGTAGGTCAGCTGCAGCGCGTCCTGCAGGTCGAGCAGGAGATTGAGCACCTGCGCCTGCACCGACACATCGAGCGCCGACACCGGCTCGTCGCACAGCAGCAGCTCGGGACCGAGCGCGAGCGCGCGCGCGATGCCGATGCGCTGGCGCTGCCCGCCGGAGAAGCTGTGCGGGTAGCGCCGCAGGAAGCGGATGTCCAGCCCCACCAGCGCCATCAGTTCCTTGACGCGCGCAAAGCGCTCGTCGGCGTCGCCGATGCGGTGAATCACCAGCGGCTCGCTGATGATGTCGTACGCGGTCATGCGCGGATTGAGCGAGCTGAAGGGGTCCTGAAACATGAACTGGACCTTGCGCCGGTAAGCGAACAGCTCGTCGCCCTGGAGCGCGAGCACGTCGCGCACCGTGCCGCGATCGTTGAACAGGATCCCGCCGTGATCCGGCGCGATGGCGCGCATGATCATCTTGGCGGTGGTCGTCTTGCCGCAACCGGATTCGCCGACCAGCCCGAGGCACTCGCCGGCATTCACCTCCAGGCTGACGTCGTCGACTGCCAGCACCTCGCCTGAGGGCTTGGCGCCGAACCACGAGGTATGGCGCGTGACAAAGCACTTGCTGAGATTGCGCACCGCGAGCAACGGCCCCGCGAGCGCGGGTTCGCTTCCCGGGCGCCCGCGCCCGGAGACCAGGTGATCGGTTGCGGCGCGCGCCTCGCGGATCGGCGTCAGCCGTTCGCCCGCAGCCATGTTGAAGCGCGGCACCGCGCGCATCAGGGCCTTCAGATAGGGGTGGCGCGGATCACGGAAAATGTCCTCGATCGGTCCCGCCTCCATGACCTTGCCGTGGTACATCACCACGACTTCGTCGGCCATGTTGGCGACGATGCCCAGATCGTGCGTGATGATCAGCACCGCCATGTGCAGCTCACCCTGCAGTTGCTGCACGAGTTGCAGGATCTGCGCCTGGATGGTGACATCGAGCGCCGTGGTCGGCTCGTCGGCGATCAGCAGCGCCGGCCGGCACACCAGCGCCGCCGCGATCATGGCGCGCTGGCGCAAGCCCCCGGAGAGCTCGAACGGATAGGTATGCTCGGCTTTCGCCGGATCCGGAAAGCCCACCAGGCGCAGCATCTCCAACACCACTTCGCGCCGCTGCGCGGCACCCAGCTCGCGATGCAGCGCCAGCGCCTCGCCGATCTGGTTGCCGATGGTGTGCAGCGGCGACAGCGCGGTCATCGGTTCCTGGAAGATGATCGAGATGCGGCCACCCCGGATGGAGCGCATCGGCAGACCGTCCGGATCGAGCCTGGCGACGTCCACCGCGCCGGCTTCGCGAACGGGGTCGTGAAACAGGATCTCGCCAGCTTCGATGCGTGCCACGCGCGGCAGGATCCCCATCACGGCCTGCGCCAGGATCGATTTGCCGGACCCCGATTCGCCCACCAGCGCCACGGTTCCGCCCGCGGGCACGCGAAACGACACGCCGTTGACCGCGCGCACCGTGCCGGCGTCGACGTCGAGGTACACCTTGAGATCGCGGACCGTGAGAACGTCAGCCATGGGACGAAATGCCGAGCGCACCAAGGTTGGAACGCGTGCACTGGTCGAGAACTTTCCCGCGCCGCGACGCCTCCCGGGCGGCGAGCGCGACAAGGCCGGCGAATTCGATCAGGGTCGAATCAATCCGGATCGAGCGCTGCGTGCCGCGCACCTCGAGCTGCATCCATCCCCCAGAACGATCGCTTCTCGTCGTGTAATGGTTGAGCCGCAGCGAGCGCATCTCATCCCAGGGAATACTTGCACCCAGCGGCCCGCGCGCGCGGATTCGATGCTCGTCCAGCTCGATTCGGGTCAGAAAGCGAACCACTGCCCTGCCGAAGTATACGAGGAACAGGGCGCCAGCCGCAGCCAGCGCCCAGATCAAGGGGCCGGCGGGCCGGGCGAGCGCGAGCAGACCCACCGCCAGTGCAAACCCGGCGACACCCTGCGCGCACTCGATCGCGATGGCGCGTGATCCGTAACGATACGCGCGCGTCACGCCGTTGCCCGATCCGGGAACAGCTCACGCGCCGCGACCCACCGAACGCCCGGCAGGCGGCGCGAGACCTCGAACAGCCTCGCGAGAAATTGCCAGGCCGCCTCGTCATGGCAGGCATGGTGCGTAAGCCAGCCGGTTGCTTCGCCCGGGTCCGCCGCGCCCAGGCGGCGCTGCGCCAGATGAGCGACTGCAAGTCCGAGCGCCGCCTCCTCGCCTGCGAATCCACGCCCGGTGTGCCAGGCGATGAGGTCGACGTGGGCATTCGATTGCCGTATTCCCGGCGCGGCTTCCGCCGCATGTCGCGCGCCATAGCGACTCAGGCCGCGAAATCCCGCAGCGGGAAGACGTGCGACGAGCTGTCCGGACAATCGGTTCCATGGCGGCACGAGTACGTCGACGAAACGCTCCGCCGCAGCTGCGCCGAGCCGAATCCGGGCGCGCGCCAGTCGCGAGAGCGTCGCCTCGAGCGGTTCCGTTCCCGGAAATTCGGTCTTCTTTTCGCCCGCCGCAGCCCGATTGCGATGATCGACGCCATGTTGCAGCACGCAGACGCGAGCGCTCAGGCCGCCCAGAAACGCCGCATCGGCCGCCTCCGGAATCACCGCCAGCGCAATCGGCACCTGAGTGGCCTCGGCCATTGCCAGCAAGCGCGCGAGCGGCGCAACGAGCTGCACCGCATCGTCGTCGCGCCACCAGAATTCGACCGGTCTTCCGAGGTCATGCCAGCGCGCGCACTCATCGGCGAGCGCCTGCCATGCGCCGCTCGTCACCACGTCGCACCCCTCGCCCACGCCGCAATCCGTTCGGCGCTCTTGCGCGCGCCCTCCAGATCGACGCCGCCGCGAGCCGGTCGCGGCCGGCTCGCGGCGCGATCCACCGCGTCCGCGAGCATTTGCGGGGACAGCATCGTCTCCTCCAGCAGTTCGATGCGGCCAGCGGCGGCGAACGTTTTCGCGCGCACGGTCTGCTCGATCTCCGCCCCTGCGGCGAACGGCACGACGACCGCTCGCGCCCCCGCGTCCAGGATCTCCATCAGGGTGTTGTAGCCGGCTTGACTGATCGAGAGCGAGGAATTCCTCAATAGCACCGGAAAATCATTGCGCGACCGCTCGACGATGACGCGGCCGGAGCCCAGTTGCGCGGCCAGCGCCTGCAACTGCGCCCAGGAGGTGGGCGTCACGTTGACTCCGGCAAGCACCCGCCAGGTGAGCCCGGCGAGGCGGGTATGCGCTCTGCAGCGAATCGCCGTCTCGAGCAAGCGCTCGCCGACCGCGCCGCCTCCCGCCGAGACGACGATCTCGCCGCGGCCGGCGAACTCATTTGCGCCCGGGGATTCGCGGCGGTCGACCACATAGCCGGTGTAATGCAGGCGCGCCCCAAGCGCCGCAGCATGGCGGAAGGTGCGATCGAACGGGAGCCACTCCGGATCGCCGTGCACCAGCAAGTGGTCGAAATAGCGCTCGAACAGAGCGAGCATTTCGTCCTGCCGCGCCGGGTCGCGCTGACCCCCGCCCAGCACGTCGCGCACCGAAGCGACGATTACCGGGCGATGCGCGGCCGCCGCTGCCTCGTCGAGCCAGGGCAGGATCTCGAACCGCATCTGTCGCCGGCCGAACGGGAACAGCTCGAGCAGCAGAAGATGCGGCTCGAGTTTGCGCCAGGCGCCCAGCAGGGCCTCCTTGCGATGCGCGCGCCAGGCGTCGTTCACCGCGTTGCCCTGGGCATCGACCAGGACGGCAAAACGCTCGTCCAATGCGGCCGCAGGCGGCAGCTGAATCCAGCGGACGCCGGGCGCCGCCAGACCGGGAACCTCGTAGCCCCCGCTCAACAGCGTCACGTCGAGTTGCTGCTCCGCCATGGCGCGCGCGAGCGTCACCGCCCGTCTGAGATGGCCGACGCCGAGGAGATGCTGCACGTAGACGAGGACGCGCTTTCGGTTCACCGGAGGCCCGCACGCACGACGACCTGGGCGAGGGCCTCGTCGAGCCGCGCCGCTGCAACCTCGACGCTGCGTTCGCTGGCGACCCACACCTGTGCCCGCGCGCCCATCGCGCGGCGCCGTTCGGGATCCAGCAGCAAAGCGCGCCCCATCGCCGCCAAGGCTCGCACATCGTGCGGGGGAACCAGCAGCGCGGTCTGGCCATCGCGAACCACGTCCGGCACCCCCCGCAGTGCGCACGAGACAACCGGAACCCCGGCCGCCTGCGCTTCCAGCATCGCCATGCCGTATGCCTCGTTGACCGCCGGCCAGAGAAAAAGATCGCATGCCGCATAGGTCGCAGCCAGATCGGCGCTTGCCTGTTCGCCGAGGAACCGGGCGCGCCCCGGCGCCGCCCGGTTGAATGCCTCGGCGACCTCAGGGCGCGCGGGTCCGTCGCCCGCGATCACCACCTGCCATGGCAGGTCACCCAGCAATGCCAGCGCGGCGGCGAGTTCGCGGTAGGAAGCAAGCTTGTCTCCCGCGCGCATCATCGCGGCGACCACGATCCAGGGGAGTCGCTCATCCAGCCGGTGCGCGCCGGCAAGCCGCGCGCGATGCGCGGCACGTTCCTGCCGGGCGTCGAGAAACAGCCCTGGATCCACGAATGGCGGCAGCCGCACCAAACGGTCCGGCGCAGCGACGAGCGCTCGAAGGCATTCCATGTCGTGGTGCGTCGGGCAGACCACCAGATTGGCGCCCGCAATGGCTGCGCGCGCCGCTTCGTGGCCCAGTGCCCACGGGCCGCCCGCACGCCTGGGCGCATAGGATGCTTCGGCAATCACGTACGGAATGCCGAGCGCCATGCAGGCCCCTGGTCCGAGCCAATCGGGTGCCTTGTAGTACACGTGGTAGGAGAACCAGAGATCCGGACGCGCCGTGCCCGCTCCACGCTGCCAGTCCGAGACCATTCGGTGCAACAACTGCTGGCCCTGCGCGCGCAAGTCGAGCTGGCGCGCGGCATCGCCATGCGCATCGAGGCTGCGAAAGTCTGACACCAGATCGACGCGGTGGCCGGCAAGCCGCAGCGCCTGCATGAACAGCGCAGCCACACGGCGATCGCCGGACGGCGTGCCGTGGGTCGGCGATTTGAGCGGGGCATAAAACGCGATGCGCATGCGGTGCACTATCGCGTTGCCGCGCGGGCAATCGTTTCGGGCCCCTCGCGCAGGCCGAACTTTTCCGCCAGCCGGAGGATGTTGCTCTCGAGGCCGAAACGCGCGGCGACCCGCGCGCGCCCCGCCTGGCCAAGCGCGCGGCGCCGCGCCGGGTTGCAGATCAGCGCTTCCAGTTCCCCGGCGAACGCCTCGGGCGATTCCGGCGCTACCAGAACGCCGGTGACATCAGGCTCGACCAGCTCGGGAATTCCCGAGACACTGGTGGCCAGGCAGGGCAGATCCTGGCTTTGCGCTTCCATCAGCACGTTCGGCAGTCCATCGCGGTCACCGTCGCGCGCGATCCGGCTGGCGAGCGCAAACAAATCGGCGGCGCGGTATTCCTCGAGCAGCTGCTGTTGCGAAAGCGCCCCGCGCCAGGTGACGCGCTCGGCCACGCCCAGCGCGCGGGCTCGCGCCTCGAGCGCGCGTCGCAGCGGACCGCCGCCCACGTGCACGAACCTCCAGTTGAGCGAGCGCGGCAGGAGCGCGAGCGCCCACAGCAGGACGTCGACGCCTTTCTTTTCCACCAGCCGCCCGACCGACAGGACGATCACGGGATCCTCCGCTGCGGCGCCATTGCGCTCGCGTGGCGGCGCCGGCGGCGGTGGCGGAAAACGGTTCAGATCGATGCCGTGGTAAACCAGTTCCACACGCCCTTGCGGCGCGAGCGCCGCCAGATGCGCGAAATTCGCTGCGGTGCAGGTTACGAGCCATTTGCAGTCCTGCAGCTTCTCGCGCTTTTCCCAGTCCGGGGTCGTCCAGATGTCCTTGGCGTGGGCCGATCCGCTCCACGGCAATCCGCGCAGCGCCGCCGCGTAGCGCGTCACCGAGGCCGGGGTATGCAGGAAATGCACGTGCAGGTGCGTCACGTCGCCGGGAAGTTCGCTTGCCAGCACCAGCGCCTGTCCAAACCGACGGCCCCGGTTCGGGGTCGGGTCGCGCCGCAGGTCCTTGAGCCAGAGATTGCGCACCTGCCGATATGCGCGGCAACCGCGCATGCGCCACCACGCGCGCAGCACGCGCAGCGGCTCCTGGTAAAGGTATTCCGGCAGGTACAGCCGCGGTGCCCTGATCTCAGCGTGCACCGGATGCGTGCGATCGTCGGTGGGATGGCGCAGCGACACGATCAGGATCTCGAGGCCACGTTGCTCGAGCGCCGCGATTTCCTGCGCAATGAAGGTTTCGGAGAGCCGCGGATATCCCTTCAGGACCACGGCGACGCGGCCCTGCCGCGGTGCGCCCATCGGCTCAGGCAGAGTGCACGTGCGACTGTTGCGCCGCGTCCTGCGACCTCTCGATCCACGGCGCGACCAGCCGCGACACGTTGCGCAGCCCTTCGAGCAATCCGGGGACGATCACATCCGACGGCCGGTGCTGGCGCGGCATCTGGCGCAGCGCCGCCGCCATCGTCGCGCCGTCATAGCGGCCGTCGTCCGCCAGCATGCTGACCAGACCGAGCGAGGCGGCGCGCGAGGCGCGGATGTACTGCTCCAGGCGCGGCGCCGTACGCGGCACGATCAGCGCGCGCTTGTCGAGCGAGAGCACCTCGCAGAAGGTGTTGTAGCCGCCCATCGCCACGACCCCGGCGGCGCGCGCCACCAGCGTCTCGAGATGGCTGTGAAACGTGATCATGTCGACCCGCTTCAGCCGCGCGGCACGGTCGAGGAATTCGGCCTGGCGTTCCGGCTGCATGAACGGGCCGAGCACGAACAGCGCCGGATACGGCAGCAGCGGGTCGTGTTCGTAGGCGCGCAGCACCCACTCGGTCAGGCTCTCGCCGTCGCCACCGCCGCCGGTGGTCACCAGGAGGTACGGTTTGTGCGTGATCTCGGGCAGCCGTGGCGGCGCACCATCGGTAGGCACTTCGCGATGCAGGTAACCGGTGTAGACCATCTTCTGCCGCACGCCGAGGGGCAGCGAGATGCCTTCGAGCGGGTTGCAGATCTGCGGCAGGCCGTAGATCCAGATCTCGTCGTAGATATCGCGCAGCGCCGGCAGCACGTTCTTGCGC